>CAJNCQ010000002.1:0-321731 GCA_905221265.1 bacterium | reverse complement strand
CATTGGCAACTGCCTCTCTTCTTGGCAAGAAGAAGAAATCAGCAGCTTCTGAAATGGATTTAGAAGACTAAGTCCCAAAAATCGACTAAAATGAAATTGTTGATATCATTTTAGCGATGAAAACAAGAACCCCGGATAGCCTTAGGCTATCTGGGGTTTATTTGTGGACTTATTTTTAATCTATAGGCCTTTTTAGTTCTTTCTGTCTACCTTTTTTGTTATACTAGTAGGAGTGATTATTTATAGAAAGTTTATGGGAGGCTGTTACTAAAAGCCTGAAAAAGGAAGAACGGATTTTTCTCCCATAATGGTAAAAAAAGTCTTATGTCTCAATCTTATATCAATGTTATCGGAGCGGGATTGGCTGGTTCTGAAGCAGCCTACCAAATCGCAGAGCGTGGTATTCCAGTTAAACTCTATGAAATGCGAGGCATCAAGTCAACACCCCAGCACAAAACAGACAATTTTGCTGAGTTGGTTTGTTCCAATTCCTTGCGTGGAGATGCTCTGACAAATGCTGTTGGGCTTCTCAAGGAAGAAATGCGTCGTTTGGGTTCTGTTATCTTGGAATCTGCTGAGGCAACACGTGTTCCTGCAGGTGGGGCGCTTGCGGTGGACCGAGATGGTTTCTCACAGATGGTGACCGAAAAAGTAGCCAACCATCCCTTGATTGAAGTGGTGCGTGATGAAATTACAGAATTGCCGACAGATGTTATTACAGTTGTAGCGACTGGTCCTTTGACTAGTGATGCCCTTGCTGAAAAGATTCATGCTCTTAATGGCGGTGACGGTTTTTATTTCTACGATGCTGCAGCGCCGATTATCGATGTCAATACTATTGATATGAGCAAGGTCTATCTCAAATCTCGTTATGATAAGGGAGAGGCGGCCTACCTCAACGCTCCTATGACCAAACAAGAATTTATGGATTTCCATGAAGCCTTGGTCAATGCGGAAGAAGCACCGCTGAATTCTTTTGAAAAAGAAAAGTACTTTGAAGGTTGTATGCCTATCGAAGTCATGGCCAAACGTGGCATTAAAACCATGCTTTATGGTCCTATGAAACCAGTTGGTCTGGAGTACCCAGACGACTATATGGGGCCTCGTGATGGAGAGTTTAAAACACCGTATGCTGTTGTCCAACTTCGTCAGGACAATGCGGCTGGTAGCCTTTACAATATCGTTGGTTTCCAAACCCACCTCAAATGGGGAGAACAAAAGCGTGTCTTCCAAATGATTCCAGGTCTTGAAAATGCTGAGTTTGTCCGTTATGGGGTCATGCACCGCAATTCTTACATGGATTCACCAAATCTTCTGGAGCAGACTTACCGTTCTAAGAAACAGCCAAACCTCTTCTTTGCTGGTCAAATGACGGGTGTAGAAGGCTATGTTGAGTCAGCAGCTTCAGGATTAGTTGCAGGTATTAACGCGGCTCGTCTTTTCAAGGGAGAAAGCGAAGCTATCTTCCCAGAGACAACAGCGATTGGAAGTCTGGCTCATTACATCACTCACGCTGATAGCAATCACTTTCAACCTATGAACGTCAATTTCGGAATTATCAAGGAGTTGGAAGGCGAGCGTATCCGTGATAAGAAGGCTCGTTATGAAAAAATTGCAGAGCGTGCCCTTACCGACTTAGAGGAATTTTTAACGGTCTAATTTTTTTGAAAGAATTGCTCATGGTACTATAAAAATCTTAGAAATTGTGATAAAATAGGTAGGATAAAAAAAGGAGAGTAAAAATGGCTAACCCCAAGTATAAACGTATTTTAATCAAGTTATCAGGCGAGGCTCTTGCAGGTGAACGTGGCGTAGGGATTGATATCCAAACAGTTCAAAAAATTGCAAAAGAGATTCAAGAAGTTCATAGTCTAGGGATCGAAATTGCCCTTGTTATTGGTGGAGGAAATCTCTGGCGTGGAGAACCTGCAGCAGAAGCAGGAATGGACCGCGTTCAGGCAGATTATACAGGAATGCTTGGGACTGTTATGAATGCACTTGTAATGGCAGATTCATTGCAGCAAGTTGGCGTCGATACACGTGTGCAAACAGCTATTTCTATGCAACAAGTGGCTGAGCCTTACGTACGTGGACGTGCCCTTCGTCATCTTGAAAAAGGCCGTATCGTTATCTTTGGTGCCGGAATTGGTTCACCTTACTTCTCAACAGATACAACAGCAGCTCTTCGTGCGGCTGAAATCGAAGCGGACGCCATCCTTATGGCTAAAAATGGCGTAGATGGTGTTTACAATGCCGATCCTAAGAAAGACAAGACAGCTGTTAAGTTTGAAGAATTGACTCACCGTGACGTTATCAACAAAGGTCTTCGTATCATGGACTCAACTGCTTCAACCCTCTCTATGGACAACGACATTGACTTGGTTGTCTTTAACATGAACCAACCAGGCAACATCAAACGTGTCGTATTTGGTGAAAATATCGGAACAACAGTTTCAAACAATATCGAAGAAAAGGAATAAGAAAATTATGGCTAATGCAATTGTAGAAAAAGCTAAAGAGAGAATGACCCAGTCTCACCAATCACTCGCTCGTGAATTTGGTGGTATCCGTGCCGGTCGTGCCAACGCAAGCTTGCTAGACCGTATCCACGTAGAATACTATGGAGTCGAAACTCCTCTTAACCAAATCGCTTCAATTACCATTCCAGAAGCGCGTGTCTTGTTGGTAACACCATTTGACAAGTCTTCATTGAAAGACATCGAACGTGCCTTGAACGCTTCTGATCTAGGTATCACACCAGCTAATGACGGTTCTGTGATCCGCTTGGTTATCCCAGCTCTTACAGAAGAGACTCGTCGTGACCTTGCCAAAGAAGTGAAGAAGGTCGGTGAGAATGCTAAAGTGGCTGTCCGTAACATCCGCCGCGACGCTATGGACGAAGCTAAAAAGCAAGAAAAAGCAAAAGAAATCACTGAAGATGAATTGAAGACTCTTGAAAAAGATATTCAAAAAGTAACAGACGATGCTGTGAAACACATCGACGATATGACTGCCAATAAAGAAAAAGAACTCTTGGAAGTCTAAAAATAAACAGAAAAACTCAGTTGGCATTGCTGGCTGAGTTTTATTCGAAAGAAGGAAATATGAATATAAATCTTGCAAGTTTTATCGTTGGACTCATCATCGATGAAAATGACCGTTTTTACTTTGTGCAAAAGGATGGTCAGACCTATGCTCTTGCCAAGGAAGAAGGTCAACACACGGTAGGTGATACGGTCAAAGGTTTTGCCTACACGGATATGAAGCAAAAACTCCGCTTGACCACTCTAGAAGTGACTGCCACTCAGGACCAATTTGGTTGGGGAACGGTAACAGAAGTTCGTAAGGACTTGGGTGTCTTTGTCGATACCGGTCTACCTGATAAGGAAATCGTAGTGTCGCTAGATATTCTCCCTGAGCTTAAGGAACTCTGGCCCAAGAAAGGTGATCAACTTTACATCCGTCTTGAAGTGGACAAGAAAGACCGCATCTGGGGACTTTTGGCTTATCAAGAAGACTTCCAACGTCTGGCTCGTCCTGCCTACAACAACATGCAGAACCAAAACTGGCCAGCCATTGTTTACCGTCTCAAGCTATCGGGAACTTTTGTCTATCTGCCAGAGAATAACATGCTTGGTTTTATTCACCCAAGTGAGCGTTACGCAGAGCCACGTTTGGGACAAGTGCTAGATGCGCGTGTTATCGGTTTCCGTGAAGTGGACCGTACCTTGAACCTATCCCTCAAACCACGTTCCTTTGAAATGTTGGAAAATGATGCCCAGATGATTTTGACCTACTTGGAAAGCAATGGCGGTTTCATGACCTTAAATGATAAGTCGTCTCCTGAGGACATCAAGGCAACCTTTGGCATTTCTAAAGGTCAGTTCAAGAAAGCACTTGGTGGCTTGATGAAGGCTGGTAAAATCAAACAAGATCAGTTTGGTACAGAGTTGATTTAGGCCTTATAGACATGATAAAGAAACTTGAAGAAATGAGTTTAGAGGAACTCTGGCAACTTTTCCCCATTTTTCTGGTAGAGCACAAGTCAGAGTGGAAAGACTGGTATGAATCGGAAAAAGCAAATCTAAAAAAAATATTGGGTGCAAATACTATTAAAAGAATAGAACATATCGGTAGCACTGCTATCCCTAATATTTGGGCCAAGAATATCGTTGATATTCTATTAGAAGTAGGTAGAATAGAGGATTTAGCAAGAGTTAGGGATTTATTGGTGAAGAATGGGTGGCTAGTGATGTCGGAAAGTCCTAACAGGATTTCGCTAAATAAAGGATATACAGAGCAGGGATTTGCTGAGAAAGTTTTTCATCTACATTTGCGAATGACGGGAGATCATAACGAGATATATTTTAGAGATTATCTCTGCCAGCATCCAGATATTGCCCAAGCGTATCAGGAATTAAAACTCAATTTGTGGAAAAAATTTGAACACAATCGAGACGCCTATACAGATGCGAAAACAGATTTTATAAACCACTACGTTTCAGAGGCTAAGTCCAGTAATTTTCAAGAATCAGAAAAGTGTCATCAAAAAATTCTTGATAGGAGAAAGAATTGAGAAAATCATTTTACACTTGGCTCATGACCGAGCGCAATCCTAAAAGTAATAGCCCCAAAGCCATCTTGGCAGACTTCGCTTTTGAGGAGTCAGCCTTCCCAAAACACACGGATGATTTTGATGAGGTGAGTCGCTTTTTGGAGGAGCATGCCAGCTTCTCTTTTAACCTAGGAGACTTTGACGCCATCTGGCAAGAATACTTAGAACACTAGAGACAATGAGATGAGGCTAGTATTTTATTGTTCTCTTTGCTATAATAAAAAGAAATAAACGGATTAGAGAGGTTCTTTATTTGAAGGAACATTCAATAGACATTCAACTGAGTCATCCAGATGACCTGTTTCATCTTTTTGGTTCCAATGAGCGCCATCTTCGTTTGATGGAAGAAGAGCTCGATGTGGTGATTCATGCTCGCACAGAGATTGTCCAGGTTTTGGGAGAAGAGACTGCCTGTGAGGAAGCCCGTCAGGTTATCCAGGCTTTGATGGTTTTGGTGAATCGAGGAATGACCGTTGGCACGCCAGATGTGGTGACTGCGATTAGCATGGTCAAAAACGATGAAATCGACAAGTTTGTCGCCCTTTACGAAGAAGAAATCATCAAGGATAATACTGGGAAACCGATTCGTGTCAAAACCTTGGGTCAAAAACTTTATGTGGACAGTGTCAAACAGCATGATGTGACCTTTGGAATCGGACCAGCAGGGACAGGGAAGACCTTTCTTGCAGTGACCTTGGCAGTGACTGCCCTTAAACGTGGGCAAGTCAAGAGGATTATCCTCACTCGTCCAGCAGTGGAAGCAGGTGAGAGTCTAGGATTTCTTCCGGGTGATCTCAAGGAGAAGGTGGATCCTTACCTTCGACCAGTTTACGATGCCTTGTATCAGATTCTCGGAAAAGACCAAACGACCCGTCTCATGGAGCGTGAAATTATCGAAATCGCTCCCCTTGCCTATATGCGTGGACGGACCTTGGATGATGCCTTTGTCATTCTCGATGAGGCACAAAATACGACCATCATGCAGATGAAGATGTTCCTGACGCGTTTAGGTTTTAATTCTAAGATGATTGTCAATGGAGATATCAGTCAGATTGACCTGCCACGTAATGTCAAGTCTGGTTTGATTGATGCTCAAGAAAAGCTCAAGAGCATTCACCAGATCGACTTTGTTCATTTTTCAGCCAAGGATGTGGTTCGCCATCCAGTTGTCGCTCAGATTATCCGAGCCTATGAACCAGCTCCAGTTAAGATTGAAGAAAAGAACCAAGAAACAGAATAGCAAAAAAGAGCAGTTCAGATGGACTGCTCTTTATCGTATCTGTGTTAACTAGTTAATGTCTTTAGACAAGTTCATCAATCAAAGTGTAATCCTTATCTAGCCCCTGGGCAACTGGAAGACTAGTCAAGTAGCCTTGGTAAGTTGTCACTCCTTCGCGTAAGCCTTGATCTTCAGTGATTGCCTTCTTAAAACCTTTTCCTGCTAAGGCTTCGATGTAAGGAAGAGTGACGTTGGTTAGGGCAATGGTCGAAGTACGGGCAACCGCACCAGGGATATTGGCAACGGCATAGTGGAGAACACCGTGTTTTTCATAGACGGGTTCATCATGCGTGGTCACACGGTCAGCTGTTTCGATAACACCACCTTGGTCAACAGCAACGTCAACGATGACAGAGCCTGGACGCATTTGTTTGACCATCTCATCTGTCACCAGTTTTGGTGCCTTGGCACCAGGGATGAGAACTGCTCCAATCACAACATCAGCATCTCTCACACTTGCTTCGATGTTGAAAGAATTTGACATAAGAGTTTGGATTTGGTTTCCAAAGACTTCTTCTAGAACCGAGAGACGTTTGGCACTGATATCTAAAATAGTTACCTGAGCACCAAGTCCAAGAGCGATACGGGCAGCATGTGTACCAACGACACCGCCACCGATGATGGTTACTTTTCCTTTTGGAACACCTGGTACACCACCAAGTAGGACACCAGAACCACCAGCTTGCTTAGTAAGGAAGTGGGCTCCGATTTGAACTGCCATACGACCTGCAACTTCACTCATAGGAACGAGGAGTGGTAGGTGACCTAGGGAGTCACGGACAGTCTCATAGGCAATTCCTGTTGTTTTTGCTGCTAGCATGGCATCTGCTAACTCTGGAGCAGCAGCCATGTGCAAGTAGGTGAAGAGGAGAAGATCATCTCGCAAATAGCCATATTCAGAAGCTAGTGGTTCTTTTACTTTCACGACTAACTCAGCTGCCCAGGCTTCGCCAGCAGTAGCGACAATCTCAGCACCTTGCTTTTGATAGTCCGCATCAGTAAAGCCTGAACCGAGACCAGCATTTGTTTCGATGAGGACACGATGTCCACGGCTGACTAAACTGTGGACGCCAGCAGGAGTGAGGGCAACACGATTTTCATTATTTTTAATTTCTTTTGGGATTCCGATTAACATAGAGATAACCTACCTTTCAATTGACGGTCTTGTTTTAGTTGTCACATTCCAGTTCATAAATCAAAAATGTGATGGTTTTATTGTATATGAAACCGCTTCAAAAATCAAGAAAAACTTGTCATCCAAATTTATTTATGCTAGACTAGTGAGAATCAAGCTCTAATGGAGGAAAAAGTATGGAATCAATATTTGTGAAATTTGCCCAGTATCCAATAGTGGAGACAGAACGTTTATTGCTTAGACCTGTGACTTTGAATGATGCGGAAGCTATGTTTGAGTATGCTTCGGATAGAGAAAATACACGCTACACTTTTCCAACCAATCAGAGTTTAGAAGAAACCAAGAACAACATCGCTCAGTTCTACTTGGCTAATCCCTTGGGACGGTGGGGAATCGAACTAAAAGATAACGGCCAGTTTATCGGAACCATTGATTTGCACAAGATTGACCCCATTCTCAAAAAAGCAGCTATTGGTTACATTATCAACCAAAAGTATTGGAATCAAGGATTGACGACAGAAGCCAATCGAGCTGTGATTGAGCTGGCTTTTGACAAGATTGGAATGAATAAGTTGACCGCTCTTCATGATAAGGACAATCCCGCATCAGGCAAGGTCATGGAGAAATCAGGTATGCGTTTTTCACATGAAGAACCCTATGCTAGAATGGATAATAAAGAACCAGGGAGAATTGTCACAAGAGTTCATTATGCCTTGACCAAGGAAGAGTATTTTGCCAATAAATAAGCAGTTGAAAAGAAATTTTCGACTGTTTTTTTCTTCCTCTTGCGAATAATCTAAGAGAGGAGAAAATATGGAAGTAATTATCGAAAAAATCAAAGAGTATAAAATCATTGTCATTTGTGCTGTTTTGGGTTTGGCCTTGGGCGGATTTTTCCTACTAAAACCAACTTCACAAACACCTGTGAAAGAAACAAATTTGCAGGCTGAAGTTGTAGCTGTTTCAAAGGAGACATCTACCGAAAAAGAAGTGAAAAAGGAGGAAAAGGACGAATCTCCTGAACAAGATCTAATCACAGTAGATGTCAAAGGTGCTGTCAAATCACCAGGGATTTATGACTTGCCTCTTGGCAGTCGAGTTCACGATGCCGTTCAGAAGGCAGGTGGCTTGACAGAGGAGGCAGATAGCAAGTCGCTCAATCTAGCTCAGAAAGTCAGTGACGAGGCTCTGGTCTATGTTCCAACTAAGGGAGAAGAAGCAGTTAGTCAGCAGGCTGCCTCTGGAACGACTCCTTCGACAAGTAAAGAAAAGAAGGTTAACCTCAACAAGGCCAGTCTGGAAGAACTCAAGCAGGTCAAAGGCTTGGGAGGAAAACGAGCCCAGGATATTATCGATCATCGTGAGGCAAATGGCAAATTCAAGTCGGTAGATGAATTAAAGAAAGTCTCTGGCATTGGCGCTAAAACCATAGAAAAGCTAAAAGACTATGTCACAGTGGATTAAGAATTTCCCTATCCCTCTAATCTATCTGAGCTTTCTGTTGCTCTGGCTTTACTATGCCATTTTTGGAGCGTCCTATCTCGCACTGCTAGGTTTTGTTTTTTTGCTCGTCTGCCTCTTTTTCCAATTTCCATGGAAATCTGCTGGAAAAGTTCTAGTGATTTGTGGAGTTTTTGGATTTTGGTTTCTGTTTCAAAACTGGCAACAGACACAAGCTGGTCAAGACTTGGTTGGCTATGTTGAAAAGGTGAGGATTTTACCAGATACCATCAAAGTCAATGGAGATAGTCTGTCCTTTCGGGGAAAGGCTGAAGGTCGCACTTTCCAAGTTTATTATAAACTCCAGTCCGAGGAGGAGAAAGAGCAATTTCAAGCCTTGACAGACCTTCATGACTTGGAATTAGAAGGGAAGCTTTCAGAGCCAGAAGGTCAGAGGAATTTTGGTGGATTTAACTACCAAGCCTATCTAAAGACCCAGGGGATTTACCAGACACTTACTATCAATAGCATCCAGTCACTGAAAAAAATTAACAGTTGGGATATAGGTGAAAATTTATCAAGTTTACGTCGAAAGGCTATTGTTTGGATCAAGACGCACTTTCCAGATCCTATGCGCAATTATATGACGGGGCTCTTGCTGGGACATTTGGACACAGACTTTGAGGAGATGAATGAGCTATATTCTAGTCTAGGAATTATCCATCTCTTTGCTTTGTCAGGTATGCAGGTGGGCTTCTTTATGGATGCCTTTAAGAAACTCCTCTTGCGATTGGGCTTGACCCAAGAAAAGTTGAAGTGGCTAACTTATCCCTTTTCTCTTATCTATGCAGGTCTGACAGGATTTTCAGCATCGGTCATTCGTAGTCTTTTGCAAAAACTATTGGCTCAACATGGTGTTAAGGGCTTGGATAATTTTGCCTTGACGATCCTTGTCCTCTTTATCATCATGCCCAATTTTTTCTTGACAGCAGGAGGCGTCTTGTCCTGTGCCTACGCTTTTATCTTGACCATGACCAGCAAAGAAGGGGAGGGGCTCAAGGTTGTTACCAGAGAAAGTTTGGTCATTTCCTTGGGAATATTGCCCATTCTATCCTTTTATTTTGCAGAATTTCAGCCTTGGTCTATTCTTTTGACCTTTGTCTTTTCATTTCTGTTTGACTTGGTTTTCTTACCACTTTTATCTATCTTATTCATTCTGTCTTTTGTTTACCCAGTCACTCAGCTAAACGTTGTCTTTGAGTGGTTGGAGTGCATCATTCGCTTGGTATCGCAGCTGGCAAGTAGGCCCTTGGTCTTTGGACAACCAAATGCATGGCTTTTGATTCTTCTCTTAGTTTCATTGGCCTTGGTCTATGATTTTAGGAAAAACATTAAAAGAGTTGTAGTGTTGAGCTTATTTATTGTGGGGCTCTTTTTCTTGACCAAGCATCCACTGGAAAATGAAATCACCATGCTGGATGTGGGGCAAGGAGAAAGTATTTTCCTACGGGATGTAACTGGTAAAACCATTCTCATAGATGTGGGAGGAAAGGCAGAATCTGACAAGAAAATCCAAGCTTGGCAAGAAAAGTCGACGACTAGCAATGCTCAGAGAACCCTGATTCCCTATCTTAAAAGTCGAGGAGTAGACAAGATTGATCAGATGGTTTTGACCAATACAGACAAGGAGCATGTTGGCGATTTGCTAGAAGTAACAAAGGCTTTCCATGTCGGGGAGATTTTAGTGTCAAAAGGAAGTTTGACACAGAAGGAATTTGTAGCGGAACTAGAAGCAAGTCAAACCAAGGTTCGCAGTGTGACAGCAGGGGAGAACTTGCCGATTTTTGGAAGTCAGTTAGAAGTCCTATCTCCAAGGCAGATTGGAGATGGGGATCGTGATGGTTCCCTGGTTCTTTATGGAAAACTTTTGGATAAGCACTTTCTCTTCACAGGAAATTTGAAAGAGAAGGGAGAGAAGGATCTTCTAAAGCAATACCCTGACTTAGAGGTGGATGTCCTGAAAGCAGGCCAACATGGTGCTAAAATATCATCCAATTCAGCTTTCCTAGAACAGCTCAAACCGGAGTTCACTCTCATTTCAGTTGGAAAGCGCAATCGAGCAAAACTCCCTCATCAGGAAACCTTGACACAACTGGAAACTATCAATAGCAAAGTTTATCGAACTGACCAGAACGGAGCTATCCGCTTTAAAGGATGGAATAGTTGGCGAATTGAAAGCGTTCGTTAGGAAGAAAAATGTTATATATTAGTGAAATAAACTGAAAATCTGTTGCATAATACTGAGAAAAACGATATAATGAAAGTGTTTTCACAAGTAATGATATAAAGGCAATAAAAAATCAGCAAAAGTCGTTTTATTAGCGAGTTTATCATCTATTGCCTTTTTCAGTCCAGTGGAGCAACTGTGACAGTTACTAAAAGTTATTGGTATGATTGGAATACTGCTTGGAAGTTTAGTATGAATTACCACGGACGTATATATGTAAACATTTCAAGAGGGTCTGCTTATTATTCTATAATGACTAAAAAGTTGCTCCGATTGGTATTCTGTTCGCTATGAGGTCATTAACTACTAGACAGGAAACTATCAATCGTTAAAGAGTTAGAAAAAGGAGTGCTGGATATGATAACTCTTACTCATGTTACCTTAAAAACGCGACAAGTCATCTTGCAAGATGTTGATTTCACCTTTAAAAAAGGTAGGATTTATGGCCTTCTTGCTATCAATGGATCGGGAAAGACGACCCTGTTCCGAGCTATTAGCAAGCTGCTTCCCCTCAGTAGTGGACATATCGCAGTCTCTCCTTCTTTATTTTATTATGAGAGCGTTGAATGGCTGGATGGAAACTTAAGTGGGATGGACTACCTTCGTCTCATAAAAAACATCTGGAAGTCAGACCTAAACTTGGGGGACGAAATCGCCTATTGGGAAATGTCTGACTATATCAACCTTCCCATCCGCAAGTATTCCTTAGGGATGAAGCAACGCTTGGTGATTACCATGTATTTTCTCAATCAGGCGAAATGCTGGCTCATGGATGAGATAACAAATGGCTTAGATGAGTATTATCGACAGAAGTTTTTTGATAGGCTGGCACAAATCGATAGAAAAGAACAGCTGGTTCTTTTGAGTTCCCACTACAAAGAGGAGTTAGTGGAGATTTGCGATAGCATCGTAACCATTCATCAGGGGCAGATAGAAGAGGTTCCGTTATGAAAGATATTAGCCTATTTTTGTTAAAGAAAGTTTTCAAAAGTCGTTTAAACTGGATTATCTTACTTTTATTTGCATCTGTACTTGGTGTTACCTTTTATTTAAATAGTCAGACTGCAAACTCACACAGCTTGGAGAGCGAGTTGGAAACCCGTCTTGTAAAACATGAGAGAATCATCAATGAAAATGAAGTGAAACTCTCCCAAATCTCTGACACCAGCTCGGAGGAATACCAGGTTGTTAAAGAAAATTTAGAATCGCAAAAAAATCTTTTGACGCAAAAGAAAGAAATTCTGACTTTGTTAAAAGAAGGACGCTGGAAGGAAGCCTACTATTTGCAGTGGCAAGATGAAGAGAAGAATTATGAAGTTATATCAAATCAACCGACTTCTGACTCTGAATTTAAAATGGCAGTTGACCGCCAACGAAAGATTTACCAAGCCCTGTATCCCTTGAACATAAAAGCACATACTTTGGAGTTTCCGACCCACGGGATTGATCAGATTGTCTGGATTTTAGAGGCTATCATCCCAACCTTATTTGTGATTGGTATTATTTTTATGCTAACACAACTGTTCGCAGAAAGATATCAAAATAATCTGGACACAGCTCAGTTATACCCTTTTTCAAAAGTGACATTTTCCATGTCCTCTCTGGGAGTTGGGGTGAGCTATGTAACCGTGCTGTTTATCGGAATCTGTGGATTTTCTTTTCTAGTGGGAAGTCTGATAAGTGGTTTTGGACAGTTAGATTATCCCTACCCGTTCTATAGCTTAACCAATCAAGAGGTAACTATTGGGAAGATACAAGATGTGTTATTTCCTGGATTGCTATTAGCTTTCTTAGCCTTTATCGTCATTGTGGAAGTCGTCTACTTGATTGCTTACTTTTTCAAGCAAAAAATGCCTGTCCTCTTTCTTTCACTCATTGGGATTGTTGGCTTATTGTTTGGTATCCAAACGATCCAGCCTCTTCAGAGTATTGCACATCTGATTCCCTTTACTTACTTGCGTTCAGTAGAGATTTTATCTGGAAGATTACCTAAGCAGATTAATAATGTCGATCTACATTGGAACATGGGGATGGTCTTACTTCCTTGCCTGATTATCCTTTTGTTAGTGGGGATTCTATTTATCGAAAGGTGGGGAAGTTCACGTAAAAAGGAAGTTTTTAAGGCTTAGTTTTTCTATAGGGAAGGTGAGGAAAAAACTAACATAGAGAGGGAACCAACTAGGTTCTCTCTTTTTGATGCGGACATCAAGAAGAAAACAGAAAGCTTTTGAAAAAATGACTTTTTATCTTGACAAGGGATAGAAAACTTGGTATCATATAAAAGTTGAGAAAAGCAGAAGTGAGAGCTTCTCGCCTTGTGACATCAAGTTGCCTGGCCCTACGGATGAAAAGTTTCTAAGAAACGCTATCATAACGTGCGGGCTTGTATCATTACGAGCCCGCTCTTGTTTTTCTCTAATAATAAAAAAGAGGTGAAAACCATAGCAAAGCAAGACTTATTCATCAATGATGAAATTCGTGTACGTGAAGTTCGCTTGATCGGTCTTGAGGGAGAACAGCTAGGCATCAAGCCACTCAGCGAAGCGCAAGCATTGGCTGATAGTGCAAATGTTGACTTAGTATTGATTCAACCCCAAGCAAAACCGCCTGTTGCTAAAATTATGGACTACGGTAAGTTCAAATTTGAGTATCAGAAAAAGCAAAAAGAACAACGTAAAAAACAAAGTGTTGTTACTGTGAAAGAAGTTCGTCTGAGTCCAACTATTGACAAGGGAGACTTTGACACAAAACTTCGCAATGCACGTAAATTCCTTGAAAAAGGAAATAAAGTTAAGGTATCTATCCGCTTTAAGGGTCGTATGATTACCCATAAAGAGATTGGTGCAAAAGTTTTAGCCGAGTTTGCTGAAGCAACACAAGATATTGCCATCATCGAACAACGAGCTAAGATGGATGGACGCCAAATGTTCATGCAATTGGCGCCAGCAACTGACAAAAAATAATTGTCAGAAAGTTAAATAAAGGAGAAAAAATCATGCCAAAACAAAAAACACACCGCGCATCAGCTAAACGTTTCAAACGTACAGGTTCTGGTGGACTTAAACGTTTCCGTGCTTACACTTCTCACCGTTTCCACGGAAAAACTAAGAAACAACGTCGTCATCTTCGTAAAGCATCTATGGTGCATTCAGGAGATTTCAAACGTATCAAAGCAATGCTTACTCGCTTGAAATAATAGCCTAACAGTAAGTAAACAATTCTAGGAAATATTTGGAGGAAATAAAACATGGCACGTGTTAAAGGTGGCGTTGTATCACGCAAACGTCGTAAACGTATTCTTAAATTAGCAAAAGGTTACTATGGAGCTAAACACATCTTGTTCCGTACTGCAAAAGAACAAGTAATGAACTCTTACTACTATGCATACCGTGACCGTCGTCAGAAAAAACGTGACTTCCGTAAATTGTGGATCACTCGTATCAATGCGGCAGCTCGTTTGAACGGACTTTCATACTCACAATTGATGCATGGTTTGAAATTGGCTGAAATCGAAGTTAACCGTAAAATGCTTGCTGACTTGGCTGTTAACGATGCAGCAGCTTTCACAGCTCTTGCAGATGCAGCTAAAGCAAAACTTGGTAAATAATTACTTTTAAGACTGGAACAGAATTGTCCCAGTCTTTTTAGAAATAAAGGAGAAAGCTATGGCTTCAAAAATGCTACACACCTGCTTGCGAGTAGAAAACCTTGAAAAATCAATCGCCTTTTATCAAGACGCTTTTGGTTTTAAAGAATTGCGTCGCAAGGATTTTCCAGATTATGCCTTCACCATTGTCTATCTAGAACTTGATGGTGATGACTACGAGTTGGAATTGACCTATAACTATGATCACGGCCCTTACGTGGTAGGTGATGGCTTTGCCCATATCGCCCTTAGTACACCTGATCTTGAGGCACTTCATCAAGAACATAGCGCCAAAGGCTATGAGGTTACAGAGCCCAAAGGCCTACCAGGAACCCCACCAAACTATTACTTTGTCAAGGATCCTGATGGCTACAAGGTCGAAGTCATTCGTGAAAAATAACCCAGTAAGGTCAAGTAGAATGTTCGTTTTCTACTTGACTTTTTTTCATCTAAAGAGTATACTAATACAAATTTAACCTTTAAGGGGAGTCCAGAGAGACTCACAAGGTGTCAGATAAAAGGGATAGGGGCTCTCCTGTGGGGACTTTTTAAGTGTGCGCATGAGTTCTAGCCTAACCTAACTGAGGCCTTGCATTAGCAAGGTCTTTTCTTTATCTGGTCCCCTTAAATTTAAGGAGGAAAAGTCATGAATCCCACATGTAAGAAACGTTTGGGTGCCATTCGTTTGGAAACTATGAAGGTGGTCGCACAAGAGGAAATCGCGCCAGCAATCTTTGAATTAGTCCTAGAAGGGGAAATGGTTGAAGCCATGCGAGCAGGCCAATTTCTCCATCTGCGTGTGCCTGATGATGCCCATCTCTTACGCCGTCCTATTTCAATTTCGTCTATTGACAAGGCAAACAAGCAGTGTCATCTCATTTATCGGATTGAGGGGGCTGGGACCGCCATTTTTTCAACATTAAGTCAGGGAGATACTCTTGATGTGATGGGGCCTCAGGGAAATGGATTTGACTTGTCTGCTTTAGACAATCAGAGCCAAGTTCTCCTCGTTGGTGGTGGGATTGGTGTTCCGCCCTTGCTCGAGGTGGCCAAGGAATTGCATGTGCGTGGGGTGAAAGTAGCCACAGTCCTCGGTTTTGCTAATAAGGATGCTGTTATCCTAGAAAAGGAATTGTCCCAATATGGTCAAGTTTTTGTAACGACAGATGATGGTTCTTATGGTATCAAGGGAAATGTGTCCGTCGTCATCAATGATTTAGAAAATCGGTTTGATGCTGTTTACTCATGTGGGGCACCTGGAATGATGAAGTATATCAATCAAACCTTTTATGATCATCCAAGAGCCTATCTATCTCTTGAATCCCGTATGGCTTGTGGGATGGGGGCTTGCTATGCCTGCGTTCTAAAAGTGCCAGATAGTGAAACCGTCAGCCAACGTGTCTGTGAAGATGGCCCTGTTTTCCGCACAGGAACAGTTGTATTATAAGGAGAAAATTATGACTACAAATCGTTTACAAGTTTCTCTACCGGGCTTGGATTTGAAAAATCCCATCATTCCAGCATCAGGCTGTTTTGGTTTTGGTCAGGAGTATGCCAAGTACTATGATTTAGACCTTTTAGGCTCCATTATGATCAAGGCAACGACTCTAGAACCCCGTTTTGGCAATCCAACTCCAAGGGTGGCAGAAACACCTGCTGGTATGCTCAATGCAATCGGTTTGCAAAATCCTGGTTTAGAAGCTGTTTTAGCTGAAAAGTTGCCTTGGCTGGAAAGAGAGTATCCTACGCTTCCCATCATCGCAAATGTAGCAGGCTTTTCAAAACAAGAGTATGCTGCCGTTTCTCAGGGAATTTCCAAGGCGGCAAATGTAAAAGCTATTGAGCTCAATATCTCTTGTCCCAATGTGGATCACGGTAATCATGGACTTTTGATTGGGCAAGACCCTGATCTAGCTTATGAAGTGGTAAAGGCAGCTGTGGCAGCCTCTGATGTGCCAGTCTATGTTAAGTTAACCCCTAGTGTGACGGATGTTGTCACCATTGCCAAAGCCGCAGAAGATGCAGGAGCAAGTGGCTTAACCATGATCAATACTCTAGTCGGTATGCGATTTGACCTCAAAACCAGAAAACCAATCCTAGCCAATGGAACGGGTGGGATGTCTGGCCCAGCAGTCTTTCCAGTAGCCCTCAAACTCATCCGCCAAGTCGCCCAAACAACAGAACTTCCCATCATAGGGATGGGGGGAGTGGATTCGGCTGAAGCTGCGCTAGAAATGTATCTGGCTGGTGCCTCTGCCATCGGAGTTGGAACAGCCAACTTTACCAATCCTTATGCCTGTCCTGATATCATCGAAAATCTGCCAAAAGTTATGGACAAATATGGCATTAGTAGCTTGGAAGCTCTCCGTCGAGAAGTGAAAGCCAGTCTGAGATAAGCTAGGTCTTCCTTATCGTCAACAAGACATAGAATCTTCATCAATTTGTAATATTTCCGTTAGTCAACTATGTTACAATAGGTTTTATAAACTAGTAATAGTGTAGATAGTTTTCTACTGAGGAGAATAAAATGAAGAAGATACTACTTGCAAGTACTGTCGTTCTTTCTATGGCAGGATTTGCAAAGACATCTGTATATGCTGAAGAATCTCAGGTTACGAAAAAAACTCAGACCACAGATGTAGTCGAGAAAAAAGAAGAAGTTGCTCCCAAGAAAGAAGTTCCTAAAGTCGAGGCGAAGAAAGAGCCAGCTGTAAAAGAGGAAAATCCTTCCAAAAAGGAAAAAAAAGAAGAAGTTATCAAGGAAGGTTGGCAGAAAGAACAAGGAAACTGGCGTTTTTATGAAAATAACCAGCCTGTCGTAAACTGGAAAAAAATTAGTGGCACTTGGTATTACTTTGATAAAAATGGCATTATGCTCAGTAATAGCATAGTTGATGATTACCTTGTCAAAGGTAACGGTGCTATGGCGGAAAACGATTGGGTGAAAATATCTGACAAGTGGTACTATGCCACAGCTTCAGGCAAGATTTCTCGCAATAAGTGGGAAAAGATTGAAGGCAGCTGGTACTATTTTGATAAAAATGGAATCATGCTTAGTCGCACCATCTATAATGACTATCTCTTCCAAGGTAGTGGTGCCATGGCAGAAAACGATTGGGTGAAAATATCTGACAAGTGGTACTATGCCACAGCTTCGGGCAAGATTTCTCGCGACAAATGGGAAAAGATTGAGGGCGTCTGGTATTACTTTGATAAAGAAGGTGTCATGCTTAGTCGCACCATCTATAATGACTATCTCTTCCAAGGTAGTGGTGCCATGGCAGAAAATGATTGGGTGAAAATATCTGATAAGTGGTACTATGCCACAGCTTCAGGCAAGATTTCTCGCAATAAATGGGAAAAAATCAAAGGAACATGGTACTATTTCAATAGCGATGGTGTGATGGCAAGTAGCCAGTGGAAAAGTGACTACTATCTGAAAGATAGTGGCGCTATGGCGGAAAAAGAGTGGATTTTTGATAAATCCTACAATAGCTGGTTCTACTTGAAGTCAGGTGGGGCCTACGCTTCCCGTGAATGGATTGGATCATACTACCTTAAATCTGGTGGCTATATGGCCAAAAATGAATGGATTTTTGACAAAGATTACGATGCTTGGTACTATCTAAAAGATGATGGTCGATATGTAACAGGTACTTTTACGATCAAAGGTAAAGAGTATTCCTTCCAGAATAATGGGAAGTGGATCTCAGAGGCAAAATATTATAAAGTGAAGCCAATTACTGCTTATGTTTATAGCGCTTCTGGTGAAAGATTGAGTTATGTATCACAGGGAACTATCGTCTCACTTGGAGATGCACAATCTAAAAAAGATAGTCAAATACCAGTCAATATTTCTGGTTTATCCGGCTTCATGAATAAAAGTGATTTAGTAGCTATTGATAAAGATAGTGAATTTGTCCCTCATTATACAAGTGATGGCAAGTATTTTTACCATGAGTTGTCACCTTATGTGAGTCTCCGTGTTGCGCCACATAGCTCAGCTATGACTATTGGTAAGAAATATTATTCAACTGATGGAATTCATTTTGATGGTTTCACCATTGAAAATCCCTTCCTCTTTAGAAATTTGACTAAACCAAGTAATTACAGCGCAGCTGAATTGGATAAAGTTTATTCTTTGATGAATATTCGGGATAGTCGTCTCGCTGGTAAGGGTGCTATTTTTAAGGAAGCTGAGAAACGCTATGGTATAAATGCCCTTTACTTAATGGCCCATAGTGCACTCGAGAGTGCTTGGGGACGGAGCCAGATTGCCAAGGATAAGAATAACTTCTTTGGAATTGCAGCTTATGATTCGAGCCCATATACCTCGGCCAAAAAATTTGATGATGTGGATAAGGGGATTCTCGGTGCGGCTAAGTGGATTCGTGAAAATTACATTGACTATGGCAGAGACCACCTTGGAAACAAAGCAACTGGAATGAATGTACGCTATGCTTCTGATCCATACTGGGGAGAGAAAATTGCCAGCATCATGATGACCATCAATAGCAAACTTGGTGGGAAAGACTAGGGAAGAACAAAATCGGGAACCATGATAGATTGGTTGTCGATTTTTTGTTATAATAAAAAAGTAGACAACAAAGGAGAAAAACATGACATTTGAAGAAATTTTAAGAAATGCTTAGGAATGGCTTCAAATAGGTGTTTTTAGGCTATATTTTTGTGGAATTTTTGAAAAAACATAGTCACAAATGACCTTTAATATTCTCCCAAAGTCCACAAAAAGGGGAGTAAAAAAAGACCTAAAATAGGTCAATAATTTACGAGTTCAGCAGGCAAGAACTAGCGTAGTCATCAGCTACGCTTTTTTAGTTGTTTTTGCTTATCTGATAGGCTTATTATACCAAAAAAGGGAGTGTATGACCTCACGGTCTAACTCTCCCTAATCGGCCAGACTATGCAAGCCTCCAGCTGTGAATATATTATACCATGTTTATCACGCGCATTGGTTGTTTTATCTATCGAAAAGGTAAGATAGATAAAAGCGCGTGGTTATCAATTTTGTTGACCTTAACAAGTCATTTTCAAGCGAATATCACGCGCAAAACTGCTATATTTTACTGCTTCTTGGTGCTATAGCTCTTCCTTTTCTATTTCCTCTCTGCTTATTCTAGCTAAAAGATTATAATAAGGGTGTCCTGCTGGAATAACAGGGGGATTTTTAGTAAATTCTTCTTGTGTTAAGGTTGTTTCTTTGTCTAATATTGTACCGTCTGCTAGTTTGGTACCTTTAGGGACAATATGTGATATTGTTGGGTTCCATTTTTCTTTAACTTTTGCCATGTTAAATACTCCTTTATGGTAAAAACAGAACCGTCCCACCTCCTACTGCAGAATGAACTGTTTCAAGGGGAGATGGAAAAGCTCTGTTTATAAGTCAATTATATCATAGTTAATTATTAAGCATGGATTTTTTTATCAGCAATAGCATCTGTTAGGGTCTGTGAGAAGTTCAACCCTAGGTCACGCCCTAATGTATCCGCCCAACGTGGAATGGTTAGGGTTTTTTTAACAGGCTCTTGACTGCCTAGATATTCTGCAACGTCAACCATAACCATAGAGATAAAAGATTTACTAGGATCATAGACTAGATCTATGTCCTCATCATCCTGGAAAGGGTTGTTAGAAGCCAAAGATAAAGCGTTAATAGGAGTAGGGGTAGGAATTTCTCGCCCATTCTCGATATAATCAGCTAGGTTAATACCGAGCCAATCGCTGGCCATTGCCATAGCGTCTGCCATATCCTCCCCTTGAGTTACTGAATGTTCAAAATCTGGGAAAGTTACAAAGTAAGGGGCGTTAGCTCCGTCTGTATCGTCGTAATAAAATAAAGCTGGATAAGTGACAAGCATAGTTTACCTCCAAAATCAAAGACAAGCGGGGGACTGCCTTTATTACAGTCCTGCTTGCTTTCTTATCCCTCTTTCAGTGTACTTATTCAGTTCACCATGAGGGACTGTGATAGGTCTTTCTCCTTCTTTCTCCATTTTAACGTGGGAGCCTTTACCGCCTCTGGTTTTTATCCAACCATGAGCCGTAAGGAGTTTGACCATCTCTTTTTGTGTCATAGGCATAGCGCTTTTACCTCCTGACAGTATTATTATAACACGTATTACACGTACTGTAAAGAGATTTTACTCATTATTCTGTCGCGTTGCAAAAGCCCCCAGATTCGTTTCTAAGGGCTTGTAGTTTATTATCTGTGGTGTTTTTTCGTACGTTCCAAAACAAAGCGAAATAGGGGCAAATATGAAGCTTAGGGCTCCCCATACGATCCTAATTCTGTGGTAAGGTTAAATCAATCCACATTTATCCTACCTGCCAAATGTTCTATAGCTTCCTGCCTTACTCGATATATCGAAGATTTAGACTTCCCTATTTCCTCAGCAACCTCCCAAGCGTCGAAATCATTCAAGTAAAAAAGCCTTAGAACAGAACGCTCAAACGGATTGGCCAGCTTATCGATTAGCCCAGATATTGCCATTCTTTCCTCAGTGAGACGCTCAATTCTCTGGAGCGTATCCTCTTTTAGCTTCAGAACACTTATAAGGTTATTCTCGGCCGTATTTACCCTGCTTGTTTGTACTCTGGTAGTGCTCAGTTCTTGCTTTTTGATAATACCACTTTCTAAAGCCGCAAGCTCTAAATATAAGCCCTCTATCTCTTTGTTTATCCACTTAACGCCTTCTAGTTTTTCTTTTACCTGCTCTGGTGTCATGCCTTAGCCTCCTTTGTGATATAATAATAGTGTTTGAAAATTATTGCTGAGGCGGAGCGCCTTGGCTTTTTTTGCATTTTCTCGGCGTTCGCTCGGAGTTCAAGTACATGTACCCTTGTATTTTAAGCATATCTTTTTTGCCACAATCTCACCTTTTCTAACCCTCGGAAAACCTCGTTATCTTACCAAAACCTAAGTATTTCCTGTTTCCTTTTCCTAAACGAATAATTTTTTTATCAAAACACGCGCTCCCTTTATCGCACTCTTTTTTGGAACGCTCTACTTACTTAAATCCTTGATATATCTAGCTTTTTTTAACATTTAAACCGTCTAATATGTAGTATTTGTTTGTTTTGTAAATTGCACCCTACTACAAATTATCTCAGGGATCTCAAACCATTCAGCCAAAAGCTATCCCCTTTTCTGGTGTAGTTAACAAACTTTTGATAATGCTTGTAATATCGTTTCCGTTTCATATACTTTGGTCTTTCAGGAAAACTATCAAACATATATCCGCCACGTTTGGGACTCCAACCTGGTTCTACCTTTCTAGCTTCCCTAAGCGCAAGCTCCCAATAATACTGACAATCTGTTTTACTTCGGTTCAGTGTTGACTTGTGTATTTTCTGGCATGATCCACAACCATATATCAAAAGTCTCTTATAGAGTTTTCTGCATCGATTACCACAAATAGGACAGAGAAAGAAGTAGCGATTACCTCCCTTAGTTCCTGGTATACTTGCTAAATCAAAATGATTACTTCCAAAGGTGATATACAGACTATCTAGGTCTATTTCTAGTTTTCTACCGTCCAACTCAGCTATACCATGACTGATATTCTTGTTTTTCATTGGCTTTATAAATGTCTCTATGGTTATTGATTTTATAACTTCCATTCTCTCAAAATACCCCTATATGGAAAAACCCAAATTGATTGGGTTAGTAGTAATGAAATCACAAAAAGAGGCAAAGCCTCTTTGCTACTATTCTTCACTGAGTAAGCCACTTACTACCACATCACGGACAAACTGAGCTTGTTTTTCTTTGGGCAGTTGCAAAGCTTCAAGTAAAGACTCCAGAAGTTGCTTGTCAGTTCCTGCAATCAACTTCTTAATGATATTCTGGAACTGTCCTTCCAGGTACTCGCAAAAATGTATCCGCTGTGCTTGTGTTGGCTCCACTGATACTGGTGAACTATCTGCAATCAGCAAGAAGTAGGCTTCCGCGATTTGGGCGAATAACTTTGCACGCGCTTCAGGGTGTTTGTATAACTCATAGGCATTTATGCTGGTGTCTTCTGTACGGAGCTTCTCACCTAGTTCAATCAGTTTAGGCGTATCTTCAAGATATACTGGTGTTGCATCCGCCATAAAATCGTCACGTTTGCGATTGAGTTCCTCCAGTTCCTGATCTGCTTGTTCAAAGTATGCTGGTTCTATCATGGACTTCATCCTTTCTTTATTTGGTTAAAAATTACGCTTCATCCTCTTGTCTTTGATGTCTGTCATGTTGTATACATTTCCCTCTGACCGTTTGCCAATTCGACTGACTAGCTTGTCATTATAAATTCTGGCCAACTCTTTTCCGTTGTGGTTGGTATTGATGATAGTTGTTTCCCGACTATCAAAAATCTTGAAAAGAAAGGTCTGTACCCAGTTATTAGCCTCATCTTTTCGGCTATTCATAACGCTTTCTGTACCTAAATCATCAATAAAGAGATAATCAACCTCAGTCAGCAGCTTCAAGGCGTCATACTCTGTAAAATCACTCTGCCTATACTGCCAGCCTGACTGGATGCGCGTGACGATTTCAGCAATGCTGACAAAGAGGACGCTCTTAGGGTCATTCTTAGCCTTATAGCCCTCGTTGATGACTTTGGCCATGGAATAGCATAAATGACTTTTACCAGTGCCTGGTTTGCCCATAATCAGCGTGTTGCCCGTCATGCCGTTTAGGTACTGCTTAGCTTGCTTGATAGCAAATTCCTTGACCTCGTGTTCCTCTATTGTCTCAGCTTTGAAAGTGCTAAAAGAGGCCTCTCTCAGCTCATTTGACACCGTACTTTCACGCGCTAGCACATCATAGGTTGAAGAGTCCAGATCATGCCCTAGGGCTTTTTCTACGCCCTCTAGCTCCGTCTGTTTAATATTCTCCCTAGTACATTCCATGCAGTAGGGTGATGTAAAACCATCTGGCTTTTTGAATTGTACTAGGTTAATCTGATGAGTTGGGCAAAGCTTATCAGTCACCTTTATTTTTTCATTAAGCTGGTCTGTATTCAGTAATTCCATTGATTCTCCTCTCCGTCAGTAGATAAACGGGTCTTGAATATCGTCATCAGACTTTCCTTGTTTCTTTTGCTGAAACTGTTTCTGTTCAGCTTCGACTTGTATCATGGTCCTAATACCATTCTGTCGCCAGTTCTTGAGTATTGAATTGATATAGCTAAAAGATCGCTTGCCGTTATCTGCAGCCTTGTCTATGGCAGTCTTGATAACCTCTAGCTCCATACTGTCAAGAGTAAGATAGTCAGTCAGTATTTGATATTGTTGCCCATCCATAACCCCTATACGCTTTTGGTAATAGTTAGAGATTTCAGCAGTAGGAGCAGAAGAAGTTTTTTTCTCTATCTCTTCTTCTAACTCTAACTCTAACTCTATCTCTTTCTCTAACTCTATCTCTGTCTTACATGTAGTTAACAATGTAAGATTATCGGATGACATTGTAAGGCTTTCTTTGTTTTCTCGTTGCTGTTTCCGATATTCTCGCATATATGCTGCTTGGTTGGTTTCCTGCTGTACCAAGGCTTTAGCCTGTGGTAGTTCTGCGTTTTTATCTTCATCAATTTGTATTAGACCACACTTAGTAAAGTATGCCATGGTCATATCTATATCATCTTCTGATACATCTAATTTTAGGGCTAACTCTTCCTTGAGATTGTTAAAGTAGCCCTCATAGTATAAAATACAGTCACTTTCCAAGCTCTCTAACATGAGCCTAATATAAATAACTGTCATAGTGTACCCACCAGGTACTGTCTTTAGTCTCTTGATAAAAATATTATCAAAAAATTTCTTATCAATTTTTAGCCAAAAATATATTTTTGTTCTCGCCACGTTTTACTCCTTATGATTCTTTATCAGCTCCTAGAAATATTAGAATATCATCGATTCTATAAAAGACTTTGCGTGTATCCTCGATAGGAGGAGTGAACCTTTTGAGCCCTGCACGTTCCCAACGTTTTAAGGTATTGTAGTCTATCTCTAACTCTTCCTTGAGTTGTTTAGGTGTCATTAGTCCTGTTATACGTTGTTTAGGCTTTAAATAGTCTTTTAGAAAGTTTTCTACCAGTTTTAAGATGCCACGTTTTAGACTGTTTTCACTTTCTTTACTTAAGCTAAACATATTCATCCTCTCCCTTCAGCAGTTGCTTGTAACTCTCTAAATCGGCATTTAAAAGGACGGTTAGGCGTTTCTGTTCTTCCTGTACCTGGTTATAGAATGCCTTTGCTCCATCCAGTAGCTCCTCTTTGTTAGCTGGTATAAAGTAGCCTCTAAAAGCTCCGTGACGTACCCCAACGATAGGAACACCGTAGCGCGTGATCAGACGGCTGATAATATCCTGAACGGTTCTTTCTGCTAGTTTGGTGATTAGGCTGATTTCTGCCCCTGTTATGGAGTTTTCAGCCCCTACGTTGATTAGTCTTAATACTCGCTTGTCATTCATTGTTAGACTCATTCAATTCCTCCCCATACGTCTACCCCTGCAAGCTGGATATATCGCCCATAATCAGGGTTTAAATCCTCGCTAGGTGTTTCTATCTCCCGTGTGCTTTCTCGATCAATTTGGGCGCTTTTTTTAAGGTCTCGGTGGTTTAGATAAAGCAGTAGGCCAATCAATACCACGGAAAAGATAACCGCCTGTGTATTGGTTAAATCTAGCTCATTCATTTCATCGCCTCCTCAAACTGCTCTATAAGATGATCTTTACTTACTTTCCGATTAGCGTTTTTAGAATTAAAAAGAATATCTTTTAAGGTTATAGTAGCCTCTAAATACTCCTTTTCAGCATGTTCTATATACGCCTGTTGCTCTCTGCTTCGTTGTCAAAAAAGTGCTTGGCTTGGCGTTTAAAGAAGGCTTGTCGCATAGCGTCCATTTCAAAAATACCAGGGTGGAAAAACATTCCCGTAGTGCTTTTAGAGACTGCCTCGATTTTATGACTTTCATTCAATTCAGGAAGTTCAATCCAAAGTAGACGAGATAAATCTTCTTTGATAGATTTTACCTGTCCTGATATAAGCGATATTCTAGAAAAATCGTTATTTTCGTCAGCTTGGTGTAATTCTGAGCTAATTCTTTCTATACGTCTAGTTAAATTCTCGTATGTTGTTTCTGCCATGGTGTTTACCTCTGTTTCTATGTTTGTGTAATTGCCTTGATGGGCTTGTCCTGTTTCGACAGCTTTTTAATGTCTTTCTTGCCTTTTACTATATTAGTTAATTCCCACGCCCAGACTCGCCAATATTTGAAAGCGTGAGAAAGTACCAGTTTTAAGAGTTGTCGCTCTCCGTATGGTCAAATTGCCCTAAATATGTTATAATTCAGGTATAAATCTTTACTAAAACCTCTTTAATAATAGCTTGCCTGCTTTGTTAAATTCGTTTTAGTGTTAGTGTGAAAGGCTTTGCTGATTGGTCTCGGTAAGCCTTTTTTGTTGCAATCACGCGCATTTAGTGCGTGGTTTTTTATTTCTGAATACCAGGGACTTAATTTCCTGATAACTCATATTCAAGCAAATCATGGCTATTACCATATCCTCAAATGCCTGGTATTGCTCTAGCTCGTCACTGGTCAAGCTATCGATGCCATTATAGCCCCCACGTTCTTTCCTTAACTGCTTAGCGTTCCTGTCGGTTACTGCTTTCAGTAGCAGGTTGTTCATGGTGCTATGCGCGTGCTTTGGTGCTTGTTCCCAGTTCTCAATACTGTCATGCAGTGTTTTTCTTTTTGGCTTTTCTAGCGCCCTCTGCATACGAAACTTAGAAAGTTCCTCACGCATTTCAAAGAATGCTTTGACTAGGTTGGTTTTGAAGTTGGCCACTTGCTCAGTATTTTTTAAGAATGTAACTAACAAGGTCGCTTGTTGCTCATTCAAAATATAGTCCTTGGTATTCTGGCCACTCTCCATAGCTTGGATTTCAAATCCAACCTTTCCGAACTGTTCAAACCTTGCTTGATGTTTGCGGATCGTCTTGGTTATTGTGTGATGTTGCAATCCCGTGCATTCTGCCACGATACTGCTCAGTGTATACGGCTCTTTCTTACCGTCCATGTAGACTAGTTCCATTGGTTTTCTCCTTTATGTTCTAGGTCGGATATTTCTTCCGAGAAGGTCAATCCCCAGTGGTAAAGCACCAGTGGAGTATCTTGTAGATGTAATATAGTATTGCGATTGGCTTACTCCTTTCTATTTATCCAACCTTTAACAAGTCATCAATCGTAACTTCTAAAAACTCAGCTACTTTTTGCAATGTCTCAAAAGTCGGATTTTTTGAACGTTCATAATATAATGCAGTCAATGTGCTTTTTGATAGCCCTGTTTCTCTTGCAACATCTGCCACCTTCAAGCGTTTCTTTGCTAAAATAACACGCATATTATTTTTCAAATGTCTTACCTCTTTCTATTATTTTTAAAATCAACCTCCAGCAGAATAGATTGAAAAGTGTTGTGCTGGATGTTCTGTTCAGACACTTTTTGTCTGATTGGTTTTTATTATACAGACACTTTTTGTCTTTGTCAAGGATATTTTTTATTTTACTGGACTTTTTTTGTCTGGTTCGAAAAAAAGAATGATATAATACATTTGAAAGGTGTTGATACAAATGAATAGATTAAAAGAGTTACGTAAAGAAAAAAAGCTATCTCAAAAGGAAATAGCACAAGAAATGAGCATATCAGAAAAGACTCTATCACGCTGGGAAAACGGAGAAAGCCAAATAAAACCAGAAAAAGCCCAGCAACTAGCTGACTTCTTCGGGGTAAGCGTTGGATATCTGTTGGGGTATAGTGATGTTCGATTTGAACTAGAACAAATCGAAAAAGCTATAAAAAATAGATTAATAGATTCTGAGTCAACAATTAACAAGGATGTTTTTGAAAACACCTTAAAAATTGTAGAACGTGCTAGATTTTTAGATCTTGACTTAGATACAATTACAAGTTTATATTTCTATAACTGCGAAATTTCAAAGGTAAAAACGCTAAATGATTTATTCGATTTTTTTGACTCAGAGGCGCATGATTATATGGAGTTACTATCAATCGTTGAACCTTATCAAGCTGATAAGATTATCCAAGAAATTAGTAAATTTGGAAATTATAACGAACAGCTTTCTTTGTATTTGGATAAGGTAAGAGCTGAGGAAGATTTTTTTGATGTTACTGGTTATCCTGTTAGCATTGAATCAGAAGAAACCCCAAATAACGTAGTAAAAATAAAACGAATTGAAAACACTCTAAGCGACAAGGAACTGATGGCTTTACCTCCCGAAGAAAAGAAAGCATACTTAAAAAAAGTATTTAGCCAAATAAATGATGCTTTATCCTCTCTGACAGACAATATTGACGATGCTATCAAGACAGTTTCCCAAGATCAAGTAGATTTATTAATCAACAATTTAATACAAGCATTGGCCAAATTAAACGATATTAAGAATAAAGGCTAAACTCCCCCATATCTGCCAATAGCAACCATCTTTTCATGATCTATTGTGCAAAAACAAGGGAAATTGGAAAAGAGCAACAAAAAAGACAAGCTAGCTACTGCCAACTTGTCTAATAGTACCTAACTGAAAATAAGCGAAAGGTTAGGTATTTACAACATCATTATATCACGCTTGAATTTAAAATGCGACCTATAGCATATCCACGCGCCACAATGCTCAACAATCCTGAAGCGCGTGCTTTCTCAAGCTTCGCTCGTGGTTCAATATAAGATTTAAAAAAAGTATGAACTTGTCAGTACTTTTTCAACATTTACCCATATTAGCCCCATATCCGCCTTATTTCCAACTCTGGTATTATTTAACCGCCTGACTAATTAAAATCAAATACAGGGCAAACTATGAAGCCCTAGCATGATTTAAACCACAATCTAAAACCTTTTTGATAATAGCTTGCCTGCTGATGTTTTTTAGAAAGGTTTAAAACATGCAAATAACTGAAGTCAAAAAGAAAAACGGTACAATGGTATACCGTGCTAATGTATATCTAGGAGTTGACCAGGTAACAGGCAAGAAAGCCAAAACAAGTGTAACGGGTAGGACAAGAAAAGAGGTCAAGCAGAAAGCAAAGTACGCGCAAGATGATTTTATATCAAACGGTTGTACAGTGACAAAAGTAGTACCTGTAAAGAATTATCAAGAGTTAGCTGATTTATGGCTGGATAGTTACCAGCTTACAGTAAAACCTCAGACTTTTGTAGCAACTAAGCAAATGCTCTATAATCACCTTATACCTATCTTTGGTAGTCTGAGACTGGCCAAGTTGTCTGTTAGCTATATACAAAGCTTTATTAACGATTTATCTACTCAGATAGTCCATTATGCAGTGGTTCATTCAATAAATAGGCGTGTCTTACAGTATGGGGTATCTCTCCAGCTCTTGCCATTCAATCCAGCTAGAGACATTATTCTTCCTAAGCAGCCTAAACGTGAGAATACAGCAATCAAGTTCATAGCTTCAGACGACTTAAAGGCTCTGTTGCTCCACATGGAAAAACTGGCGTTTAAGAAATACAGCTATTATCTTGATTATGTTCTGTATAGTGTCTTACTTGCTACTGGGTGCCGTTTCGGAGAAGTAGTAGCCCTGGAATGGTCTGATATTGACTTAGAGAATGGAACCATCAGCATAAGCAAGAACTACAATAGATTTTTAAAGCTAATAGGTACACCAAAAAGCAAAGCAGGAGTTAGGACAATCAGCATAGACAAGAAAACAGTCAACATGCTACGTCTATACAAGAATAGGCAACGCCAATTATATTTGCAGTCTGGGGCGCGTGCTTCGTCTGTGGTGTTTGCAACACCTACGAGAGAGTACCAGAACCTGGCAACCAGACAAGAGGCTTTAGATCGACGGTGTGCCGAGATTTCTATTCCTCGCTTTACTTTCCACGCTTTCCGCCATACTCACGCTAGTTTATTGCTAAATGCTGGTATCAGCTATAAAGAATTACAATACCGTTTAGGTCATGCTACTTTAGCTATGACCATGGATATATACAGCCACCTATCTGCAGATAAAGAAAAAGAGGCGGTTTCATATTTTGAAAAAGCCATGAATAGCTTGTAAGTCCACAAAAAGGTGAACAAATTTATATTTTAAAACTCATAGGCTGACTAAAAAGCCTATTAAATCAACGTTTATAGACAAAAAAGGAGAAAAACATGACTTTTGAAGAAATCCTGCCTGGATTAAAGGCTAAGAAAAAATATGTACGAACTGGTTGGGGAGGGGCAGAAAACTATGTCCAACTCTTTGACACCATCGAGCAAAATGGGGTTGCACTCGAAGTGACGCCCTATTTCCTAATCAACGTTTCTGGAGAAGGGGAAGGTTTTTCCATGTGGAGCCCGACACCTTGTGATGTTTTAGCGACGGACTGGGTAGAAGTTCATGACTAGACGAGTATTGATTACGGGAGTGAGTTCAGGGATCGGTTTGGCTCAAGCTCGACTCTTTTTAGAGAGTGGCTATCAAGTTTGTGGAGTTGACCAAGGCGAAAATCCACTTTTACAGGGTGATTTCCACTTTTTACAGAGAGATTTGACCTTGGACTTGGAGCCAATTTTTGACTGGTGTCCTCAGGTAGATATTTTGTGCAATACTGCTGGAGTCTTGGATGATTACAAACCACTTTTGGATCAAACAGCGCAGGAAATTCAAGAGATTTTTGAAATCAACTATGTGACTCCTGTTGAGTTGACGCGCTATTATTTGACGCAAATGCTGGAAAATAAAAAAGGAATCATCATCAATATGTGTTCCATCGCTTCGAGCCTAGCAGGTGGAGGTGGACACGCTTATACTTCCTCTAAGCATGCCTTGGCTGGCTTCACCAAGCAGTTGGCTCTGGACTATGTAGAAGCTGGGATTCAGGTCTTTGGTATCGCTCCAGGAGCAGTCAAGACAGCTATGACCGCTGCGGACTTTGAGCCAGGTGGATTGGCTGACTGGGTGGCTAGTGAAACGCCTATCAAGCGTTGGATTGAGCCAGAGGAAGTAGCAGAGATTAGTCTTTTCTTAGCAAGTGGAAAAGCGAGCACCATGCAAGGACAAATCCTGACAGTGGATGGTGGCTGGAGTTTGAAGTGATGCTTTGGTACAGTTTGCATTGTTCACTATTGGAGGTTAAAGATGGAACAAGATATATTTGGATTTGAGTTTCCAAGTTTCTACCATCAGTTTTTATTGGAATGGGACGAAGTGGATCCTTATGAGATTGGTGACTTAGGTATCTGTTTGTATGCTAAAGAGGATCTTCAAGAGCGTAATGAGACTTATCAGATTGAGGAAGTAGAGTCCGATTACTTTATGATTGCACAGGAAGGAGATTTGGCCTACTTTATCAAGAAAAATGCTGATGATTGCATTTATGAAAATGATTTGGGTGCTTTGGGCTCTTTAGAAATGCAAAAAGTTGCTGCAACTGTCTATGACTTTATTGACAAGGTCTTAGAAGAAAGATTGTAAAAATCGGAGGGATAATTATGCTGAGAGCAACAGATGCGAATGAGGCAATTACAAGAGAAGACCTTTTACAATTTGAGGAGAACCTTGGAAAGAAATTGCCGGAAGCCATGTTAAACTTTTATCTCAAGTACAATGGTGGTCAATCTTGTGTGTCTGGTGTTCATGATGACAAACATCTCTTTCCTTTCAATGCTTTTTATTCATTAGAGGAGATTGAGAAGGCCCTCAACTGGTTTGACGATGAGGTTGTTCCTGCCGGATTCCAGGCTAAAGACCTCCTTCATTTTGCCTATGATCCTGGGTCTGGAAACTATGCTCTGTCTCTAAGGGAAGAAGATTATGGCAAGGTTTACTACTATGTTTTAGAAGAAAGAGCTGAGATTTTTGGTCAATGGCTTTCATTTGAGGCTTTTCTGACTAGTTTTGTGGAAGGTGAGTAGAAATAAAAGGAGCAATCATGCGTAAACACCAATTCTTTTCACTAGCAGATATTTTAGAGCAAGTTAAGTTAGAATAATGTACTCAAGATGACTTTTGCCTCTATGGCAATGATGAAGGGAATTTGGATCTTGATAGCCTTTATTTTGGTGTCGGATTATCCAGTTGTAGTTGATGATAAAGATGTTTACCCTGTGGAAGTAGTAGAGAGAAATCTTAATCTGGTATATTATGGTGAGCATCTGATAGATGTCCTTCTAGTGCATTGGATGAAAAGCCAGACGCAAGCCCTGAATACTTGGTCGATGCCTTAATTTATTATAATCAACATGATACTTTTATTCCCTTTGCCTAGTAACTAAGCTGGATTTGCATAGTTCTATTAAACATAAGCGAATACAGTAAGGAGTCAAGAAATGATAGATTACAAAATGGTAAATAAAAAAATTTCACCTTTTAAATTTTTAGTCCATGATGAAGAGACACAAAGTGTTCGAGGGTCGCTCATTTATTATCCTGATGGAGAATACAGACAGGAAGTATTCGACACTCGGGAAGATGAGGGATTCGAAGGAAATGGATACGATTGGGCATCTCTTGCTTTGATATTTTTAGAGGAAAAAATGCCTGAATTAAGCGAATCTATTGACTTTGATCCAGAAGGAAGTATGTTTTGTGCCTATTCTTCCAATATTGATGCCTTAGCAACATTTGCTTTAGGTTTTAAGGAGTTTTGCGACGATTCTGAGTCTATGATAGACTTGTTTAGTCGAGCAGAGTTAGATTAGCTGATTAGAAAAGCTTTAACTACTAGATATTTGACTAGGGAAAAGACACAAAGGAGTTAAGATGAAGCTGATAGAAGTATTTGAGCTAGTGGAAAATCATTCTGATTTAAAACCCTATGTAGAAAAAATATTAAAAAAGTACAAGAAGACCAACTGTTCCTATCTTGAGTCTCTTAATCACCTTGCTTATTTACTCTATCTATATGGTCAAAAAGAACTAGCTAAAAAGTTGTTAGATATTTTGCTACAAATTCCCTTTGAAGGAGATTATAATAGTTGGACCTTTGTTGAGAGTTCGATAGTCTTGTTGGCCTATATGGAAAAGCAGACGGAAAATCAGGTATCCATCTATCAAAATCTCCTTTTAAGTCCACTAGATTCTGGGGAGAAGTTAACTAGAAAAATAAGAAGGAGAGTACATCAGAGATTTTTGAATGGTGATACTTTGGAACAAAAGCTTGCAAAAATCGAGCAAGCTTCGACCTTTACATCTGAAATTGAATGGCGCTTACTTTACTTAGCAGACTTGTTAAAACTTCAGTTGTTTAGTGCGGAATCAACTCTGGACGAGGCGGATATCCAGTCTAAAATAGAAGAACAAATCGAAAGATTACAAAGCTTTATCAAGGAGCAAGGTCTTGTTAGCCTTTTCCCTTTTAAGGGATGAGGAAGTGTGGTTAAATTTGAAGGATGGAAAGAGGTGAATGGCTATGAAAAACCAGCTAGCCCTTAGTGGCGAGAAAATCGCTGAAAAAGTTTACCCACAACTATTTCACCACGTCGGTATGATTCGTGGAGAATACTTACTGAGAGAGCTCAATCAAAGCATACTGTTACCAAGTTGTCAGCAATTTGCAAAAGATTATCTAAGCTCAATTTGCTCCTTGTACTCAGATGAAGAGGTTTGGTATCGTTTTTCTGAATTAACGAATATGGAAGCTAATTGTTTAGAGGGGACTAAAGAGTATTTTGATGAACGCCATCCTTTGTTTGGTTACAGAGGGACTAGGCGTTTACTGGCGTGTCCGGATGAATTTCAGACTGAGGCAAATGTCGTTACAGATGTTTATCAAAATAATCCCAATCTGTCTGTTATTTTTCCTTTTATCAATGATGCCGAACAATTAAAACAAGCTATTACAGTGTTACGTCAGCATGGTTTTACTGGGAAAGTCGGTACGATGATTGAATTACCGTCAGCATATTTTGACTTGGACAGGATACTTGAAACTGGTATTTCAAAGATTATAGTTGGAATGAATGATTTGACTTCTTTTGTTTTTGCGACTGTGAGAAACAGTCAATGGCATGATATGGAAAGTCCAATTATGTTAGATATGCTGAGACAGATGCAGGATAAGGCAAGGATGAAAAAGATTGACTTTGCTGTAGCAGGCTATCTGAATGCTTCTTTCATAGAAAAAATGAATCAGATGGGTATCAAGTGCATTATCCACTACAGTTCTATTCCAGAGATTTTTGATTTAGAGATTGACCATCCAGACCACCTCAAACGTGTAAAAGAAGAAAGTAAAAAATTACAAAGGAGCAACCCATGACACCGCAAGAAATGTGGAATGCATACAAGAAAATCAATCCCTCGATCGGAGATGAGATCGATGCTTGGGCTTTTGGAGTAGAAGCTGATATCTTGGCAGATTTGGTTTTAAAAGGCGAAAAGACTGCAACTGCATCAGCCTATGATCTTTATGCAGTTGATAACGAACCCCTTCCGCAAGAAGGGACCTTTGATGTCATTTTAGATAGTCAAAATCAGGCTGTCTGCATTATCGAAATTACAAAGGTTTCCGTTCAGCCTTTCAATCAAGTTTCTGCTGACCATGCTTATAAGGAAGGCGAGGGAGACAAATCCCTGGCCTATTGGCGCCAGGTTCATGAGGACTTTTTCACAGACTGTTTGAATGAAGCAGGACTGACTTTCACACCTGACAGCAAGGTTGTTTTAGAAGAATTTTGCAAGGTCTACCCACAGTAGACCGCTAGGAGGAAGAAAGTTTTGGAAATCGCCGTCCAATCCTTTTTTCTCAAGCAAAACATGATATAATAAGTTTGTTTGAAGAAGAGTAGCAGCTCTTAAACTTAGAATAGGAGAAAACTATGCAAGCAGTTGAACATTTTATTACGCAATTTGTTCCTGAACACTATGATTTATTTTTAGACTTGAGTCGTGAGACCAAGACGTTTTCTGGGAAGGTGACCATTACTGGTCAAGCACAGAGTGACCGTATTTCCCTTCACCAAAAAGACTTGGAAATCGCTTCTGTAGAAGTTGCAGGTCAAGCTCGTCCATATACAGTTGACCATGACAATGAAGCCCTTCATATCGAATTGGCTGAGGCTGGTCAAGTTGAATTGATTATTGCTTTTTCAGGAAAAATTACAGACAACATGACAGGGATTTATCCTTCTTACTACACTGTTGATGGTGTCAAGAAGGAAGTCTTGTCTACTCAGTTTGAGAGCCATTTTGCGCGCGAAGCCTTCCCATGTGTGGACGAACCTGAAGCCAAAGCAACCTTTGACCTTTCTCTTCGTTTTGACCAAGCGGAAGGTGAATTGGCCTTGTCAAACATGCCAGAAATCGATGTTGAAAACCGCAAGGAAACGGGTATCTGGAAGTTTGAGACAACACCTCGTATGTCTTCTTACTTGTTAGCCTTTGTAGCAGGTGATTTGCAAGGTGTGACCGCTAAAACTAAAAACGGTACCCTCGTAGGTGTCTACTCAACCAAAGCTCACCCACTATCTAACCTTGATTTCTCACTAGACATCGCCGTTCGCTCAATCGAGTTTTACGAAGATTACTATGGAGTTAAGTACCCAATTCCTCAATCGCTTCATATCGCCCTTCCTGACTTCTCAGCTGGTGCTATGGAAAACTGGGGTCTTGTGACCTACCGTGAAGTTTACTTGATTGTGGATGAGAACTCAACCTTTGCTAGTCGCCAACAAGTTGCCCTTGTTATCGCCCACGAGCTTGCCCACCAATGGTTTGGAAATCTCGTGACTATGAAATGGTGGGATGACCTTTGGCTTAATGAAAGCTTCGCTAACATGATGGAATACGTCTGTGTGGATGCCATCGAGCCAACTTGGAATATCTTTGAAGATTTCCAAACAGGTGGAGTACCTCTTGCTCTTGAACGTGATGCGACGGATGGCGTGCAGTCTGTTCATGTCGAAGTCAAACACCCTGATGAAATCAATACCCTCTTTGACGGAGCTATCGTCTATGCCAAAGGAAGCCGTCTCATGCACATGCTTCGCCGTTGGCTCGGTGATGCGGATTTTGCTAAAGGTTTGCATGCCTACTTTGAAAAACACCAGTACAGCAACACCATCGGTCGTGACCTTTGGGATGCTCTTGGTCAAGCGTCAGGCCGTGATGTTGCAGCCTTCATGGATTCTTGGTTGGAACAACCTGGTTACCCAGTACTTACTGTCAAAGTTGAAAATGACGTCTTGAAGATTTCGCAAAAACAATTCTTTATCGGTGAGCACGAAGACAAGAACCGCCTCTGGGTGGTGCCTCTCAACAGCAACTGGAAAGGATTGCCAGACACACTTGAAACTGAAAGTATCGAAATTCCTGGCTATACAGCTCTTCTTGCTGAAAACAAAGGAGCCCTTCGTCTCAATACTGAAAATACAGCCCACTACATTACAGACTATCAAGGAGACTTGTTAGATGCTGTTCTTGCTGAGCTAGAGACACTTGATAACACAAGCAAATTGCAAATCGTTCAAGAACGTCGTTTGCTTGCTGAAGCAGGGCACATTTCTTATGCTGACTTGCTACCTGTGCTTGATAAACTTGCCAAGGAAGAGTCTTACCTTGTAGTTTCAGCTGTTTCTCAAGTGATTTCTGCCCTTGAGCGCTTTATTGATGAAGGAACAGAAACTGAGAAAGCCTTTAACAATCTGGTTGCTAAATTGGCTCGTCATAACTATGCCCGTCTTGGTTTTGAAGCCAAAGATGGTGAATCGGATGAAGACGAATTGGTTCGTCAGTTGGCCATTTTCATGATGATTCGCTCCAATGATGCAGAAGCTAGTCAAGTCGCTAGCCAAATCTTTGCAGCCCATAAGGAGAATCTTGCAGGACTTCCAGCAGCCATCCGAGCTCAAGTTCTCATCAATGAAATGAAACACCATGAGACCAAGGACTTGGTCGCAACTTATCTGGACCTCTACACTCATACGACGGATGCGGTCTTCAAACGTCAGCTGTCAGCGGCTCTTGCCTACAGTACAGATGCTGACAATATCCAAACCTTGATTAGTTCATGGAAGGATAAATTTGTGGTGAAACCACAAGACTTGTCTGCTTGGTATTACCAGTTCCTTGCTCATCAAACAACTCAGGAAACTGTTTGGGTATGGGCGCGTGAAAACTGGGATTGGATTAAGGCGGCTCTTGGTGGAGACATGAGCTTTGATAGCTTTGTTATCCTTCCTGCTCATGTGTTTAAGACAGAGCAACGCTTGGCGGAATACAAGGAATTCTTTGAGCCCCAACTCTCTGACCTCGCTCTTAGCCGTAATATTGGTATGGGAATCAAGGAAATTGCAGCGCGTGTTGACTTGATTAAGCGTGAGAAAGCAGCAGTAGAAACTGTTGTAGCCCAATATGCTAAAGCTTAATTCGTTTATGTAAACAAAAACTCAACTTTCTATCTGAAAAGAAGAGAGAGTTGAGTTTTTTTTAAGGCAATTTTGGTATAATAATCATAACAAGGAGGAGTTTCTGATGATAAAAATCTTATTAGTAGAAGATGACCTAGGCCTGTCAAACTCAGTATTTGACTTTTTAGATGACTTTGCAGATGTCATGCAGGTTTTTGATGGAGAAGAAGGTCTCTACGAAGCTGAAAGTGGCGTCTATGACTTGATTTTGCTTGACCTGATGTTGCCTGAAAAAAATGGTTTCCAAGTCTTGAAAGAGTTGCGCGAAAAAGGAATTACGACACCAGTCCTTATCATGACTGCTAAGGAAAGTTTGGATGACAAGGGACATGGTTTTGAGTTGGGAGCGGATGACTACCTCACCAAACCGTTCTACCTAGAAGAACTCAAAATGCGGATTCAAGCCCTTCTCAAGCGTTCAGGAAAGTTTAACGAAAACACCTTGACCTATGGAGATATTGTCGTCAACCTTTCAACGAATGAAGTAAAAGTGGAAGACACGCCTGTAGAACTACTCGGAAAAGAGTTTGAGTTATTGGTTTATTTCCTTCAAAATCAAAATGTTATTCTTCCTAAGACGCAAATTTTTGACCGTCTATGGGGATTTGATAGCGATACGACGATTTCTGTTGTAGAAGTCTATGTCTCAAAAGTTCGTAAGAAATTGAAGGGAACAGCCTTTGCTGAAAATCTTCAAACCTTGCGTAGTGTCGGGTATATTTTAAAAGATGTTCAATAAACTAAAAAAAACATGGTATGCGGATGATTTCAGCTATTTCATTCGAAACTTTGGAGTGTTCACACTAATCTTCTCTGCTATGACCTTGATTATCCTCCAGGTCATGCACTCGAGTCTCTACACTTCTGTAGATGAAAAACTCCAAGCTCTTAGTAGTAGTCCCCAAGCGGTTATCCAGTTAGCCCTTAATAGGGCAACTGAAGAAGTCAAAGATATTCAACCAGCAACAGCGGATGCCAGTAAGGCTGAAATCAAGCCCAATGTCAGCTCCAATACCGAAGTTTTGCTCTTTGACAAGAATTTTAACCAACTCTTACTGGGCAATCGTTTTTTAGGCTTGGATAAGATCAAACTGGACAAGAAAGAATTGAATCATATTCGCCAAATCCAAGTTTTCAATAGCTATGGTCAGGAAGAAACCTACCGAATGATCTTGATGGAAACCAATTCGTCTTCCGTCTCAAGCAACGTCAAATATGCGGCGGTTTTAATCAATACCAGCCAGCTCGAGCAAATCAGCCAAAACCACGAGCATTTAATTGTTGTAGTTATGGCTAGTTTCTGGCTCCTGTCTTTAATAGCCAGTGTTTACTTGGCACGTGTCAGTGTCAAACCCTTGCTGGAAAGTATGCAAAAGCAGAAGTCCTTTGTTGAAAATGCGAGTCACGAACTGAGAACGCCTTTGGCCGTTTTACAAAATCGTTTAGAGACTCTCTTTCGAAAACCAGAAGCGACGATCATGGAGTCCAGCGAAAGCATTGCTTCTAGCCTCGAAGAAGTTCGCAACATGCGCTTCCTCACGACCAACCTTCTCAACCTTGCACGTCGCGATGATGGAATCAAGCCAGAAATAGCAGAAGTATCACCACAGTTCTTTAAGACGACCTTTGCTAACTATGAGTTGATTGCTTCTGAAAATGATCGTGTTTTTGAGTATGAAAATCGGATTTATCGCCCATTCATGACCGATCAGTTGCTCCTAAAACAGCTCATGACTATCTTATTTGATAATGCCATCAAGTATACCGAAGAAGATGGGAAAATTGAGTTTGTGGTTTATGCTACAGATCGCCACCTCTATCTAACAGTAACGGATAATGGAATTGGAATCTCAGCTCCTGACAAGAAGAAAATCTTTGACCGATTTTACCGTGTAGACAAGGCGAGAACTCGTCAGAAAGGCGGTTTCGGTCTGGGCCTATCTTTGGCCAAGCAGATTGTAGATGCCTTACGAGGAACGATTAGCGTCAAAGATAACAAGCCTAGAGGAACAATTTTTGAAGTTAAAATCGCAATTCAATCTCCTTCAAAACGTAAGAATAAATAAAAAAAAAGCAGTTTTAAAAACTGTCTTTTTTGATAACTAGAAAAAAGGTTGGTAGTAGTACCAACCTTTATTTTGAAAATTTTCTTTTAATCATCTTTCGTTGAAGTTGTAAAAGTGCGAAGCTTGTTGCCATAGCAGCGATAAAGGACAAAGCTGTGTTCAATTTTAAGGCTAAAAAGATAAAACTAAAAAGTGCCATAAAAATACAGAAACAAGCGATATTTACAAAAAATAAAATCTCTTTTAGGTTAGGGCCGACTGGGGCCTCAGGTGTATAATCTTGATAAAGCGGAGTTTGTTTCGATTCGGGAATTTGTTCAAACTCATAAGCTTCTAGTTTTCTTGCGGGCATGATTCTCTCCTTAACAGTACCTAACTATTTTATCATTTTTTATGCAGAGAATTGTTACAGAATGGTTACAAAACTACTAAAGTCTCTTATCATCTTCTAAGTCACTCTTCTTGACACCCACTAGAGAAAGTGATAGCATGGATGTTACACTTAAAACAGATGACCTGACCTTCTCTATTATAAATATACTGAGAAAGGAAAGGATAACTTATATAAATTGATAGCAAGCTGAGGCTTTCTCCTAAGATGATTTGTTAAGTTGCTACCTAGATACTTTTGAAGAGTATTGGTAGGAGTTGTTTTGAATGGATGGAAGGACAGAGATTCTGTCTATTGGATTGGGTGGCCTTCTTGCTACCTCTGGGGGAAAGTTAAAGGAGATAAGCATGTATCTTGCTATCAAAGAAATAGTACGAAACAAACTTCGATATAGTTTGATTCTAACTACCATTTTTCTTATCGCTTTTATGGTCTTTTTTATGACCAGTCTAGCTCTTGGTCTTGTGCGAAACAACCGAGCAGCTATTGATAATTGGCAAGCGACGGGTGTGGTTTTATCTGACTACGCAAATGATAATTTGACGGCATCTTTTATTCCTGAAAAGGACTACAAGGACAAGAGTTCTGAAGAGGCTGCTCCATTGGGCTATATGTTTGCTGTAACCAATCTAGTCGATGGTAGTGAAAAGGTCAATGTTTCCATTTTTGCTCAAGACTGGGACTCTTTTATCTCTCCTAGTTTGACGGAGGGTCGTTATCCTGAAGGAGATGATGAGGTTGTCGTGGATCAGTCTTTTGAGAACTATGGGATGAAACTAGGTGATGCCATTCAGCTCAATGGAAGCGAGGCAAGTTACAAGATTGTAGGCCTGACTCAAGGAAATAAATTTTTCACCGAGCCTGTTGTCTTTACGAGTCTGACAACTTATTGGACCTTACAAGGAACCTTGAAAGCCAATCGTTCCATCTCTGCCTTGGTATTGAAAAATGATATAGAAGTGGTCGGGGATGGACTGAAACAGATTTCCATTCCAAAAATGATATCGAAAATTCCTGGCTACACACCTCAGGTTAATGTATTTTCAGGAATGATTCTTGCTATGATTGTTATCACAGGCTTGATTGTGGGTATTTTTGTTTATATCATTACCATCCAAAAACTAGGTCTTTATGGAATAATGCGAGCCCAGGGGATACAGATCAAAACCATTGTATGGTCTCTGTTCTGTCAAATCTTCCTCCTAGCTGGTATGGGGATTGCTTTAGCCTTGCTGGCAATCGGAGGAGTGATTTTAGTCTTACCAGCTACCTTCTTTTTCTATCCAAGTTGGATAGCCTATTCTATCCTAAGCTTGGTAATTTCCTTGATGGCCCTTCTAGGTGGTGTCATTTCACTTCCACGCTTGTTAAAGGTGGACCCGATTACTGCGATTGCAGAGTGATAAGGAGAATAGTATGACAGCATTGATTGAAATGACTCAAGTGACAAAAACCTACGGGGAAGGAAAGATGAAAGTCGTAGCTCTGCATGAGACGAATTTTCAGCTAAATGCGGGAGAGTTCGTGGCTATCGTCGGGCCTTCTGGATCTGGAAAGACGACCTTTCTAACAACTCTAGGACAACTTCAGGAAGCATCGAGTGGAAAAATTTTGGTAAAGGGGAAGGAAACAGGAAGTTTGACGGAGAAGGAAAAAACAGATCTCCGTTTTAGAGAGTTTGGTTTTATTCTCCAGGCTTCAAACTTAATTCCTTTTCTAACGGTCAAGGAACAGCTGGATTTGATTGACAGACTAGATAAGGGAAAAAATAGTAAAAGTGACCGAAAAGAACTCTTTGACTTGTTGGATTTGGAAAAAGTACAAGATCAGTATCCCAAGGCTCTATCAGGTGGTGAACGTCAACGTGCCGCGATTGCTAGAGCGCTTTATAACAATCCGAGCATCGTTCTTGCAGATGAGCCGACAGCCAGTCTAGACACTCAGCGTGCCTACCAAGTAACGGAGATGCTGGCTGCTATTGCCCATGAACAAGGTAGAGGAGTTGTTATGATTACGCATGATACTCGCCTTCTTGATAAGGTTGATCGTATTTATGTCATGAACGATGGCCACCTAGTTGAAGAAGTACATGCATAAAATAGAGTGAATGGTACAAGTTACTGTTCACTTTTTGATTGCAAACTTTAAAAAAGACTTTGACTTTTTATAAAACTCCTAGTACCCATAGCTGATTTTTGAGAAATGTGGTATAATTTTTCTTATGGAAAAGATTATTATTACAGCAACTGCTGAAAGTATTGAACAAGTTGAACAGTTACTTGAAGCTGGCGTAGACCGTATCTATGTCGGTGAGAAAGATTTTGGTCTTCGTCTGCCAACAACCTTTAGTTATGAAGACTTACGCACCATCGCTAAGCTCGTTCATGAGGCTGGTAAAGAGTTAATTGTTGCGGTTAATGCCCTCATGCACCAAGATATGATGGACCGCATCAAACCTTTCCTAGACTTCTTGGAAGAAATCAAGACAGACTATATTACTGTTGGGGATGCAGGCGTTTTTTACGTAGTCAACCGTGATGGCTATTCCTTTAAGACCATCTACGATGCCTCAACTATGGTAACTAGTAGCCGTCAGATTAACTTCTGGGGTCAAAAGGCTGGCGCATCTGAGGCGGTTTTGGCGCGTGAAATTCCATCTGCTGAGCTCTTCAAGATGCCTGAGATTTTAGAAATTCCTGCTGAAGTGTTGGTTTACGGAGCTAGTGTCATTCACCATTCTAAGCGACCACTTTTGCAAAACTATTATAACTTTACACATATCGATGACGAAAAGACGCGTAAACGTGATCTCTTCTTAGCAGAACCGAGTGACCCAGAGAGCCATTATTCCATTTTCGAAGACAATCATGGGACCCACATCTTTGCAAATAACGACCTTGATTTGATGACTAAATTGACAGAATTGGTGGAGCATGGTTTTACTCACTGGAAACTTGAAGGACTTTACACACCTGGTCAGAACTTTGTTGAGATTGCTAAACTCTTTATTCAAGCACGTGACTTGATCCAAGAGGGGAATTTCAGCCATGACCAAGCTTTCTTGTTAGATGTGGAAGTGCGCAAGTTACACCCTAAAAACCGTTTCCTCGACACAGGATTCTATGATTACGATCCTGATATGGTTAAATAGGACACCAAAACCCGAAATAAAAATGTTCGGGTTTTTCAAGTGTATGCATGAAATAAAAACGGATACATGTTATAATAAAAATAGCTCTTTAATGGAGGTGTTTAAGTGGAGAATCTGAAAAAGATGGCAGGTATCAAGGCTGCTGAGTTTGTCAAGGATGGTATGGTAGTCGGTCTGGGAACTGGCTCTACTGCCTACTATTTCGTAGAGGAAGTAGGCCGTCGGATTAAGGAAGAAGGTTTGCAGATTACTGCTGTGACAACTTCCAGTGTTACCAGTAAACAGGCTGAAGGATTAAACATTCCACTCAAGTCGATTGATCAAGTGGATTTTGTCGATGTGACGGTTGACGGGGCGGATGAAGTAGATTGCCAGTTTAATGGAATCAAAGGTGGTGGTGGTGCCCTTCTCATGGAGAAGGTTGTCGCAACGCCCTCAAAAGAATACATTTGGGTGGTAGATGAAAGCAAACTGGTAGAAAAACTAGGTGCTTTTAAATTGCCAGTAGAAGTGGTTCAGTATGGATCAGAACAGGTCTTTCGTCGGTTTGAGCGAGCTGGCTACAAACCAAGTTTTCGTGAAAAAGACGGCCAACGTTTTGTGACTGATATGCAGAACTTTATCATAGACCTAGCCTTGGATGTCATTGAAGATCCGATTGCCTTCGGGCAAGAATTGGACCATATCGTTGGTGTCGTAGAGCACGGTTTGTTCAACCAAATGGTGGATAAGGTCATCGTAGCGGGGCGAGATGGCGTTCAGATTTTAACTTCAACAAAAGCAAACTAATCAAAATAATAAGGAGACAGACTATGTCAAAATTTAATCGTATTCACTTGGTGGTACTGGATTCTGTGGGAATCGGTGCTGCACCAGATGCCAATAATTTCGTCAATGCAGGGGTTCCAGATGGAGCTTCTGACACGCTGGGACACATTTCAAAAACAGTTGGTTTGAATGTGCCAAACATGGCCAAAATCGGTCTAGGAAATATTCCTCGCGAAACGCCTCTGAAGACTGTACCAGCTGAAAGCAATCCAACAGGATATGTGACAAAATTGGAAGAAGTATCCCTTGGTAAGGATACCATGACTGGACACTGGGAAATCATGGGACTCAATATTACCGAGCCTTTCGATACTTTCTGGAACGGATTTCCAGAAGAAATCTTGACAAAAATTGAAGAATTTTCAGGACGCAAGGTCATTCGTGAAGCTAACAAACCTTACTCAGGAACTGCTGTTATTGATGATTTTGGACCACGTCAGATGGAAACTGGGGAGTTGATTATCTATACTTCAGCTGACCCTGTTTTGCAGATTGCTGCCCACGAAGATATCATTCCTTTGGATGAATTGTACCGTATCTGTGAGTACGCTCGTTCGATTACCCTTGAGCGTCCTGCCCTTCTAGGCCGTATCATTGCTCGTCCGTATGTAGGTGAGCCTGGTAACTTCACTCGTACAGCTAACCGTCGTGACTTGGCTGTATCTCCATTTGCACCGACTGTTTTGGATAAATTGAACGAGGCTGGTATCTATACTTACGCTGTTGGTAAAATCAACGATATCTTTAACGGTGCGGGTATCAACCATGACATGGGCCACAACAAGTCAAACAGCCACGGAATTGATACATTATTGAAGACCATGAGACTTGCTGAGTTTGAAAAAGGATTCTCCTTCACAAACTTAGTTGACTTTGATGCCCTTTATGGACACCGCCGCAATGCTCATGGCTACCGTGATTGCTTGCATGAGTTTGATGAACGCTTGCCTGAAATTATCGCAGCCATGAGAGAGAACGACCTTCTCTTGATTACTGCTGACCATGGAAATGACCCAACCTATGCAGGAACAGACCACACTCGCGAATATATCCCACTTTTAGCATACAGCCCTGCCTTTAAAGGAAATGGTGTCATTCCAGTTGGGCATTTTGCAGATATCTCAGCAACAGTTGCGGATAACTTTGGTGTGGAAACTGCCATGATTGGGGAAAGTTTCTTAGATAAATTGGTATAAGATGACGCGCTATGCTTTACTTGTTCGGGGCATTAATGTAGGTGGGAAAAATAAAGTTGTCATGGTGCAACTTCGTCAAGAACTGACAGAGTTGGGACTGGAAAAGGTTGAAACCTACATCAACAGTGGCAACATTTTCTTTACTTCGACAGATGCCAAAGTCCAATTGGTTGAAAAGTTAGAGACTTTCTTTGAAGTCCATTATCCATTTATTCAGAGCTTTTCTTTACTGAGTCTTGAGAACTTTGAAGCGGAACTTGAAAATCTGCCTGAATGGTGGACCAAAGATTTGGCACGAAAGGATGTCCTCTTTTACACTGAGGGCTTGGATATGGTTCAAGTCATTGAGAAAGTTGAAAGTTTGGAACTGAAAGATGAAGTGGTTCATTTTGGAAGACTTGGGATTTTCTGGGGGAAATTCTCTGAAGAATCTTACTATGCAACTGCCTATCACAAGTACTTGCTCAAGATGCCTTTTTATCGCCACATCACCATTCGCAATGCAAAAACTTTTGACAAAATCGGTCAAATGCTAAAAAATAATAAAGGAGACACAGAATGACATTTTTAGATAAGATCAAGGAAACAGCTGCTTTCCTGAAAGACAAGGGAATCCAAGCTCCCGAGTTCGGTTTAATCCTTGGATCAGGACTTGGAGAATTGGCAGAAGAAATCGAAAATCCAGTTGTAGTAGACTATGCAGATATCCCAAACTGGGGCCGCTCTACAGTAGTCGGACACGCTGGTAAATTGGTATATGGTGAACTCTCAGGACGCAAGGTCTTGGCTCTTCAAGGTCGTTTTCATTTCTATGAAGGAAATCCTCTTGAAGTCGTGACTTTCCCAGTTCGTGTGATGAAAGTTCTTGGTTGTGAAGGTGTCATTGTAACCAATGCAGCTGGTGGTATTGGATATGGCCCTGGTACCTTGATGGCTATCTCAGACCATATCAACATGACGGGTCAAAATCCATTGATGGGTGAAAACTTGGATGACTTTGGTCCACGTTTCCCAGATATGTCTAAAGCCTACACACCAGAATACCGTGCTACTGCCCATGAAGTGGCTAAGAAACTTGGTATCAAGCTTGATGAAGGTGTCTATATTGGTGTAACAGGTCCGACTTATGAAACCCCAGCAGAGATTCGTGCCTATAAGACATTGGGAGCAGATGCAGTTGGTATGTCCACTGTTCCTGAAGTTATTGTGGCAGCTCACTCAGGCTTGAAAGTTCTCGGTATTTCATGTATTACTAACCATGCAGCTGGTTTCCAAGAAGAACTCAACCACGAAGAAGTTGTAGAAGTGACTGAACGTGTTAAAGGCGACTTCAAAGGCTTGCTTAAAGCTATTATTGCTGAATTGTAATGTCATGAGAGTTCACTTTATTTTACATGAAACATTTGAGGTTCCGGGTGCTTACCTAAAATGGGCTCTGGAACGAGGTCATCAAATTACATCAACAAAGGTTTATGAAAAAGAACCTCTTCCTGAAACAATTGACGGGATTGATTTTCTGATTGTTATGGGTGGTCCTCAATCACCTGATGAGGATAGAGAAAACTTCCCATACTATGACCCTAAGGCTGAGATTGCTTTTATGAAAGAAGCGATTGCTGCAGATATTTATATTGTTGGTGTCTGTCTTGGTGCGCAGCTCCTATCTGTTGCCTATGGCGCGGAGTATGAGCACAGTCCTGAGCGCGAGATCGGTGTTTATCCTGTGACATTGACGATGCAAGGCCTAACAGATCCTCATGTCAGCTTGCTCGGAGAAACCTTAGAAACTGGCCACTGGCATGGTGATATGCCAGGGCTGACAGAGGATGCTGTTGTTCTTGCGACCAGTCAAGGTTGTCTACGCCAAATTATTCGCTTCAGTCCGAAACATTATGCCTTTCAGGCTCATTTGGAATTTGATCCAGACGCAGTAGAATTATTGATTGCTGCGGATGGTGAGGAGAAATTAAGAGAGCAAAGTGAAAAGTTGCCTTTTGTTCAAACACCAGAAGAATTACGTGGAAACGAATATTCTGAAATGAATGCAAAACTGTATGCATTTTTAGATTCATTGGTAAACTAGGAATTACAGAAAGGCAGAGTATCTGAGTTATGGTCAAACTCGGGCTAACTGTTTTGCGAAATATTTAATTTTAAAATCAAGAAAGAAAGGATGGGTAAACCGTATTTGCTGAACTGAATACGGGCGGAGAACTGTGTAAAAAAGATAAACTGTCTAGCATCTGCGATGCTTCGTCAGTTTCCTATTTTTACTTTGTTCTCTGTCGCTATCCTAAATATACAAAAAGGAAGGTAGAGCAAGGTGTTCTGATTTGAACACGAGCGGAAAGCTTTTCTAAAAACATTGAAAGGTAGGGTAGTTTGGTTTTGAATTTGAACCCGTGCTATTCTCCTATTTATCATCTAAATTAAGAAAGAAAGGAATTGACCCCCCCTAAAAGCAGTGGGAAAAAGATAGTTGGTCTAGCGAGCATCGCTCACTGCACCCAACTCCTATTTTCCCTTTGCTTTTTGACGGGTTTGGTATCTTATATTATGTCTATCCATATTGCTGCTAAGCAGGGTGAAATTGCTGATAAAATTCTTCTTCCGGGGGATCCTCTTCGTGCCAAGTTTATTGCGGAGAACTTCCTTGAAGATGCTGTTTGTTTTAACGAAGTGCGTAACATGTTTGGTTACACTGGTACTTACAAGGGCCAACGTGTATCTGTCATGGGAACTGGGATGGGGATGCCATCGATTTCGATTTATGCGCGTGAGTTGATTGTGGACTACGGTGTGAAAAAATTGATCCGTGTGGGAACTGCTGGTTCTTTGAATGAAGATGTTCATGTCCGTGAATTGGTTTTGGCACAAGCAGCTGCAACTAACTCAAACATCATCCGCAACGACTGGCCACAGTATGATTTTCCACAAATCGCTAGTTTTGATTTGCTAGACAAGGCCTACCATATCGCCAAAGAACTCGGTATGACCACCCACGTTGGGAATGTTTTGTCATCAGATGTCTTTTATTCAAACTACTTTGAAAAGAACATCGAGCTTGGTAAATGGGGAGTCAAGGCTGTGGAAATGGAAGCGGCAGCCCTTTACTATCTTGCTGCCCAACACCACGTCGATGCACTTGCTATCATGACCATTTCTGATAGCTTGGTCAATCCAGATGAAGACACTACTGCAGAAGAACGCCAAAACACTTTCACCGATATGATGAAGGTCGGCTTGGAAACCTTGATTGCAGAGTAAAATGTAAAAGAAAATCCTGAATTCACTTGAAATCAGGATTTTTTCATAGATGCGATTTTTTCTGGGTCTGGTGTAACGCGGAGGGTCTTTTGCCCTGTGTAGGTTACAAAACCGGGTTTGCCACCAGTTGGTTTGTTGAGTTTTTTAACTTCAATCATATCCACCTGCACGAGATTTGACAAGCGCCCTTTGGAGAAGTAGGCAGCTAGTTCGGCTGCATCTGTCTTTACTTCGTCAGAAGGATTGAGATTTCCTGAGATGACGACATGACTTCCAGGAATGTCCTTGGCATGGAACCAAAGTTCCTCCTTGCGGGCCATTTTAAAGGTCAATTCCTCATTTTGCAGGTTGTTTCGTCCGACATAGATGATGGTCTTGCCATCGCTCGCCAGATACTGTTCTGGTTTTTTGCGTTTCTGAATTTTCTCGCGTTGGCGTCTTCTAATGAAGCCAGTTTGAATCAATTCTTCACGGATTTCAGCGATTTCCTCCAGCCCTGCTTGGTTGAGGACAGTCTCGACACTTTCTAGATAAAGAATGGTGGCCTTGGTTTCTTCAATCAGTTCAGTCAGGTATTTGACAGCTTCTTTGAGTTTCTGGTAACGTTTAAAATAGCGTTGAGCATTCTGGCTGGGAGTCAAGGCCTTATCAAGCGTGATGGTGATAGGCTGATTCGTGTAGTAATTATCCAAGACTACCTGATCTTGGTCATTAGGCACTTGGTGGAGGAAGGTTGTCAACAATTCTCCTTTTTGGCGAAATTCCTCAGCGTTGTCTGTCGCTAGTAACTCTTTTTCTTGTTTTTTTAGCTTATGTCGATTTTTCTGAAGTTCATTTTCAACACGTCGAATGAGTTCACTGGCTTGCTGTTTGACGCGGTCCCGTTCAGCCTTGTCCTTATAGTAGGTGTCCAGCAAGTCAGAAAGGCTGGCAAAAGGGTCTCCTACACTGTTCGTAAAAGGAACTGGACTGAAGGAAGTCTCTGTTAAGCATGGTTTGGTTTTTTGACTGAAAAAGTTACGGAAAGTGGATAGTTTGTCACTAACCAATAAATTTTCCAGTTCGTTTGCCGTATCTCGTCCTAGACCTTGAAAGAGACTTTGAAGATTTTTGGCTGTTAGCTCTTGGGTCTGCAGGATTTCAAATAGCTTTTCATCCTTGACAGTAAAAGGATTGAGCGATTCCGTGCTTGGCGGAGCGATATAGGTAGATCCTGGAAGCAAGGTGCGGTAGCTATTTTGCGAAAAGCCGACGTGTTTGATGACTTCGAGGATTTTATGGCTACTTTTATCGACTAGTAGAATATTGCTGTGTTTGCCCATAATCTCGATAATCAAAGTAGCCTGGATATGATCTCCAATTTCGTTTTTATTGGAAACCGTGATTTCCACAATACGGTCGTTTTCGATTTGCTCGATCGACTCAATCAGAGCACCCTGCAAATACTTTCTCAAAACCATGATAAAAGTGGAAGGTTGGGCTGGATTTTCAAAAGTCGTTTGGGTTAGCTGGATGCGCCCAAAAACGGGATGGGCAGAGAGGAGCAGGCGATGGCTTTGGCGATTGCTGCGGATTTGCAAGACCAACTCTTGTTCAAAAGGCTGATTGATTTTTTGGATGCGACCATTGACTAACTCGCTTCGCAATTCCTCAACCATGTGGTGTAAAAAAAATCCGTCAAATGACATCGTTCTCTCCTTGTGATTGTATTCCATAGTATTATATCAAAAAGGTAGAATAAAATCATGGAAATGTGGTATAATAAAGCCAAGTAAAGAGAATCGAGAAGTACATGTATATTGAAATGGTAGATGAAACTGGTCAAGTTTCACAAGAAATCTTGCAACAAACCCAAGAAATTTTGGAATTTGCAGCCCGAAAAATAGGAAAAGAAGACAAGGAGATGGCAGTCACTTTTGTGACCAACGAGCGTAGCCACGAACTCAATCTGGAGTACCGTGATACGGATCGTCCGACAGATGTTATCAGCCTTGAGTATAAACCAGAGTTGGACATTGCCTTTGCCGAAGAGGATTTGCTTGAAAATCCTGAATTGGCAGAAATGATGTCCGAGTTTGATGCCTACATTGGGGAACTGTTCATCTCTATCGATAAAGCGCATGAGCAGGCTGAGGAATACGGTCACAGCTTTGAGCGTGAAATGGGCTTCTTGGCAGTACACGGCTTTTTACACATTAACGGCTATGATCACTACACTCCGGAAGAAGAAGCGGAGATGTTCGGTTTACAAGAAGAAATTTTAACAGCCTATGGACTCACAAGACAATAAACGAAAATGGAAAAATCGTGACCTGGTATCTAGTTTAGAATTTGCTTTGACAGGTATTTTTACCGCTATCAAGGACGAACGCAATATGCGCAAACATGCAGTGACAGCCCTTGTGGTTATCCTTGCAGGTTTTGTTTTTCAGGTGTCACGAATCGAATGGCTCTTTCTCCTAATGAGCATTTTCTTAGTAGTAGCGTTTGAGATTATGAACTCCGCTATCGAAAATGTGGTGGATTTAGCCAGTCACTATCACTTTTCTATGTTGGCAAAGAAAGCCAAGGACATGGCAGCAGGTGCCGTGCTAGTGGTTTCTCTTTTTGCTGCAGTGACAGGTGCACTTATCTTTCTCCCACGCATTTGGGATATACTATTTTAAACAATAAGAGGAAATTATGACATTTAAATCAGGCTTTGTAGCCATTTTAGGGCGTCCCAATGTTGGGAAGTCAACATTTTTAAATCACGTCATGGGGCAAAAGATTGCCATCATGAGTGACAAGGCGCAAACAACGCGCAATAAAATCATGGGGATTTACACCACGGATAAGGAACAAATCGTCTTTATCGACACACCGGGGATTCACAAGCCTAAGACGGCTCTTGGAGATTTCATGGTGGAATCTGCCTACAGTACCCTTCGTGAAGTAGATACTGTTCTCTTCATGGTGCCTGCTGATGAGCCACGTGGTAAGGGTGACGACATGATTATCGAGCGTCTGAAAGCTGCCAAGGTTCCTGTGATTCTGGTGGTGAATAAGATTGATAAGGTTCACCCAGACCAGCTCTTGGCTCAGATTGATGACTTCCGTAATCAGATGGACTTTAAGGAAATTGTTCCTATCTCAGCCCTTCAGGGAAATAATGTTTCTCATCTAATCGATATTCTGAGTGAAAATCTAGAGGAAGGTTTCCAGTATTTCCCATCTGATCAAATCACAGATCATCCTGAGCGTTTCTTGGTTTCAGAAATGATTCGTGAGAAGGTTCTTCATTTGACGCGTGAAGAGATTCCTCACTCAGTTGCCGTAATAGTTGACTCTATGAAGCGGGACGTAGAGACAGACAAGGTTCATATCCGTGCAACTATCATGGTGGAGCGAGATAGCCAAAAAGGTATCATCATAGGTAAAGGTGGCGCTATGCTCAAGAAAATTGGGACCATGGCCCGTCGTGATATCGAACTCATGCTAGGGGATAAGGTTTTCCTAGAAACTTGGGTCAAGGTCAAGAAAAACTGGCGTGATAAAAAGCTAGATTTGGCTGACTTTGGCTATAATGAAAAAGAATACTAAGTAGAGGTGGGCTCATGCCTGCTTCTTGTTTTTACAGAAGGAGGAACTATGCCTGAATTACCTGAGGTTGAAACGGTTCGTCGTGGCTTAGAAAAATTGATTTTGGGAAAGAGGATTTCTAGCCTAGAGATTCGTTATCCCAAGATGATTAAGACAGATTTGGAAGAGTTTCAAAAGGAATTGCCTGGTCAGATTATAGAGTCAATGGGGCGCCGTGGCAAGTATCTGCTTTTCTACCTGACAGATAAGGTATTGATTTCCCATCTGCGGATGGAAGGCAAGTATTTTTACTATCCGGACCAGGTTCCTGAACGCAAGCATGCCCATGTTTTCTTCCAGTTTGAGGATGGTGGCACTCTTGTATATGAGGACGTACGCAAGTTTGGTACCATGGAACTCTTGGCGCCAGACCTTTTGGAAGCCTACTTTATTTCTAAGAAACTAGGTCCTGAGCCAAGAGAACAGGACTTTGATTTGCAGGTCTTTCAAGCTGCCCTAGCCAAGTCTAAAAAGCCTATCAAATCCCACCTCCTAGACCAGACCTTGGTAGCTGGCCTTGGCAATATCTATGTGGATGAGGTCCTCTGGCGAGCTCAGGTTCATCCAGCTAGATCTTCCCAGACTTTGATGGCAGAAGAAGCGTCAGCCATCCATGACCAGACCATTGCTGTTTTGGGACAGGCTGTTGAAAAAGGTGGCTCAACTATTCGAACCTATACAAATGCCTTTGGAGAAGACGGAACCATGCAGGATTTTCATCAGGTCTATGATAGGACTGGTCAAGCATGTTCACGCTGTGGTACTCTAATTGAGAAAATCCAGCTCGGTGGACGAGGAACTCATTTTTGTCCTCAGTGTCAAAGGAGGGGCTGATGGGAAAAATCATCGGAATCACAGGAGGAATTGCCTCTGGGAAGTCAACAGTGACAAATTTCCTAAGAGAGCAAGGTTTTCAAGTGGTGGATGCTGACGCAGTCGTCCACCAGCTACAAAGACCTGGTGGGCGTCTATATCAGGTCTTAGTTCAGCACTTTGGACGGGAAATTATCTTAGAAAATGGAGAACTCAATCGCCCTCTCCTGGCCAGTCTCATCTTTTCAAATCCTGAGGAGCAAGAATGGTCTAAGCAAACCCAAGGGGAGATTATTCGTGAGGAACTGGCAGCATTGCGAGATCAGTTAGCCCAGACAGAAATGGTTTTTTTCATGGATATTCCCCTACTTTTTGAACAGGACTACAGTGCTTGGTTTGATGAAACGTGGCTGGTCTACGTGGATCGTGATATCCAAGTAGAACGTTTCATGAAACGGGATCATCTTTCTAAGGAAGTAGCGGAGTCGCGTCTGGCAGCCCAGTGGTCTTTAGAAGAAAAGAAAAGTTTGGCGAGTCATATATTAGATAATAATGGCAGTCGTGATCAGCTTGTGGGTCAAGTAGTGAGGTTACTTGAAGGAGGAGATAGCTGTGCAAGAGATTAGTTGGAAAGAGAATCTTCGTGTCGCCTGGTTTGGTAGTTTTTTAACGGGAGCCAGTATTTCCTTGGTCGTCCCTTTCATGCCTATCTTTGTGGAGCAGTTGGGAATCGAAGGAGACCAAGTTGCTTTTTATGCTGGATTAGCCATCTCAGTTTCGGCAGTTTCAGCAGCTTTGATTTCCCCTATCTGGGGTATTCTTGCTGACAAATATGGTCGAAAACCCATGATGATTCGAGCTGGGCTTGCTATGACCATCACCATGGGAGGCTTGGCCTTTGTTCCAAATATCTATTGGTTAATCTTTCTTAGATTACTAAATGGCGTATTTACAGGTTTCGTACCGAATGCGACAGCTTTAATAGCCAGTCAAGTCCCCAAGGATAAGTCTGGCTATGCTTTGGGGACTTTATCAACTGGAGTAGTAGCTGGGACCCTAACCGGCCCCTTTGTAGGTGGCTTGATTGCTGAAATTTTTGGTATCCGCAATGTCTTTTTATTGGTGGGTGCTTTCCTATTTTTAGCTGCAATCCTAACCATTTTCTTTATCAAGGAAGATTTTCAACCAGTAGCTAAGGAGAAGGCTATCCCGACGAAAGAATTATTTTCTTCTTTCAAGTATCCTAGGCTTTTAGTAAACCTATTTTTGACCAGCTTTGTCATTCAATTTTCAGCTCAATCTATTGGCCCCATTCTCGCTCTCTATGTTCGGGACTTAGGGCAGACTGAAAATCTCCTCTTTGTATCAGGATTGATCGTATCCAGCATGGGATTTTCTAGCATGATGAGTGCTGGAGTGATGGGAAAACTAGGAGATAAGGTAGGAAATCATAGATTGTTGGTCGCAGCGCAGATTTATTCCGTCATCATTTACCTTCTTTGTGCCCATGCAACCAGCCCCCTTCAACTTGGCTTGTATCGTTTTCTCTTTGGTTTGGGAACGGGTGCTCTGATACCAGGTGTTAATGCATTGCTTAGTAAGATGACTCCCAAAGTAGGCATTTCAAGGATTTTTGCCTTTAACCAAGTCTTTTTCTACCTTGGGGGTGTTGTTGGTCCCATGACTGGTTCAGCAGTAGCAGGGCAATTCGGCTACCACTCTGTTTTTTATGCGACAGCAGCCTGTGTAGCTCTCAGTTGTTTATTTAACTTAGTTCAATTTAGATCATTATTAAAAGTAAAGGAAATCTCGTGCGAGTAAAAATCAATCTCAAATGCTCCTCTTGTGGTAGCATCAATTATCTAACCAGCAAGAACTCCAAAACCCATCCAGACAAGATTGAGGTTTTAAAGTATTGTCCCAAGGAAAGAAAAGTGACCCTACATCTTGAATCTAAGTAGAATTTATGGTAAAATAATAGGGATTTTAAGGAGTTTGATATGTACAACCTATTATTAACCATTTTATTAGTATTATCTGTTGTGATTGTGATTGCGATTTTCATGCAACCAACTAAAAACCAATCCAGCAATGTATTTGATGCCAGCTCAGGTGATTTGTTTGAACGTAGTAAAGCGCGTGGTTTTGAAGCTGTAATGCAACGTTTGACAGGTATTTTAGTCTTTTTCTGGCTAGCCATTGCCTTAGCATTGACGGTATTATCAAGTAGATAAGAAATGGGCAGGACTAGGTCTTTGCCTATTTTTATTTTTAATGATGTTTACTAAAGCTATCACTCAAAAAAATTATAAAAATCTAGAAAGAAAACATGAAAGATAAAATTAAAGAATATTTGCAAGAGAAGGGGCGAGTGACGGTAAATGACCTAGCCCAGGCTCTCGGAAAGGATGGGTCCAAGGATTTCCGTGAGTTGATTAAAACCCTGTCTCTGATGGAAAGAAAGCACCAGATTCGTTTTGAAGATGATGGTAGCTTATGTCTGGACCAAAAGAAGAAACATGAAATTACCCTCAAAGGGATTTTTCATGCCCATAAAAATGGCTTTGGCTTTGTCAGTCTAGAAGGGGAAGAGGACGATCTTTTTGTAGGAAAAAACGATGTCAACTATGCCATTGATGGCGATACCGTTGAGGTAGTCATTAAGAAAGTTGCTGACCGTAATAAGGGAACGGCAGCAGAAGCCAAAATTATTGATATCCTAGAACACAGCCTGACAACCGTTGTCGGCCAAATCGTTCTAGATCAGGAAAAGCCCAAGTATGCGGGCTACATCCGTTCAAAAAATCAGAAAATCAGCCAACCAATCTATGTGAAGAAACCAGCTATCAAGTTGGAAGGGACAGAGGTTCTCAAGGTCTTTATCGACAAATACCCAAGTAAGAAACATGATTTCTTTGTCGCTAGTGTGCTAGACGTGGTTGGGCACTCGACAGATGCTGGGATTGACGTTCTTGAAGTCTTGGAATCCATGGATATTGTCTCAGAATTTCCAGAGGCTGTTCTCAAAGAGGCAGAAAATATACCGGATGCTCCCTCAGAAAAGGATATGGAAGGGCGTCTTGATTTAAGAGATGAGCTTACCTTCACTATTGACGGTGCGGATGCCAAGGACTTGGACGACGCAGTTCACATCAAGGCTTTGAAAAATGGCAATATCGAACTCGGAGTTCACATCGCGGATGTTTCCTACTATGTGACTGAGGGTTCTGCCCTTGATAAGGAAGCCCTTAACCGCGCGACTTCTGTCTATGTGACAGACCGTGTAGTTCCTATGCTACCAGAACGGCTATCAAATGGCATCTGCTCTCTCAATCCTCAAGTAGACCGCTTGACCCAGTCTGCTATTATGGAAATTGATAAACACGGTCGTGTGGTTAATTACACCATTACACAAACAGTTATCAAGACTAGTTTTCGTATGACCTATAGCGCTGTCAATGATATCCTAGCAGGTGACGAGGAAAAAAGACAAAAGTTTAAGAAAATTGTTCCTAGTATCGAGCTCATGGCCAAGCTTCATGAAAGGCTAGAAAGTATGCGTGAGAAGCGAGGTGCTCTTAATTTTGATACCAGTGAAGCAAAGATTCTAGTGGATAAAAAAGGTAAGCCTGTTGATATCGTTCTTCGTCAGCGTGGTGTTGCTGAGCGGATGATCGAGTCTTTCATGTTGATTGCCAACGAAACAGTTGCCGAACACTTTAGTAAACTGGACCTACCTTTTATCTATCGGATTCACGAGGAGCCCAAGGCTGAAAAGGTTCAGAAGTTTATTGATTATGCTTCGAGCTTTGGTTTGCGGATTTATGGGACTGCTAGTGAGATTAGCCAGGAGGCGCTTCAAGACATCATGCGTGCTGTTGAGGGAGAACCCTATGCAGATGTATTGTCCATGATGCTTCTCCGTTCTATGCAACAAGCTCGCTATTCAGAGCACAATCATGGTCACTATGGCCTTGCTGCAGACTATTACACTCACTTTACCAGCCCCATTCGCCGTTATCCTGACCTTCTTGTCCACCGTATGATTCGGGATTACGGCCGTTCCAAGGAAATAGCAGAGCATTTTGAGCAAGTGATTCCAGAGATTGCGACCCAGTCTTCCAATCGTGAGCGTCGTGCTATCGAGGCGGAGCGTGAAGTCGAAGCCATGAAAAAGGCTGAGTACATGGAAGAATACGTGGGCGAAGAGTATGATGCGGTTGTATCCAGCATCGTCAAATTCGGTCTCTTTGTCGAATTGCCAAATACAGTTGAAGGCTTGATTCACATTACTAATTTGCCTGAATTTTATCATTTCAACGAGCGGGACTTGACACTCCGTGGGGAGAAATCGGGCATAACTTTCCGTGTAGGACAGCAGATTCGCATTCGAGTTGAAAGAGCGGATAAGATGACAGGTGAGATTGACTTCTCTTATATTCCAAGCGAGTTTGATGTCATCGAAAAAGGCTTGAAACAGTCTAATCGTAGTGACAGAGGACGTGGTTCAAGTCGCCGTTCAGATAAGAAGGAAGACAAGAGAAAATCAGGGCGCTCAAATGATAAGCACAAGCATTCACAAAAAGACAAGAAGAAAAAGGGCAAGAAACCTTTTTACAAGGAAGTAGCTAAGAAAGGAGCCAAGCATGGCAAAGGGCGAGGGAAAGGTCGTCGCACAAAATAAAAAAGCGCACCACAACTATACAATCGTAGATACGCTAGAGGCAGGAATGGTCCTAACCGGAACTGAAATCAAGAGCGTTCGAGCAGCTCGAATCAATCTCAAGGACGGCTTTGCCCAAGTAAAAAATGGGGAAGTCTGGCTGAGTAATGTCCATATCGCCCCTTACGAAGAGGGCAATATCTGGAACCAAGAACCAGAACGTCGTCGAAAACTTCTGCTCCATAAGAAGCAAATTCAAAAATTGGAACAAGAGACCAAAGGGACAGGGATGACCCTTGTTCCCCTCAAAGTCTATATCAAAGATGGCTACGCTAAACTCCTTTTAGGACTTGCTAAAGGGAAACATGACTATGACAAACGGGAGTCAATCAAGCGTCGTGAACAAAACCGCGACATTGCGCGTGTGATGAAAGCTGTCAACCAGCGTTAAGAAGAGGAAGTAAAATGGAACAATTAATTGCCTATAAACGGATGCCCTTGTGGAATAAACAGACCATGCCAGAAGCTGTCCAGCAAAAGCACAATACTAAAGTCGGTACTTGGGGAAAAATTACTGTCTTGAAGGGGGCCCTCAAATTTATTGAGTTGACTGAAGATGGTGAGGTTCTAGCTGAGCACCTCTTTGAGGCAGGAGCAGATAATCCTATGGCGCAACCACAAGCCTGGCACCGAGTAGAGGCTGCGACAGATGATGTAGAATGGTACTTGGAATTTTATTGTAAACCTGAGGATTATTTCACTAAGAAATACAATACCAATCCTGTTCATTCGGAAGTCTTAGAGGCTATGCAGACGGTGAAACCGGGGAAAGCCTTGGATTTGGGTTGTGGTCAAGGACGTAACTCTCTCTTTCTTGCACAGAATGGTTTTGATGTGACAGCTGTGGATCAAAATGAACTATCTCTGGAAATCTTGCAAAGCATCGTAGAGCAAGAGGATCTAGACATGCCTGTCGGTCTTTATGATATCAATTCAGCCAGCATTGGGCAAGTCTATGATTTCATCGTTTCAACAGTTGTTCTGATGTTCCTACAAGCGGACCGCATTCCAGCTATTATCCAAAATATGCAGGAGCACACCACGGTCGGTGGTTACAATCTTATCGTCTGTGCTATGGATACGGAGGATTATCCTTGCTCAGTCAACTTCCCATTCACCTTTAAAGAAGGGGAGCTGGCGGACTACTACAAGGATTGGGAATTGGTCAAGTACAATGAAAATCCAGGACATCTGCACCGTCGTGATGAAAATGGTAATCGCATTCAACTACGCTTTGCGACTATGCTAGCTAAAAAAGTCAAGTAAATCAAACCTATACCAGCGAATAGAAACCACTTTGCAAGGTTTCTATTCTTTTTGTTTGCGTTGGGTGATTGGGGCAAGCAGGATTTTATGCTATACTAGAAGTAGGAAAAATGAGCAGTAGAACTGTATTGCTGTCACTCTCGGCGCAAGAAAGTCTTTATGATGGAGGTGGTCCAATGACGAGTCTTTTGGTGGAACTGTATGATCGGCATGTATTGGAAAAAAATGTTTACCAGGCCTTTGTCAGTGATTGTGACGAGATTCTCTTCCTTTCTTTGACGAAAATAGGCAATGATGAGAAAGTCTCCCTACGTCAGTTTATTCTTGATGAGGTGCCTCATATCCAACGAGTGACCTTTCGTCAGTTATCCTTAGAACAACTGTCTGATCAGTTAGATTATTGCCTAGCAGGTTACGACCAAGTCCTTCTCGATGTTTTTGGAGGAGATTCGCTACTAGCCTTATCCCTCTATCAATACGGCTTGGATCGGGACCTCCCTATCGTTGCCATGGATGTCGAGCGGGGAAAACAATACAAGTGGGTAGCTGGTCAGTTGGAAAAAGAAGACTTGGACATCCCTACCCTAAGCATCCAAGAGTTGATAGCCTTGCGTGGTGGAAAAATGCTCAAATCAAAACGCCCTATCCACTCAGTTCAAGAAATTTTAGCCATCAAAAAATTAGCCAGCTCAGCTATTTCCAATCCTGCCCACTGGTATCAAGTGACCCAATTTTTCTCTCTAGCTAAGACCAATGACCTGCATGCTGAGACAGAAAAGATACTGGAAAACAATGGCAGATATTATCACTATCCAAAATCCCTTATTCCTTTACTTGTGGAAGCGGGGATGCTTTGTATTGAAAGCGAAGACAAGAAACGAGTAGCATACAGCTTTCCAAGTCAAGAAGCTCAAGTTTTTTGTCGCAACAAGGGGCATATTTTAGAGGTATATCTCTATCTCTTGGCGCTGGAATCTCAGCTGTTTGATGAGTGCATGATAGGTGGTGAGATTGATTGGAATGGTATCTTTCCAGAGGCAGACAATGTTCAAAATGAGATTGATGTCATTCTGAGAAAGGGACGCTCGATTACCTTCATCTCTTGCAAAATGACCGATTTATCAGTCGAAGCCATCAATGAGCTAGAAGTCTATGCCAATCATTTCGCTGGAGAGAGTTGCCTCAAGTTAATTGTCTGTACGGGAAAAATCAATCCCGTTTATGCCAATCGCTGTCAAGAATACGGCGTGCTGGTCATTAGAAGCGAGCAGATTTCCAATCTCATTCCCATGCTAAAAAAATATTCTAAGAGACAAAAAAGATAAGAAATAATATTAAGAAAGGCTGGAATTCCAGCCTTTTTTACTTCTTTTTCGAATAGAAAAGAAAAGGAGGTAGACCATGTTTGTAGCCAGAGATGCCAAGGGAAATTTGGTAAATGCCCTCGAAAAAGACGTAACTAAACAGCCCTACACTTGTCCAGCCTGTGGTGGCGGACTACGATTACGTCAAGGACAGAGTATTCGAACGCATTTTGCCCATGAAAGGTTAAGAGATTGCATCGCTATTTTCGAGAATGAAAGTCCAGAACACATGGGCAACAAAGAGGCCCTTTATCACTGGGCCAAGAAGGACAGTCAGGTCGCCTTAGAATATAGTTTGCCCGAGATACAGCAGATAGCGGATGTTCTCGTCAATGAGAAACTAGCTCTGGAGGTTCAGTGCAGTCCCTTGTCTCAAAAGCTTTTAGGCGATAGAAGCCAAGGATACCGCAGCCAGGGCTATCAGGTTATCTGGCTACTGGGAGAAAAACTCTGGTTAAAAGAGCGACTTACACAACTGCAAAGGGGATTCCTCTATTTTAGTCAAAATATGGGTTTCTATGTTTGGGAACTAGATCTCAAAAAACAAGTTTTGAGACTCAAATATCTTCTGCATCAGGATCTACGTGGCAAGCTTCATTTTCAGGTCAAGGAATTTCCCTATGGCCAAGGAAATCTCTTGGAAATTCTACGATTTCCTTATCAAAAACAAAAACTGCCTCGTTTTGAAGTTGTCCAAGATTCAACTATCTGTCACTATATTCGCCAGCAGTTGTACTACCAAACGCCTTACTGGATGAAAAAACAGGAGGAAGCCTATCATCAAGGAAACAATCTATTAAACCATCAACTAGATGACTGGTATCCCCAGGTCAGACCGATAGAGTCAGGTGATTTTTTGCAGATTGAAACGGATTTGACTAGCTATTATAGAAATTTTCAGGCTTACTATCAAAAAAATCCGAAAAATAATCGCCAAAAGCTCTATCCACCAGCCTTTTATCACTTATATTTCTCAAAAAATGTGGTAAAATAGAAAGGATGGAGGAATCTTATGGTATTACAACGACATGAAATAAATGAAAAAGATACATGGGATCTTTCGACAATCTACCCAACAGATCAGGCTTGGGAAGAAGCCTTGAAAGATTTAACTGAAAAAGTACAAACAGCATCTCAATATGAGGGGCATCTCTTGGATAGCGCAGACAGTTTGCTTGAGATTACAGAATTCTCACTTGACTTGGAACGCCAAGTTGAAAAGCTTTATGTCTATGCACATATGAAAAATGACCAGGACACGCGTGAAGCCAAGTATCAAGAGTACTATGCCAAGGCAATGACCCTATACAGTCAGTTAGAACAAGCCTTTTCATTCTATGAACCTGAGTTTATGGAGATTAGCGAAGAGCAGTATGTGGCCTTCCTAGAAGCTCAACCAAAACTCCAAGTTTACAAGCACTTTTTTGACAAGCTCTTGCAAAAGAAAGACCATGTTCTTTCGCAACGTGAGGAAGAATTGCTTGCTGGAGCAGGAGAAATCTTTGGCGCTGCTAGTGAAACTTTCGCTATTTTGGACAATGCGGATATTAGCTTCCCATACGTGCTTGATGATGAAGGCAAGGAAGTGCAACTCTCACACGGTACTTACATTCGTTTGATGGAGTCTAAAAACCGTGAAGTGCGTCGAGGTGCCTATGAAGCCCTTTATGCGACTTACGAGCAATTCCAACACACTTACGCTAAGACCTTGCAGACAAATGTTAAGGTGCAAAACTACCGAGCAAAAGTTCGCAACTATAAGAGTGCTCGCCATGCAGCTCTCGCAGCAAACTTTGTTCCAGAAAGTGTCTATGACAATCTAGTAGCAGCAGTTCGCAAGCATTTGCCACTCTTGCATCGATACCTTAACCTGCGTTCTAAAATCTTGGGAATTTCTGACCTTAAGATGTACGATGTTTACACACCGCTTTCGTCAGTAGAATACAGCTTTACCTACGAAGAAGCCTTGAAAAAGGCAGAAGAAGCTTTGGCGGTCTTGGGTGACGACTACTTGAGCCGTGTTAAACGTGCCTTCAGTGAGCGTTGGATTGATGTCTATGAAAACCAAGGCAAGCGTTCTGGTGCCTATTCTGGTGGTTCTTATGATACCAATGCCTTCATGCTTCTAAACTGGCAGGACAATCTAGACAATCTCTTTACCCTTGTCCATGAAACAGGTCACAGTATGCATTCGAGCTATACTCGTGAAACCCAACCTTATGTTTACGGAGATTACTCTATCTTCTTGGCTGAGATTGCTTCAACTACCAACGAAAATATCTTGACAGAGAAATTATTGGAGGAAGTGGAAGACGATGCAACACGCTTTGCTATCCTTAATAACTTCTTGGACGGTTTCCGTGGAACAGTCTTCCGTCAAACTCAATTTGCTGAGTTTGAACATGCCATTCACCAAGCAGACCAAAATGGAGAAGTCTTGACAAGTGATTTCCTCAATAAGCTCTACGCTGACTTGAACCAAGAGTACTATGGACTCAGCAAGGAAGACAATCCTCAGATCCAATACGAGTGGGCACGCATTCCACATTTCTACTATAACTACTATGTTTATCAGTATTCAACTGGTTTTGCAGCTGCTTCAGCCTTGGCTGAAAAGATTGTCCATGGAAGTCAAGAAGATCGTGACCGCTATATCGACTACCTCAAGGCAGGTAAGTCTGACTATCCGCTCAATGTTATGAGAAAAGCGGGGGTTGATATGGAAAAAGAAGACTATCTCAACGATGCCTTTGCAGTCTTTGAACGCCGCTTGAACGAGTTTGAAGCCCTTGTTGAAAAATTGGGACTAGCTTAAGATGGTAGAATCTTACAGTAAAAATGCCAATCACAATATGCGCCGTCCCGTCGTCAAGGAAGAAATCGTAGAACTCATGCGCCAGCGTCAAAAGCAGGTGACAGGTTCCTTGAAAGAATTGGAAACCTTCGCTCGCAAGGAAAATATTCCCATCATCCCTCATGAGACAGTTGCTTATTTCCGTTTTCTCATGGAAAGTTTGCAGCCCAAGAACATTTTGGAAATTGGAACAGCTATCGGTTTTTCAGCGCTTTTGATGGCGGAACATGCGCCAGATGCTAAGATTACAACGATTGACCGTAATCCTGAGATGATAGGCTTTGCCAAGGAAAACTTTGCCCAGTTTGACAGGCGTCAGCAAATCACCCTCTTAGAGGGAGATGCAGTTGATGTTTTGTCTAGTCTGACAGAAACTTATGACTTTGTCTTTATGGATTCGGCCAAGTCTAAGTACATTATCTTTCTACCAGAGATTCTCAAACATTTAGAAGTTGGTGGCGTAGTCGTCTTGGATGATATTTTCCAAGGAGGAGATGTTGCCAAGGACATCATGGAAGTCCGCCGTGGTCAACGCACCATTTATAAAGGTTTGCAAAGACTTTTCGACGCAACTTTGGACAATCCAGGTCTAACAGCAACTCTAGTTCCACTTGGGGACGGCATTCTCATGCTGAGAAAAAATGTGGCAGATGTGCAGCTTCCTGAGAGTGAATGATTTTTAGAAAAATTTAAGACAATTTAGTAAAATAGAGAAGGTAACTTACCATAAAAGGAGTAAACATGAAGAAAAAACTATTGGCAGGAGCCATTACCTTATTATCTGTAGCGACTTTGGCTGCTTGTTCAAAAAGTTCTGAAGGGGCTGACCTCATCAGCATGAAGGGTGATGTCGTCACTGAACACCAATTTTATGAACAAGTCAAAAACAATCCAACTGCGCAACAAGTCTTGCTTAATATGACCATCCAAAAAGTATTTGAAAAACAATATGGTTCAGAAGTGACTGACAAAGAGGTGGATGATGCCGTTGCTGAGGAACAAAAGAAATACGGCGATAGCTACAACAGCGTACTTCAACGTGCGGGTATGACTCCTGAGACTCGTAAAGCTCAAATTCGCACAAGTAAGTTGGTCGAATTGGCAGTTAAAAAAGCCGCAGAGAGTGAATTGACTGACGAAGCTTACCAAAAAGCTTTTGAGTCTTATACACCAGATGTAACAGCTCAGATCATCCGTATGGATAATGAAGACAAGGCCAAAGAAGTGCTTGAAAAAGCAAAAGCAGAAGGAGCTGATTTTGCTCAGTTGGCAAAAGACAACTCAAATGATGACAAGACAAAAGAAAATGGTGGCGAAATCACTTTTGACTCTGCTTCAACAGAACTTCCAGAACAAGTCAAGAAGGCGGCCTTTGCCTTGGATGTGAATGGTGTCTCTGATGTTATCACAGCGACTGGAACACAAGCTTACAGTACCCAATACTACATTATTAAGCTAACCAAGAAAACAGAAAAATCATCAAACCTAGATGACTACAAAGAAAAATTGAAAACGGTCATCCTGGCTCAGAAACAAAACGATTCATCTTTCGTTCAGAGCGTTATCGGAAAAGAATTTCAAGCTGCCAATATTAAAGTGAAAGATCCTGTTTTCCAAAATATTTTTGCCCAATACGTTGGTGGTGCAGACTCAAACTCAAGCAGTAGCTCATCAGCAGAATAAAAAAGAAAATACAAACTTTGTCTTGAAGTTTGTATTTTTTAGTGATCAATTTCGGGCAAATAGTAAAATTCGAAGGATTGGAGGATAAGAGTTTTTTTCTTTCTGAAAAAATGGTATAATAGCAGTCAAAACTAGAAAATAAAACGGAATTAGGAACAGTTTTCTCTGTTTCTATTAGAGTGGTGACATATGAAAATTAGTAAAAGGCACCTATTGAACTATTCCATTTTGATTCCTTACCTCCTTTTATCGATTTTGGGTCTAATTGTTGTTTACTCAACGACGAGTGCTACCTTGATCCAAGAAGGGAAAAGCGCTCTTCAGTTAGCTCGGAACCAAGGAATGTTTTGGGTAGTTAGTTTGGTTTTGATTGCCTTAATTTATAAACTGAAACTTGGTTTTTTAAGAAATGAACGCTTGATTTTTATCGTTATGTTTGTAGAGATGATTCTCCTAGCTTTGGCTCGGCTAATTGGAACACCAGTCAATGGTGCCTACGGTTGGATTTCTGTAGGACCTGTAACGATTCAGCCTGCTGAATATCTTAAGATTATCATTATTTGGTACCTAGCCCATCGATTCTCAAAACAGCAAGATGAGATAGCTGTTTACGATTTCCAAGTCTTGACTCAGAATCAGTGGTTACCTCGAGCTTTTAACGACTGGCGTTTCGTTTTACTGGTTTTGATTGGTAGTTTGGGAATTTTCCCTGACTTGGGAAATGCGACCATTCTGGTCTTGGTGTCACTGCTTATGTACACAGTTAGTGGAATTGCCTATCGTTGGTTCTCGACTATTCTAACTCTCTTAGCAGGAAGTTCCATTTTAGTCTTGTCTGTCATTCGTCTTGTTGGCGTTGAGAAGTTTTCTCAAATTCCGGTATTTGGTTACGTTGCTAAACGTTTCAGCGCCTTCTTTAATCCCTTTACCGACCTGGCAGGTGCAGGACACCAGCTCGCAAATTCCTACTATGCAATGGTAAATGGTGGCTGGTTTGGACTTGGATTAGGAAATTCCATCGAGAAACGTGGTTATCTGCCAGAAGCCCACACAGATTTCGTCTTTTCGATCGTCATCGAGGAATTTGGATTTGTAGGAGCGGGTATGATTTTGGCACTCCTCTTCTTCTTGATTTTGAGAATCATCCTAGTCGGTATTCGTGCTAAGGATCCCTTTAACTCCATGGTTGCTATCGGTGTCGGAGGAATGATCCTTGTTCAGGTCTTTGTCAATATCGGTGGAATTTCCGGTTTGATTCCTTCTACAGGGGTAACCTTCCCCTTCCTTTCACAAGGGGGGAATAGTCTCCTAGTCTTATCTGTAGCCATTGCCTTTGTACTAAATATCGATGCTAGTGAAAAACGTGCCAAACTTATCAGAGAATATGAAGGTCAAACTTCTGTTACTCTATAAGGATTGAATGGAAAGGAAAGTTTATGTCACTTCAAAAATTAGAAAACTATAGCAATAAAGCCGTCGTCCAAGAAGAAGTCTTGATTTTGACAGAGCTATTAGAAGACATCACAAAAAATATGCTTGCGCCAGAGACCTTTGATAAAATTATGCAGTTGAAGGACTTGTCTACAAGCGAAAACTATCAAGGACTCAATAAATTGGTGACCAGCCTTTCAAACGAGGAAATGATCTATATTTCTCGCTATTTCTCAATCCTTCCACTCTTGATCAATATCTCTGAAGATGTGGATTTGGCTTATGAGATCAATCACCAAAATAATGTGGACCAAGACTATCTAGGAAAACTGTCAACAACCATTAAGATGGTGGCTGAAAAAGAAAACGCGGCTGCAATTTTGGAGCAGCTGAATGTGGTTCCAGTTTTGACGGCCCACCCGACTCAAGTACAACGCAAGAGTATGCTGGATTTAACCAATCATATCCATACACTCTTACGGAAGTACCGTGATGTCAAACTCGGCTTGATCAACAAAGAAAAATGGCACACAGATCTCCGTCGTTACATTGAAATTATCATGCAAACGGACATGATTCGCGAGAAGAAATTGAAGGTAACCAACGAAATCACCAACGTGATGGAGTACTATCAGAGTTCTTTCTTGAATGCTGTTCCACGTTTGACGGCTGAGTATAAAAAATTAGCTAAAGAACAAGGTATCGAGCTCCAACATCCAAAACCGATTACAATGGGGATGTGGATCGGAGGAGACCGTGATGGAAATCCTTTCGTAACAGCGGAAACCCTCAACAAATCAGCCTTGACTCAGTGCGAAGTCATCATGAACTACTACGATGAGAAGATTTATAACCTCTATCGTGAATTCTCACTTTCAACCAGTATTGTGAATGTTAGTGACAAGGTTCGTGAGATGGCGCTCAAGTCTCAAGATAATTCCATTTATCGTGAAAAAGAACTCTATCGTCGTGCTCTTTTTGACATCCAAGCTAAGATGCAGGCAACCAAGACCTATCTTATCGAAGATAAGGATGTTCATCCAAGATATGCTACCGCAGATGAATTTTACCAAGATTTATTGGCCATCCGAGATTCACTATTAGAGAACAAAGGTGAGTACCTGATTTCAGGAGAATTTGTCGAGTTGATGCAGGCGGTTGAAATCTTTGGCTTCTACCTTGCCTCTATCGACATGCGCCAAGATTCTAGTGTTCACGAAGCCTGTGTTGCTGAATTGCTAGCATCAGCTGGTATCAACGACCACTATAGCGATCTGTCTGAAGATGAAAAATGCGCCCTCTTATTAAAAGAGTTGGAAGAAGATCCTCGTATCCTCTCAGCGACTCATGCTGAAAAGTCAGAACTGCTTGAAAAAGAACTCTCTATCTTTAAAGCTGCGCGTAAGTTGAAGGACAAACTAGGTGAAAATGTCATTCGTCAAACCATCATTTCTCACGCAACAAGTGTATCCGATATGCTCGAACTAGCCATTATGCTCAAGGAAGTCGGCTTGGTTGATGCCCAAAAAGCCCGCGTTCAGATTGTTCCCCTCTTTGAAACGATCGAAGACTTGGATCACTCGGAAGAAACCATGAGAAGATATTTCTCTCTTCCTTTGGCTAAAAAATGGATTGCTTCAAAAGACAACTACCAAGAAATCATGCTTGGCTACTCTGATAGTAACAAGGACGGTGGTTACCTGTCATCATGTTGGACTCTATATAAAGCTCAACAGCAACTGACTGCTATTGGAGACGAATTTGGCGTTAAAGTTACCTTCTTCCACGGTCGTGGTGGTACCGTGGGTCGTGGTGGTGGCCCAACTTATGAAGCTATCACATCCCAACCACTCAAGTCTATTAAGGACCGCATCCGTCTGACTGAGCAGGGAGAAGTGATTGGAAACAAATACGGAAACAAAGACGCTGCCTATTATAACCTTGAAATGTTGGTTTCTGCAGCTATTAACCGTATGATTACCAAGAAGAAGAGTGATACTAACACATCAAATCGTTATGAAGCTATCATGGATCAAGTAGTGGACCGCAGCTACGATATCTACCGTGATTTGGTCTTTGGAAATGAACATTTCTATGACTATTTCTTTGAATCAAGTCCAATCAAGGCTATTTCAAGCTTTAATATCGGTTCGCGTCCAGCAGCTCGTAAGACTATTACAGAAATCGGTGGTTTGCGTGCCATCCCTTGGGTCTTCTCATGGTCACAAAGTCGTGTCATGTTTCCTGGATGGTACGGTGTGGGATCAAGCTTTAAAGAATTTATTGATCAAGATCCAAAGAATATTGAGATTCTCCGTGACATGTACCAAAACTGGCCTTTCTTCCAATCTCTGCTCTCTAATGTGGACATGGTCTTGTCTAAGTCCAACATGAACATTGCCTTTGAATATGCCAAGCTCTGTGAGGATGAAGAAGTGCAAGCCATCTATTACACCATTTTAGATGAATGGCAGTTGACCAAGGACGTTATTTTAGCTATTGAAGGCTATGACGAACTCTTGGCTGAAAACTCTTACCTAAAAGACAGTCTAAACTATCGTATGCCTTACTTTAATATCCTTAACTACATCCAGTTGGAGTTGATCAAACGCCAACGTCGTGGGGAATTGTCAGCAGACGAAGAAAAACTGATCCACACAACTATCAACGGAATTGCAACCGGTTTGCGTAATTCAGGCTGATATTTTCTAAACTTCCTCTTTTTCTAGGGGAAGTTTTTGAATAGTTTAAAAAATTCTAAAAATAGTCTTGACAAGTAATTGAAAAATGATATAATTTAAACATTCAGAAAGTAATCATTGAAGTTTTTTAGAGAGTCTGTGCTTGGTGGAAACAGATAGATGAAAGTGATGAAAATTGGGCTGAATGTTCTTAAGAATTTGAAATCATAAAAATTCGGTGAGCACACCTTATAGTGCAACTCGTGAATGCGAGAAAGAGCGATAGGGATAGTCCCTATAATTGAGGTGGCACCGCGCATCGACGTCCTCACACAAGTTTTTTGTGTGAGGACTTTTTCTATTAGGAGGATGATGATGGAATTTAAACGATGGCGTCGCTTGTTTTGTTGAAAAGAGCATTATACAAGTGATTTAAAGGAGAAAAAATATGAAAAATAAACGTTTAATTGGAATTATCGCTGGATTAGCAGCATTGGTAGTGGCTAGTTTGATCTATTCATCTATGAACAAGCCAGCAGCTAAGGTGGAGCAAAAGGTTGCTAAGGTTGGTGTCCTTCAGTTTGTTAGCCACCCATCTTTAGACTTGATTTATCAGGGGATTCAAGATGGACTAGCCGAAGAAGGCTATAAAGGTGACCAAGTAAAAATCGACTTTATGAACTCTGAAGGCGATCAGAGCAAGGTTGCAACCATGAGTAAACAATTGGTAGCAAATGGAAACGATGTTGTTGTTGGGATTGCGACACCAGCGGCTCAAGGACTCGCTAGTGCTACAAAAGACCTACCAGTTATCATGGCTGCTATTACAGACCCAATCGGTGCTAACTTGGTCAAAGATTTGAAAAAACCAGGTGGCAACATCACAGGGGTGTCAGACCACAACCCAGCTGAACAACAAGTAGAATTGATTAAAACCCTCACACCAAATGTCAAAACAATCGGCGCTCTCTACTCAAGCAGTGAAGATAACTCAAAATCACAAGTTGAAGAATTCAAGGCTTATGCTGAAAAAGCAGGTTTGACAGTCGAAACCTTTGCCGTTCCTTCAACTAACGAAATTGCTTCAACAGTCAATGTCATGACAAGCAAGGTCGATGCGATTTGGATTCCAATTGACAACACCATCGCATCAGCCTTCTCAACAGTTGTTTCAAGCAACCAAACAGCTAAAAAGCCAATCTATCCAAGTGCTACTGCCATGGTAGAAGCAGGTGGACTAGCATCTGTAGTAGTTGACCAACACGATCTTGGAGTGGCTACTGGTAAAATGATTGCCAAAGTATTGAAAGGTGAAAAACCAGCTGATACGCCAGTTAATGTCTTCTCAACTGGTAAGTCAGTGATTAACAAAAAGCTAGCACAGGAACTTGGTATCACCATTCCTGAGTCTGTTCTAAAAGAAGCAGGACAAGTGATTGAATAAAGATAAAGGAGGAGTTGGGGACATCTCCTCCCATTTTTACTAAAGAAAGAAATGAGTGAAAGATTATGATAGTATCCATTATTTCTCAGGGGATGGTCTGGGCGATTCTAGGTTTGGGAATCTTTATGACTTTCCGAATTTTGAATTTCCCTGATATGACTACTGAAGGTTCTTTTCCTTTTGGGGGAGCAGTAGCTGTAACCTTGATAACACAGGGAGTCAACCCATTTTTAGCAACCCTAGCCGCAGTAGGAGCGGGCTGTCTAGCTGGAATGGCGACAGGTCTCTTATATACCAAAGGAAAAATCCCAACTCTCTTATCAGGGATTCTGGTCATGACTTCCTGCCATTCCATCATGCTCATGATTATGGGGCGTGCCAATCTGGGGCTTCTTGGATCCAAGCAAATTCAGGATGTCTTGCCTTTCGATTCAGACCTTAACCAACTCCTGACTGGATTAATCTTTGTAGCTCTTGTTATTGGTCTCATGCTCTTTTTCCTTGATACCAAACTAGGTCAGGCCTACATCGCTACAGGTGACAATCCTGATATGGCTCGTAGCTTTGGTATCAATACGGGACGTATGGAACTCATGGGCTTGGTTCTCTCAAATGGGATTATCGCGCTTGCAGGAGCCTTAATTGCTCAACAAGAAGGATATGCAGATGTTTCTCGAGGAATCGGCGTGATTGTCGTAGGGCTTGCTAGCTTGATTATTGGTGAGGTTTTGTTCAAGAGTTTGACCCTGGCAGAGCGACTCATGACCATCGTTGTAGGGTCTATTGCTTATCAGTTCCTTGTTTGGGGAGTGATTGCTCTTGGGTTTAATACAAGTTATCTTCGTTTGTACAGCGCCTTGATTTTGGCGGTTTGCCTCATGATTCCAACCTTCAAAAACAAATACCTGAAAGGAGTCAAGTTTAGCAAATGACAGCAATTGTAGAATTAAAAAATGCCACCAAAGTCATCACTAATGGCTTTGACGAGGAAAAAATCATTCTTAATGATATTTCTCTTGAAATTTTCGAACATGATTTCATTACCATACTAGGTGGAAATGGAGCTGGGAAGTCAACACTTTTTAACACTATTGCAGGTACCTTACCTTTAACAAGTGGAAGTATCCGTATCATGGGGGAGGATGTGACGCATTTTTCACCTGAAAAGCGGGCCAAGTACTTGTCTCGTGTCTTTCAGGATCCTAAGATGGGTACGGCTCCCCGTATGACGGTGGCGGAAAATCTCTTGATTGCTAAGTTTCGTGGTGAGAAGAGAGGGCTTTTTCCTAGAAGATTATCAAGTCATAGGGAAGAGTTTCAGGCTACCATTGAAAAGGTTGGAAATGGTCTTGAAAAACATCTGGACACTCCTATTGAATTTCTATCAGGTGGTCAACGTCAGGCCTTGAGTCTCTTGATGGCAACCTTGAAGCGACCAGAGTTGCTCTTGTTGGATGAACACACAGCAGCTCTCGACCCTAAGACCAGTGTTGCCCTGATGGCGTTAACAGAAGAATTTGTCAGCAAGAATCATCTGACAGCCTTGATGATTACCCACCATATGGAGGATGCACTGAAGTATGGAAATCGTCTGATAGTCATGAAGGAAGGTCGGATCATCCAAGACCTCAATAAAAAAGAAAAAGCTAAGATGAAAATCTCAGACTACTATCAATTATTTGAATAGATGAGTTAAATTATCATCAAAAAATAGAGAAGAGAAACTTAGAAGCATGGAAGTGTTTCTGAGTTTTTTATCTCCTCTTTCTATATAGAAGAATAAGGCAAAGAGAATTACGGAAAGCGTATGAAATGGTTTACTTTTTTTCAGAAATAAGCTATACTAGTTTACGTGAAACTATGATAAAATGGAGGTATTGTGTATGGTTGACAAGCAAGTCATTGAAGAAATCAAAAACAATGCCAACATTGTGGAAGTCATAGGTGATGTGATTTCTTTACAAAAGGCTGGACGGAACTATTTAGGGCTCTGTCCTTTTCATGGTGAAAAGACTCCCTCTTTCAACGTTGTGGAAGACAAGCAGTTTTATCACTGTTTTGGATGTGGTCGTTCAGGAGATGTCTTTAAGTTCATCGAAGAATACCAAGGCGTGTCCTTCATAGAAGCCGTTCAGCTCTTAGGTGAGCGCGTCGGTATTCAACTGGCTATGCCCGTACAGTCTCGTCCTCATCAGGCTTCCCCTCATCAAGCCCTATATGACATGCATGAAGAAGCTGCTCGTTTTTACCATGCAATCCTCATGACGACCAAGATGGGAGAAGAAGCAAGGGCTTATCTCTACAAACGTGGATTGACAGATGATGTTCTGAAGCACTTCCAGATTGGATTGGCTCCGGCAGAGAGAACCTATCTCTACCAACGTTTAGCTGACAAGTTTAATGAAAAGGATTTATTGGATTCGGGCTTGTTTTATCTGTCAGATGGTAATCAATTTTATGATACCTTTTTCGGACGGATCATCTTTCCTTTGACCAATGACAAGGGGCAGGTTATTGCCTTTTCAGGTCGTATTTGGCAAGAAGCAGATAATCAGACTGCCAAGTATAAAAATAGTCGTTCAACTGCAATTTTTAACAAGAGTTACGAATTGTATCATTTGGACAAGGCAAAAAAGGGAACAGGTAAGATCACAGAGCTCTATCTGATGGAAGGCTTCATGGATGTGATCGCAGCCTACCGCGCTGGTATAGAAAATGCTGTAGCTTCCATGGGAACAGCCCTGAGCAAGGAGCATGTTGACCACCTCAAACGCTTTACCAAAAAAATTGTTCTCAGCTATGATGGCGACAAGGCAGGGCAGGCGGCAACAGCCAAGGCACTAGAGGAGTTAAAAGACTTTTCAGTGGAGGTTGTTCGAGTACCTGATGCCATGGACCCAGATGAGTATTTGCAAAAGAATTCTGCGGAAGACCTAGCATACCTCTTAACCAAGACTCGTATTAGTCCTATAGAGTTCTATATTCACCAGCTCAAGCCAGAAAATAGTGATAACTTGCAGGCGCAAATTGAGTTCATTGAAAAGATTGCTCCCCTAATCGCCAAAGAAAAGTCTATTACTGCCCAGAATTCTTATATCCATATTCTGGCGGACAATCTACCTTCTTTTGATTATCAGCAGGTGGAGCAGATTGTAAATGAAAGTCGGATTGTTCAGAGGCAGGAGAGAGTCAAAGAACATCCTACACCAGCAGCGATTAGTTTGCCTGTGACGCGGCAACTGACATCAGTCATGAGAGCAGAGGCTCATCTCCTTTATAGGATGGCTGAGAATCCAGTTGTTCTAAATGACTACAGATTAAGAGAAGATTTTTTCTTTGATACCCCAGAATTTCAGATTCTTTACGAATTATTAAGTGAGCAGGGAGAAATCGGATCAGAGGAACTGTCTCATCAGACGCCTGAGGTTGAAAATGCTTGGTACCACGTGCTTAGCTTGGATTTGCCAGCTGAGATGTCGCCTCAAGAGCTAATGGAAGTCGAAGCGACTCGAAACCGTGCTCTCCTCAGCAAGGACAACTTACGAATTAAAAAGAAAGTGCAGGAAGCTAGTCATGTAGGAGATACAGACACAGCCTTGGAAGAATTGCAACGATTGATTTCCCAAAAGAGAAGAATGGAGTAATAATGGCAACAAAACAAAAAGAAGTAACCACATTTGATGTGCAAGTAGCAGACTTTATCCGTAACCACAAAAAAACAGGAACAGCAACAGATGACGAAATCAATTCAAGTCTGGTTATTCCTTTTACCTTAGATGCAGACGGCATTGAAGACCTTTTGCAACGGATTCAGGATGCTGGAATTTCTATCACAGACAACGAAGGAAATCCAAGTGCGCGTGTTCTTAGTGCGGAAGAAGAACCAGAACTCAGTGATGAGGACTTGATTGGCTCAACTTCTGCCAAGGTTAATGACCCAGTCCGTATGTATTTGAAGGAAATCGGGGTTGTTCCTCTCTTGACCAACGAAGAAGAAAAGGAATTGGCCCTAGCTGTTGAGGCTGGTGATATCGAAGCCAAACAGCGTCTTGCAGAAGCCAACCTTCGTTTGGTAGTTTCGATTGCTAAGCGATACGTAGGGCGTGGCATGCAGTTTCTTGATTTGATCCAAGAAGGAAACATGGGCTTGATGAAGGCTGTTGACAAGTTTGACTATTCAAAAGGATTCAAGTTTTCAACTTATGCAACTTGGTGGATTCGTCAGGCGATTACCCGTGCCATCGCTGACCAGGCCCGCACGATTCGTATCCCTGTCCACATGGTAGAAACGATAAACAAGCTTGTCCGAGAACAGCGTAATCTCCTTCAAGAATTGGGTCAAGATCCAACACCTGAACAAATCGCTGAGCGTATGGATATGACACCTGACAAGGTGCGTGAAATCTTGAAAATCGCCCAAGAACCAGTATCTCTTGAAACACCGATCGGTGAAGAGGACGATAGCCATCTTGGGGACTTTATCGAAGATGAAGTGATTGAAAATCCAGTGGACTACACAACTCGTATCGTCTTGCGTGAGCAGTTGGATGAAGTTTTGGATACTCTTACAGATCGTGAAGAAAACGTTCTGCGCTTGCGTTTCGGACTAGATGATGGTAAAATGCGTACTCTTGAAGATGTTGGGAAAGTCTTTAACGTGACTCGTGAGCGTATCCGTCAGATCGAGGCCAAGGCTTTGAGAAAATTGCGCCAACCAAGTCGCAGCAAACCGCTTCGTGATTTTATTGAAGATTAGAGTGAGGATGAACATGGCTTATACAGAAGAGCAAATTGAAACGATCAAGACACGCATTTTAAATGCTTTGGAAGAAGTCATTGACCCTGAGTTGGGGATTGATATTGTCAATTTAGGTTTGATTTATGAAATTCGATTTGATGGTGAAACAGGTCACACTGAAATTGATATGACCTTGACAACCATGGGCTGCCCACTGGCTGACCTTTTGACAGACCAGATACACGATGCGATGACAGATGTGCCTGAGGTAACCAATACCGAGGTTAAATTGGTCTGGTATCCAGCTTGGACGGTTGAAAAAATGAGCCGATACGCACGTATCGCCCTAGGAATTAAATAAAGACTAAGAAAAATGTGAGAGACGATTGGAAAATAGGGTAAATTCCTCTTTTTCCTTTGGTCTCTTCTTTCTTTTGCTGATTTTCTGGAAATAAAATGGTATAATGAATGGTATGGAAAACGAAAAATTGCGTGTCAATATGCTAAGTTCAAGTGAAAAAGTGGCTGGTCAGGGAGTATCAGGAGCCTACCGTGAATTGGTACGTCTCCTACATCGTGATGCCCAAGATCAGTTGATTGTTACAGAGAATCTTCCTGTAGAGGCAGATGTAACTCACTTTCATACCATTGATTTCCCTTATTATTTATCTACTTTCCAAAAGAAGCGATCTGGGAGAAAAATTGGCTATGTGCATTTTTTGCCTGATACGCTTGAGGGGAGTTTGAAAATTCCATTTTTCTTAAAGGGAATTATCAAACGCTATGTTTTTTCATTTTACAACCGAATGGAACACTTGGTAGTGGTCAATCCCATGTTTATCGAGGATTTGGTGGCAGCTGGTATTCCACGTGAAAAAGTAACTTATATTCCAAACTTTGTAAATAAGGAAAAATGGCATCCACTGCAAGCTGACCAAGTAGCAAAACTTCGTCAGGAAATGGATTTAGCCGAAGATCAGTTTGTTGTTGTCGGTGCAGGTCAGGTTCAGAAACGAAAAGGGATAGATGATTTTATCCGCCTAGCGGAGGAATTGCCAGAAATTACCTTTATCTGGGCTGGTGGTTTTTCATTTGGTGGGATGACAGATGGTTATGAACGCTATAAAAAAATCATGGATAATCCACCTAAAAATCTAATTTTCCCAGGTATTGTTCCTCCAGAGCGTATGCGAGAGCTCTACGCTTTAGCAGATTTGTTCTTGCTACCAAGTTACAACGAACTATTCCCGATGACTATCTTAGAGGCAGCAAGTTGTGAAGCGCCGATTATGTTGAGGGATTTAGATCTATACAAGGTTATTCTCGAAGGGAATTATCGTGCTACAAGTGATGTTTCAGAGATGAGAGAAGCCATTCTCGAATACAAAAATCATCCTGAAAAGTTGAAAGACTTGAAAGAAAAAGCTAGAGAGATTTCTAAAGAGTATTCCGAGGAACATTTATTGGAAATCTGGTTGAAGTTCTATCAGGAACAGGCAGCTCTAGGCAAGAAGTGAGGTAATCTATGCGAATTGGTTTATTTACTGACACCTATTTCCCTCAGGTTTCCGGGGTTGCGACCAGTATTCGAACCTTGAAGACAGAACTTGAAAAGCAAGGGCATGCAGTTTTTATCTTTACAACAACTGACAAAGATGTGAATCGCTACGAGGATTGGCAAATTATTCGCATTCCGAGTGTCCCTTTCTTTGCATTTAAAGATCGACGATTTGCCTATCGTGGTTTTACAAAGGCGCTTGAAATTGCCAAACAGTATCAGCTGGATATCATTCATACCCAAACAGAGTTTTCACTAGGTTTGCTTGGGATTTGGATTGCAAGAGAATTGAAAATTCCTGTTATCCATACCTACCATACTCAGTACGAAGATTATGTACATTATATTGCTAAGGGTATGCTGATTCGGCCAAGTATGGTAAAATATCTGGTGCGTGGCTTCCTTCATGATGTAGATGGCGTGATTTGCCCTAGTGAGATTGTTCGTGACCTTTTATCTAAATACAAAGTCAAGGTTGAAAAGCGTGTTATCCCAACTGGAATTGAGCTAGCTAAGTTTGAACGACCTGAGATTAAAGAAGAGAATTTAGCTGCTCTTCGATCTAATCTTGGGATTAAAGAAGACGAGAAAATGCTGCTGAGCCTTTCTCGTATCTCCTTTGAGAAGAATATCCAAGCGGTCCTAAACGCCTTTGCTGAGGTATTGAAAGAAGAAGACAAGGTGAAGTTGGTTGTTGCTGGAGACGGACCTTATCTGGACAGTCTGAAGGAACAAGCAGTGAAATTGCAGATCCAAGATCATGTGATTTTTACTGGTATGATCGCCCCGAGTGAAACAGCCTTATACTATAAAGCGGCTGATTTCTTTATCTCTGCATCCACTAGTGAAACCCAAGGCTTGACTTATCTAGAGAGTCTAGCCAGTGGAACGCCTGTTATCGCTCATGGCAATCCTTATCTGGATAATCTGATCAGTGACAAAATGTTTGGAACACTTTATTATGGAGAACGAGAGCTTGCGGGCGCTATCCTCGAAGCCTTGATAGCTACTCCTGATATGTCTGAACAAAAGTTGGCGGATAAGTTGTATGAGATTTCGGCTGAGAATTTTGGGAAGCGAGTTCATGAGTTTTATCTCGATGCGATGATTTCAAATAAATTTGAGCAGGAACTACGTGGCGACGAACCCATGACACAGCGATTCTTAAAAACTATTTTGTACCTACCTCAGCAGGCTGTTTCAGCTCCAGTTAAAGAGTCCAAACGAATATTAAAGGCTTCTAAAAAGCAGTTGTCTAGCATCCGAGATTACTGGAGAGATTAGTAAAAATAGAGGAGAATAAAATATGGCAAAAAAATTTATGAGAAGTGGTAGAGATCAAAAAATTGGAGGCGTTTGCGCAGGTGTAGCCCACTATTTTGATATTGACCCTACTATTGTCCGTGTGATTTGGGGCGTTCTTGCCTTTTGTTATGGGGCAGGGGTACTTGCTTACTTGATTTTATGGGTAATTGCACCTGTTTCTAGTGAATATTAAAAGAGAATCAGAATAGAATAAAGAGAAATAAAAAGGAGTCCAAATGGCTTTTGGAGATAATGGAAAACGTAAAAAAACAATGTTTGAAAAAGTAACGCTTTTTGTCGTGCTAATTATGTTGTTTGTAACCCTTGCTGGTATCTTTGCGACAGCGCTTGGAGCTTTTAGTAGATTCTAAGCAAGTTGCTAAGATAGGAACAATAACTAATGACTGGATTTTCCAGTCCTTTTTAAAGTGAGAAGAAAATATGAGTATGTTTTTAGATACAGCCAAGATCAAGGTCAAGGCTGGTAATGGTGGCGATGGCATGGTCGCCTTTCGCCGTGAAAAGTATGTCCCTAATGGCGGTCCTTGGGGTGGTGATGGCGGACGTGGTGGTAACGTTGTTTTCGTTGTGGACGAAGGCTTGCGTACCTTAATGGATTTCCGCTATAACCGTCATTTCAAGGCCGAATCAGGTGAGAAAGGGATGACCAAAGGAATGCATGGACGTGGTGCAGAAGATCTTCGTGTTCGCGTACCACAAGGAACGACTGTACGTGATGCAGAAACAGGTAAAGTCATTACAGACTTGATTGCACATGGTCAAGAATTTATCGTGGCTCATGGTGGTCGAGGTGGCCGAGGAAACATCCGTTTTGCGACACCAAAAAATCCTGCACCTGAGATTTCTGAGAATGGAGAACCAGGTCAAGAACGTGAGTTGCAACTAGAATTAAAAATCTTGGCGGATGTCGGCTTAGTCGGTTTCCCATCTGTCGGAAAGTCAACTTTGCTTAGTGTCATTACTTCAGCCAAACCAAAGATTGGTGCCTACCACTTTACGACTATTGTCCCTAATCTAGGGATGGTCCGTACACAGTCAGGTGAATCTTTTGCAGTAGCAGATCTTCCAGGTTTGATTGAAGGGGCCAGTCAAGGTGTTGGTCTTGGAACCCAGTTCCTCCGTCACATCGAGCGTACACGTGTCATCCTTCATATTATTGATATGTCAGCTAGCGAAGGCCGTGATCCATATGAGGACTACCTAGCGATCAATAAAGAGCTGGAGTCATACAATCTTCGCCTCATGGAGCGTCCACAGATTATTGTAGCCAACAAGATGGACATGCCTGAAAGTCAGGAAAATCTTGAAGCCTTCAAGAAAAAATTAGCAGCAAACTACGACGAGTTCGAGGAACTTCCAGCTATCTTCCCTATTTCTGGATTGACCAAGCAAGGTTTGGCAACTCTTTTGGATGCGACAGCCGAGTTGTTAGACAAGACACCAGAATTCCCGATTTATGATGAATCCGATATGGAAGAAGAGGCTTACTATGGCTTTGATGAGGAAGAAAAAGCCTTTGAAATTAGTCGTGATGATGATGCGACATGGGTGCTTTCTGGTGAAAAACTCATGAAACTCTTTAACATGACCAACTTTGACCGTGATGAGTCTGTCATGAAGTTTGCTCGCCAGTTACGTGGTATGGGGGTTGACGAAGCCCTTCGTGCGAGTGGAGCCAAGGATAGAGATCTGGTCCGAATTGGTAAATTTGAGTTTGAATTTGTAGACTAGGAGATTGATATGGGAGATAAACCGATATCATTCCGAGATGCAGATGGAAATTTTGTTTCTGCAGCAGATGTATGGAATGAAAAAAAACTAGAAGAATTGTTTAATCGTCTCAATCCCAAACGTGCTCTTAGATTGGCACGAGAAAAAAAAGGCAATGAGAAGGCTGATAGAGAAGAAAAATAGCCTATCAACATTGATAAAACAAAACCCCGTGATTGTATTCATCACGGGGAATTTTTTAGTCATTGAAGAAAAATGGTGGCGCAAATTTTTTAAGAATTTCAAAGCAAGTCTGTGCTTCTTCAGCGTTTTCACAGATAAGAAGGCAGACATCATCACCACATACGGTGGCAATGATTTGTTTAAAATTGAGAGCATCGAGAACAGCTCCAAACGATTGGGCAAGGCCTGGCAAGGTTTTGAGGACAACCTGATGCTGGACAGGGCGTAGCATGACCAAGCCATCTTCCATATAGTTTTCCAAGCGTTTTTCCCACTTGGAGATGGAGCCAGTATTTAAAACATAATAAGAATGATCTGCTTCGCGAACCTTTGATAGATTCATGGTTTTGATATCGCGTGAGAGAGTGGCCTGTGTGACTTGGATGTCGTTTTCAGCTAGTAAAGCTTGCAACTCTGCCTGTGTATGAATCTTATTTTTAGCTACAAGTGCACGGATGAGTTGGTGTCTATGTTCAGATTTATTCATATGAGGCTGGCTCCTTTTATGAGGGGATGGTGATAGAAGACTGTGTTAAATCAATAGTTAAGTGGTAGTCTGTATTATCTCGAATTGTAATTTCAAAGTCGGTTGTATAGAGAACAAGGCGAAGTGTGTCACCTTTTTTCAGCTTGTAGATAGTTGGTTGCAGCTCTAATTGCACATCCATCCATTCATCTGTAGTAATATCCTCCACTAACAGTAAGTTATTTCTATTTTGTAAATTAAGGTAGCCTTTGGTGATGACACGTTGGGCGCTTGGAGTAAATGGCAGTTCGCAGAGATTTTCTAACATGTGGTAGCGACCGTTGTCAATGGTTCTAGCACTTAAAACAGCTGGATAAGGCTGTAGATATTTCTTTTGTCCAAGTTCCAGCAGTTGAGCAGATAATAAGCCCTTGTTTGTACTTGATTTGACACGAAGTTTCAGCTCCACTCGATCATTTAAGTGAATGTCTTGAGTTACTGGAAGGTCAATGGTGATTTGATTGGCTTTTCCTTGGTAAAGTTCTGTATTGAAAGTCTGGTAAGTCTTACCATAACGATCAAAATCTTTTTGATCATACTGGTTTTGAATCACCTTTTCTTCAGTTCCAAGAGAGAAGGTATGCAGTTCATCTTGCTTGCCAAAGTCATCGAGACTATGCCATGTTTGAGACTCAGTATTATCTTGCCAGATGACAGTAGGAAGTTGATAGTCTGTTGTAAGGCCTAACAATTTCTTGCTTAAGAGGGCATTCATGGATTCGCGGAAGTCAATTGACTGCCAGTTATTCATGTAAACATGAGCCCCATGATGGAAAAAGAGGTGCTTGTGAAGATGAGCTGGAAGAGCATGAAACATCTGATATACGTGAAGTGGTTTGACGTTCCAATCCTGAGAACCATGAGTAAAGACGACCTCAGCTTTAACCTTGTGAGCATTGAGCAGATAGTTGCGGTCATGCCAAAACTGATTGTAGTCACCAGTCTTGCGATCCAATTGCTCTTTTACCTTCTCTAAGTCTGCCTGATGAGCTTCATTACCACGAATATAGTCACCAGCTAGGAGATTGCGGGAGTAGGTCAATTCAGCAAGTGAGTCAAAATCCTCACCTGGATAACCACCTGGGCTAGTCACCAGACCATTTTCGCGGTAGTAGTTGTACCAGGAGGAGATTCCTGCTTCAGCGATGATCACTTCTAAGCCATCAACACCAGTTGTCGCAAGACCATTGGACATTGTTCCCAGATAGGAAATTCCTGTTGTTGCGACTTTTCCGTTTGACCAGTCAGCCTTGATTTGACGTTTGCGTGTGTAGTCCGTGAAGGCACGACAACGGCCATTAAGCCAGTCAATGACATTTTTATATGCTTCAATCTGCTGGTAGTCCCCATTGGTCATGAGACCTTGGGAATCCTTGGTACCAACACCCGATACATAGAGATTGGCAAATCCACGTGGGAGGAAGTAGTCATTTAGAGTATATGAGCTATTGATGTGAGATAGCTTTTCTTCAGCTTCTGAGACGACTTCTGCTTGACCATGAGGTTCGACAAAATCAATCTCAGGCTCCTCGAGCTCAATGGTGTGGGCAGGTTTGACCTCAAGCTCTCCTTCCATCTTGTAGAGAGCCTTGTCGCTGGCTTTGTCGTTGGTCCCTTGGTGATAAGGGCTTGCAGTCATAAGAGCAGGAACTTGTCCATCATAACAAGGGCGAATAATGCTGACCTTGACTAAATCAGGGAGTCCGTCTTTATCAGTATCCACACGACTCTCGACATACACGACTTCACGAATGACATCATGAGTAGAGAAGGTTGCCAAGCTCTTACCGTTAAAGTAGTGGTAGTGATTATCTTCTGAAATGAGTCCATCACTAACAAGCTGATCGATGAGCGTATTTCCCTTTTTGGTACGAGTGTTGAGCAAATGGTAGAGGTTTTCAATCAAATCTCCATAAATAATAGGAAAACCAGTTTTTTTACGGAATTGTTCGGCATCCTCAAAGTCAACCAGATAACTAAATCCCAGAAGTTGAAAAGCCACAGTATAAAAAATCTCAGCAGTCAACTCTTTATCGGACTGAAAGAAGCTCAATAAATCCGTTTCTTTATCCGCAGCCAAAGTGGATAGAGCATAATCCGTGTTAGAATAAGTGAAAAAACTCCAGCGGACAAATTGTTCAAGTTGTTTTTTTGATGCTTGTTCTGGTACCAGCTTCAAACCAAGCTGAGATAACTCGCGTAAAACTTGCGAATGAGAAACGGGCAAGTAGCTGAATTGATTAAAACGCATGGCGCTCTCCTTTGGAAATATTCTAAATTTAGTATATCAAAAATAAGGTAAAAAAGATATTGTTGACCTGCGATGAAGTCAATTTAAAAAGAAGCCGAAACATGACTCAAACCATCTAAAAACATGGAGATTTCAGCACGATAGCATTCAGATTATGAGAACAGCTTAGTTTTATAGGTGAGAGATAAAGGAATGGTCTTCTACCTTTTCATTCTAGTTTTTAAAATGGTATAATAGTACTATATCTAAAGCAAGGAGGAGATGGAATGATTGCACAACTCGATACCAAGACTGTTTATAGTTTTATGGAAAGTGTGGTTTCGATTGAAAAATATGTACAAACAGCTAAAGAGTATGGCTATTCTCACCTTGCTATCATGGATGTGGATAATCTCTATGGAGCCTATCACTTTTTAGAAGTGACTCGTAAGTATGGTATTCAACCTTTAGTCGGTCTGGAAATGACTTTGGTCAAAAATGAGGAGAATATCTCTCTTCGTTTTCTAGCCCTATCCACTAAAGGTTACCAAGAGTTGATGAAGTTATCCACTTTAAAAATGACAGGACGAAAAAACTGGTCTGACTTCACCAGCCATCTCGAAGATGTTGCCATTATTGTTCCTTATTTTGCTGGAATCGAACAATTGGATTTGGGGCATGATTATTATATCGGTGTTAGTCCAGATACTCTTCAAGAAGCCTTTACCAGACCCATTCTTCCACTGTATCAAGTCAACTCTTTTGAAAAAGAAGACCTACAAGTTTTGCAAATCTTATCGGCAATCAAGGATAATATCAGTCTGAGAGAAGTGGATCTGTATTCACAACAGGAAATCTTTCTACCCGCCTCAGACTTGGAAGCACGTTTTATGAATCGCTTCCCTCAGGCGCTTGCCAATCTTCAAGGTTTGATAGAGAATGTTGATTATCAACTTGATCCAAGTTTAAAACTTCCTCGCTTTAATCCTGAAAGACCAGCAGTAGAAGAACTTCGTGAGAGGGCTGAGCAAGGGTTGAGTGACAAGGGGCTAACCTCAGCTATCTATCATGAGCGACTGAATGAAGAATTAGCTGTGATTCATGATATGGGCTTTGATGACTATTTCCTTGTAGTTTGGGATTTGCTTCGTTTTGGACGTTCCCAAGGCTACTATATGGGTATGGGGCGTGGTTCTGCTGTGGGTAGTCTGGTGGCCTACTCACTTGACATCACAGGTATTGATCCGGTTGAAAAGAATCTGATTTTCGAGCGCTTTTTAAATCGTGAGCGCCACACCATGCCTGATATTGATATTGACATTCCTGACCTTTATAGGCCAGAATTCATTCGTTATGTTCGTGATCGGTACGGCAGTCAACACGTGGCGCAGATTGTCACTTATTCGACCTTTGGAGCAAAACAGGCAATTCGTGATGTTTTCAAACGTTATGGTGTCCCTGAGTATGAATTAACCAATATTACGAAAAAAGTCAGTTTTCGAGATACCTTAACCACGGCCTATGAAAAGAATTTGCAATTTAGGCAAGTTATCAATAGTAAGATTGAATACCAAAAAGCTTTTGAGATTGCTCGAAAGATTGAAGGGTATCCTCGCCAGACCTCTATTCATGCGGCAGGAGTCGTTATGAGTGACCAAGACTTGACGGACTATATTCCGCTCAAATACGGTGAGGATATGCTGATCACCCAGTATGATGCTCATGGAGTTGAAGCCAATGGACTTCTAAAAATGGATTTCCTGGGTTTGCGTAACTTGACTTTTGTCCAAAAAATGCAGGAATTATTGGCTGAGTCAGAAGGTATTCATCTGAAAATCGAAGAGATTGATTTGGAAGACAAGGACACTCTGGCCCTTTTTGCTGCTGGAAATACCAAGGGGATTTTCCAATTTGAACAACCTGGTGCCATTCGACTTTTGAAACGAGTTCATCCGCAAGTCTTTGAAGAGGTAGTTGCAACGACCTCGCTCAACAGACCAGGGGCAAGCGATTATATAGATAATTTTGTGGCTCGTAAGCATGGCAAAGAAAAGGTGACGGTGCTAGATCCTGCCTTGGAGGACATCCTTTCATCAACCTACGGTATCATGCTCTATCAAGAGCAAGTCATGCAGGTTGCTCAGCGTTTTGGAGGCTTCAGCCTTGGTAAAGCCGATATTCTCAGACGAGCCATGGGTAAGAAAAATGCTAAAGAGATGCATTTGATGAAGGAAGATTTTATCTCTGGAGCTATGAAACTTGGGCATACAGAAGAAAAGGCCAACCAAGTTTTTGCAGTGATGGAAAAGTTTGCAGGCTATGGATTTAACAGATCCCACGCCTACGCCTACTCAGCACTGGCTTTCCAGCTCGCTTATTTTAAAACCCATTATCCTGCTATTTTCTTCCAAGTCATGTTGAATTATTCAAGCAGTGAGTATATTGTCGATGCTCTGCAGATGGGATTTGATGTAGCGCCTTTAGCAATCAACACTATTCCCTATCATGATAAGATTGCTCAGAAGAAAATCTATCTTGGTCTGAAAGCCATTAAGGGCATGCCAAGAGATTTGTCTTATTGGATCATCGAAAATCGTCCTTTTTCAAGTGTGGAAGATTTTGTCACACATCTTCCCAAGAATTACAAGAAACTGTCTCTTTTGACTCCTTTGGTTGAGTTAGGGCTTTTTGATGAATTTGACAGGAACCGCCAGAAAATCCTAGTGAACCTACCAAACTTATTTGTCTTTGTTGAGGAGTTGGGAGGTCTCTTTGCGGATACAAATTATAGTTGGACTGAAGTTGATGATTTTACTGAGGCAGAGAAATTTTACAAGGAACAGGAACTGATCGGCGTAGGTATCAGTGCCCATCCTCTCCAAACTCTTGCCAAACAAGCCCTATATCCGACAACCCCGATCGCTAATCTAACCGAGGGGGCTCAAGCCACTCTTCTAGTTGAAGTGCAAAAGATTAAAGTGATTCGAACCAAGAAAGGCGAGAGTATGGCCTTTCTACAGGTTCATGATAGTAAGTCTCGGATGGATGTGACTGTATTTTCAGACCAATATAGAAAATTTGCTTCCATTTTATCCGAAGGGAAATTTTACTATATCAATGGTAAAGTTCAATCTCGAGATGGTCGTCTGCAAATGATTGCACAAGATTTGAAAGAAGCGGTAGCGGAACGATTCTGGATTCAAGTTAGAAATCATGAATACGATAAAGAGATTTCAAATATCTTGGAACAATATAAAGGCTCTATTCCTGTTATTATCAGGTATGTAGAGGAAGAAAAAACAATTGTTTCCTCCTGTCATTTTGTAAAAAAAGACCCTGCTTTACAGGAAAAATTAGAGGGAATTGCTATGAAAACGATTTATCGCTAAAAATACGAAAAATAGAAGAATTTTCAAATGAAATGTGGTATAATCAATAGGAATGTTAAAAGAAAAAGGAGCAAAACCAAATGAAACGTATTGCTGTTTTGACTAGCGGTGGAGACGCCCCTGGTATGAACGCTGCCATCCGTGCAGTAGTTCGTCAAGCAATCTCAGAAGGAATGGAAGTCTTTGGTATCTATGATGGATACGCAGGGATGGTTGCCGGTGAAATCTATCCACTTGATGCTGCTTCAGTTGGAGACATCATTTCACGTGGTGGTACTTTCCTTCACTCTGCTCGTTACCCTGAGTTTGCACAACTTGAAGGTCAACTTAAAGGGATTGAGCAGTTGAAAAAACACGGGATCGAAGGTGTTGTTGTAATCGGTGGTGACGGTTCTTATCACGGAGCTATGCGCTTGACTGAGCATGGATTCCCAGCTATCGGTCTGCCTGGCACAATTGATAATGACATCGTAGGTACTGATTTCACAATTGGATTTGATACTGCAGTTACTACTGCAATGGATGCGATTGATAAGATTCGCGATACTTCATCAAGCCACCGTCGTACTTTCGTTGTAGAAGTAATGGGACGTAACGCTGGTGATATCGCACTTTGGGCAGGTATTGCTACTGGTGCCGATGAAATCATTATTCCTGAAGAAGGCTTCAACATGGAAGAAATCGTAGCTAGCATCAAAGCTGGTTATGAACACGGTAAGAAACACAACATCATTGTTTTGGCGGAAGGTGTTATGTCAGCAGCTGAATTTGGTCAAAAACTAAAAGAAGCTGGAGACACTAGTGACCTTCGTGTAACTGAACTTGGTCACATCCAACGTGGTGGTTCACCAACTGCGCGTGACCGCGTCTTGGCGTCACGCTTGGGAGCACATGCTGTTAAACTTCTCAAACAAGGAATCGGTGGTGTCGCTGTTGGTATTCGTAATGAGAAAATGGTTGAAAATCCAATTCTTGGAACAGCAGAAGAGGGAGCTTTGTTTAGCTTGACTGAAGATGGCAAGATCGTGGTGAACAACCCGCACAAAGCTGACCTTGGACTTGCTAGCTTGAACAAAAGCTTGTCATAATCAACTTTAACTAATCTGGTAAAATGACCATAAAAGGTCAAATTATATAAAGGAGTCACAAATCATGAATAAACGTGTAAAAATCGTTGCAACTTTGGGTCCTGCGGTTGAAATCCGTGGTGGAAAGAAATTCGGTGATGACGGATACTGGGGTGAAAAACTTGACGTTGAAGCTTCAGCTCAAAATATTGCGAAATTGATTGAAGCAGGAGCAAACACTTTCCGTTTCAACTTCTCACACGGTGACCACCAAGAACAAGGTGAGCGTATGGCAACTGTTAAACTTGCTGAAAAACTTGCAGGTAAGAAAGTTGGTTTCCTTCTTGATACAAAAGGACCAGAAATCCGTACTGAATTGTTCGAAGGTGAAGCTAAAGAGTACTCATACAAAACTGGTGAAAAAATCCGTGTTGCAACTAAACAAGGAATCAAATCAACTCGTGAAGTGATTGCTTTGAACGTTGCGGGTGCTCTTGACATCTACGACGATGTTGAAGTTGGTCGTCAAGTATTGGTTGACGATGGTAAGCTTGGTCTTCGCGTTGTTGCAAAAGACGATGCAACTCGTGAATTTGAAGTTGAAGTTGAAAACGACGGAATTATCGCTAAACAAAAAGGTGTAAACATCCCTAACACTAAAATTCCTTTCCCAGCACTTGCTGAACGTGATAACGATGATATCCGTTTCGGTCTTGAGCAAGGTATTAACTTCATCGCGATCTCATTCGTACGTACTGCAAAAGACGTGAATGAAGTTCGTGCAATCTGTGAAGAAACTGGAAACGGACATGTTCAATTGTTTGCGAAAATCGAAAACCAACAAGGTATCGACAACTTGGATGAAATCATCGAAGCTGCTGACGGTATCATGATCGCTCGTGGTGACATGGGTATCGAAGTACCATTCGAAATGGTTCCAGTTTACCAAAAAATGATCATCACTAAAGTTAACGCAGCTGGTAAAGTTGTTATCACAGCAACAAACATGCTTGAAACAATGACTGAAAAACCACGTGCGACTCGTTCAGAAGTATCAGACGTATTTAACGCTGTTATCGACGGTACTGACGCTACAATGCTTTCAGGTGAGTCTGCAAACGGTAAATACCCACTTGAATCTGTTCGTACAATGGCAACAATTGACAAGAATGCTCAAACCCTTTTGAAAGAATACGGTCGCTTGTCGTTTGTTAACTTGGCACGTAATTCTAAGACTGAGGTTATGGCTTCAGCTGTTAAGGATGCGACAAACTCTATGAACATCAAGTTGGTGGTTACTCTTACTAAGACAGGTCACACTGCTCGTTTGATTTCTAAATACCGTCCAGATGCTGATATCTTGGCAATCACTTTCGATGAATTAACTCAACGTGGATTGATGTTGAACTGGGGTGTTATCCCAGTAACAACTGAACGTCCATCAAACACTGATGATATGTTCGAACTTGCCGAAAAGATTGCAGTAGAACAAGGTTTGGTAGAATCTGGTGATGATATGATTATCGTTGCAGGTGTACCGCTTGGAGAAGCTGTCCGTACAAACACAATGCGTATCCGTACAGTACGTTAATCTAAACTTTTAAAAGCCTATCATACCAAGCTTTTGTGCTTGTGTGATGGGTCTTTTTTCTATTTTAGAAGATAAAAAGAGAGTGATTTTTATTAAACAGAAATGGGAAAAATAGGAGAACTATGGTATAATAGAGTGTAGAGACCTTTTTAGTAAATTTTGAAAGAGTATAACATGAGAAAAATTGTCATCAATGGTGGACATCCATTGCAAGGTGAGATCACCATTAGCGGTGCTAAGAATAGTGTTGTAGCATTAATCCCTGCTATTATACTGGCAGATGATGTTGTCACTTTGGATTGTGTCCCAGATATTTCAGACGTTGCTAGTCTTGTAGAAATTATGGAAATCATGGGAGCGAAAGTAAAACGCTACGATGATGTTTTGGAGATTGATCCTAGAGGTGTTCAGAATATTCCAATGCCTTACGGCAAGATCAATAGCCTTCGTGCTTCTTATTATTTCTATGGTAGTCTTTTAGGTCGTTTTGGTGAAGCCACGGTTGGACTTCCTGGCGGATGTGATCTTGGTCCTCGTCCGATTGACCTTCACTTAAAAGCCTTCGAAGCCATGGGAGCTAAGGTGAGCTATGAGGGAGATAATATGAATTTATCTGCCCAAGGTAAGGGACTTCACGGCGCAAGTATTTACATGGATACCGTCAGTGTTGGTGCAACGATTAATACCATGATTGCGGCTGTTAAGGCTAAGGGACGTACTGTCATTGAAAATGCAGCTCGTGAACCAGAAATCATCGATGTAGCTACACTTTTGAACAACATGGGGGCCCACATTCGTGGTGCGGGGACTGATATTATCATTATTGATGGTGTCGAGAAACTTCATGGAACGCGCCACCAAGTCATTCCAGACCGTATCGAAGCCGGGACCTATATTTCACTTGCTGCAACGGTTGGTAAAGGAATTCGTATTAACAATGTTCTCTATGAGCATTTAGAAGGCTTTATCGCCAAACTAGAGGAAATGGGCGTTCGTATGACCGTCTCTGAGGATAGTATCTTTGTTGAAGAACAATCTGATTTGAAGGCCATCAATATTAAAACTGCTCCTTATCCTGGTTTTGCAACCGATTTGCAACAGCCAATCACACCACTTTTACTAACTGCTCAAGGTCGTGGTACTATTATTGATACCATTTACGAAAAACGTGTCAACCATGTCTTTGAGTTAGCAAAAATGGACGCGGATATTGCGACTACAAATGACCATATTTTCTACACTGGTGGGCGAATTCTACATGGTGCCAAGGTGAAAGCTACAGACTTGCGAGCTGGTGCTGCACTTGTGATTGCTGGACTGATGGCTCAAGGCCAGACTGAAATTACAAATATTGAGTTTATCCTTCGTGGCTACTCAGATATTATTGAAAAATTACGTAGTCTTGGAGCAGATATTACACTCGTCGAAGACTAAGCCGTTGAGGTGATTATGAATATTTGGACCAAATTAGCAATGTTTTCTTTCTTTGAAACGGAACGCTTGTATTTGCGTCCTTTCTTTTTTAGTGACAGTCAAGCGTTTTTCGAGATTGCTTCCAATCCTGAAAATCTTCAGTTTATTTTTCCCAGTCAAGCAAGTTTGGAAGAAAGTCAATACGCACTTGCCAACTATTTTATGAAGAATCCTCTAGGTGTTTGGGCAATCTGCAAGCAAGCCAATCAGGAAATGATTGGTTCCATCAAGTTTGAAAAAATAGACGAAATCAAAAAAGAAGCAGAGATTGGATATTTCTTAAAAAAAGATTCTTGGTCACAAGGTTTTATGACAGAAGTAGTTACCAAACTTTGTCAGCTTTCATTTGAAGAATTTGGTCTCAGACAGCTGTCAATTATCACCCATTTGGAAAATGAGGCTAGCCAAAAAGTGGCTCAAAAAGCAGGTTTTAGTCTCTTTCGCCAATTCAAGGGGAGCGATCGCTATACACGTAAAATGAGAGACTACCTTGAATTTCGATACGTTAAAGGAGAATTCAGTGAGTAAACACCAAGAAATCTTAAGTTATCTGGAAGAGTTACCAATAGGAAAACGTGTCAGCGTTCGTAGTATTTCCAATCACTTGGGTGTCAGTGATGGAACGGCTTATCGTGCCATTAAAGAGGCTGAAAATCGTGGAATTGTAGAAACTCGACCTCGTAGTGGAACCATTCGTGTCAAATCTCAGAAAGTGGCTATTGAAAAACTGACCTATGCAGAGATTGCAGAAGTCACCTCATCTGAAGTCTTGGCTGGTCAAGAAGGTTTGGACAGGGAATTCAGTAAATTCTCCATTGGGGCCATGACCGAGCAGAATATTTTGTCCTATCTGAATGATGGTGGTTTGTTAATCGTCGGAGACCGTACTCGTATTCAACTTCTGGCTTTGGAAAATGAAAATGCGGTTCTCGTGACGGGTGGTTTTCATGTGCACGAGGATGTACTAGCTCTTGCCAATAAAAAGGGTATTCCTGTCCTGAGAAGTAAGCATGATACTTTTACAGTAGCGACCATGATCAACAGAGCTCTCTCAAATGTTCAAATCAAAACCGATATTCTGACAGTTGAAAAGCTCTATCGTCCTAGCCATGAGTATGGTTTTTTGAGAGAAACAGACACAGTGAAAGATTATCTAGACTTGGTACGCAAGAATCGAAGTAGTCGTTTCCCAGTCATCAATCAGCATCAAGTGGTTGTGGGAGTTGTTACCATGCGTGATGCAGGGGACAAATCCCCTAGCACGACGATTGATAAGGTGATGACGCGCAGCATTTTCGTGACAGGATTAGCGACCAATATTGCCAATGTCAGTCAACGGATGATAGCAGAAGACTTTGAGATGGTTCCGGTAGTGAGAAGCAATCAAACTTTGCTCGGAGTTGTAACGAGACGAGATGTCATGGATAAGATGAGCCGCTCTCAAGTTTCGGCTTTGCCGACTTTTTCAGAGCAAATCGGTCAGAAGTTGTCTTATCATCACGACGAAGTTGTGATTACAGTTGAACCCTTTATGCTTGAGAAGAACGGAGTTTTGTCAAATGGTGTTCTTGCTGAAATTTTAACTCACATGACACAGGATTTGGTGGCAAATAGCAGACGCAATCTCATCATCGAGCAGATGCTAATTTACTTCTTGCAAGCTGTTCAGATAGATGATACTTTGCGGATTCAGGCACGCATTATTCACCACACGAGACGCTCAGCCATTATTGATTATGATATTTATCATGGTCATCAGATTGTATCAAAAGCAAATGTTACAGTTAAAATCAATTAGAATCTAGGAGAAAAAATGATAACTTTAAAATCAGCACGTGAAATCGAAGCCATGGACAAGGCTGGTGATTTCCTAGCAAGTATCCATATCGGCTTACGTGATTTGATTAAGCCAGGCGTGGATATGTGGGAAGTTGAAGAGTATGTTCGTCGACGTTGTAAAGAGGAAAATTTCCTTCCTCTACAGATTGGCGTGGATGGGGCAGTCATGGATTACCCCTATGCCACTTGTTGCTCTCTTAACGACGAAGTAGCTCACGCTTTTCCACGTCATTACATCTTGAAAGATGGGGACTTGCTCAAGGTTGATATGGTTCTAGGTGGGCCGATTGCCAAATCAGATCTCAATGTGTCAAAACTCAACTTCAATAATGTTGAGCAAATGAAAAAATACACCCAAAGTTATACTGGTGGTTTAGCTGATTCATGTTGGGCTTATGCAGTTGGTAGACCGTCTGAAGAAGTGAAAAACCTGATGGACGTGACCAAGGAAGCTATGTATAAAGGGATTGAGCAAGCAGTTGTCGGCAATCGCATCGGTGATATCGGTGCGGCCATTCAAGAATATGCTGAAAGTCGCGGTTATGGTGTCGTTCGTGATTTGGTTGGTCATGGTGTTGGTCCAACTATGCACGAAGAACCAATGGTTCCTAACTACGGTATTGCAGGCCGTGGACTCCGTCTCCGTGAAGGAATGGTGCTAACCATTGAACCCATGATCAATACTGGTGACTGGGAAATTGATACAGATATGAAGACTGGCTGGGCTCATAAGACCATTGATGGTGGTCTATCGTGCCAATATGAACACCAGTTCGTGATTACCAAAGACGGCCCTGTTATCCTGACCAGTCAAGGTGAAGAAGGAACTTATTAAAAATGAAGGGAGCTCGTACCGCCCCCAAAAAGTTAGACAGAAAAATCAGCTCTTTGTCAACTGTAGTGAGTTGAAATCAGCTAAGATCTAGAAAGGACGAATTTCGTCCTTTCTTTTTTGATGTTGAGAGCGATGAAAATCCTTTTTTTGAAGTTTTCAAAGTTCCGAAAACCAAAGGCATTTCGTTTGATAAGTTTGCTGAAATTATTAGTCGCTTTTCATTATAGATCTTATGGGACTTTTTGTACAAGGTTTCTAAATAAACTGATTAAATTCCTATTTTTCCCTATCATTGTCCCTGTTTTTTCTGAAATTTTGGGTCTATAATAGTCCTATCAAATCAAAGAATGGAGGAAGGCAATGGACAATGTATTCTTTTTTATCAGTGTTTTTCTTGCTGGAATTCTTTCCTTCTTTTCTCCTTGTATCTTACCCTTGTTTCCAGTCTATGCAGGGGTCTTGTTGGATGATAAAGATGGTGCTCAGGCTTCTAGTGGAAAATATTCAATCTCAGTTGTTAGTCTATTGCGAACTCTGGCCTTTATAGCGGGGATTTCTTTTATCTTTATCTTACTGGGCTATGGAGCTGGTTTTTTAGGCAATTTGCTGTATGCTTCTTGGTTTCAGTATGTGACGGGTGCGGTTATAATTCTCTTGGGCTTGCACCAGATGGAAGTCCTACATTTGCAGGGGCTCTACAAGGAAAGAAGGCTACAATTAAAGAGACAGGGGCAAAAGGGTAACGGCTATAGTCAGGCATTTTTACTGGGGTTGACCTTTAGTTTTGCTTGGACACCGTGTGTAGGGCCGGTTTTGGGATCTGTTTTGGCTTTGGCGGCTTCAGGTGGTTCAGGAGCTTGGCAGGGAGCTGGTCTTATGTTAGTTTATACGCTTGGTCTAGCGCTACCATTTTTAGTTCTAGCTCTTGCCTCCAGCTACGTTTTGAAACATTTCCGAAAACTCCATCCTTACCTCGGAACCCTCAAAAAATTCGGTGGTTTCCTCATTATCCTGATGGGAATCTTGGTGCTTTTGGGAAATGCTTCCATTTTGACTACATTATTTGAATAGAGAGGAAAAAGAAATGAAAAAATGGCAAACATGTCTCCTTGGAGTAGGCTCAATCTGTTGCTTGGCAGCCTGTTCGGCTAAAAATATGTCAGATGAATCTACTATGAAGGAGCAATCCAAAACAGAACAAGTTAGTTCGCAAACTGTGACTAAAGGTCAGGCGGTTGCTGATTTTGAACTGACAGGAGTAGATGGCAAGACCTATCGTTTGTCTGATTACAAGGGCAAGAAAGTCTATCTCAAATTCTGGGCTTCTTGGTGTTCCATCTGTCTAGCCAGTCTTCCAGATACGGACGAAATCGCTAAGGATGCTGGAGACGACTATGTGGTCTTGACAGTGGTGTCTCCTGGCCACAAGGGAGAACAAGCAGAAGCGGACTTTAAGAACTGGTACAAGGGCTTAGATTATAAAAATTTTCCAGTTTTAATTGATCCATCAGGTAAACTCTTGGAAAGTTATGGTGTCCGTTCTTATCCGACTCAAGCCTTTATAGACAAGGAAGGCAAGCTGGTCAAAACGCAACCAGGTTTTATGGATAAGGAAATGATTTTAAAAGAATTGAAAGAAATGGGGTAGAGAAAGGCTATGAATGATAAAGTAAAACTTTTTGTCTTGGCAGGGGTCATTCTCCTAGCCATAACCGGTTTCTATTTTCTATTGATGCGAAATGCAGGGCAGACAGATAGCTCGCAAATTGAGAAAGCATCAGTTAGCCAAGGAGGAAAAACAGTGAAAAAAACAGAAGTGAGCAAAGACGCAGACTTGCACGAAATTTATCTAGCTGGGGGATGTTTCTGGGGAGTGGAGGAATACTTCTCACGCGTGCCTGGAGTGACAGATGCCGTTTCAGGCTATGCAAATGGTAGAGGGGAAACAACCAAGTACGAATTGATCAACCAAACAGGACATGCAGAGACTGTCCATGTTACCTATGATGCTAATCAAATTTCCCTCAAGGAAATCCTGCTTCATTACTTCCGCATTATCAATCCAACCAGCAAAAATAAACAAGGAAATGATGTGGGGACCCAGTATCGTACTGGCGTTTATTACACAGATGACAAGGATTTGGAGGTGATCAACCAAGTCTTTGATGAGGTAGCTAAGAAATACGACCGACCTCTGGCAGTTGAAAAGGAAAACTTGAAGAATTTTGTGGTGGCGGAGGATTACCACCAAGACTATCTCAAGAAAAATCCAAATGGCTACTGTCATATCAATGTTAATCAGGCTGCCTACCCCGTCATCGATGCCAGCAAATATCCTAAACCAAGCGATGAAGAATTGAAAAAGACCTTGTCACCTGAGGAGTATGCAGTTACCCAAAAAAATCAAACAGAACGAGCTTTTTCAAACCGCTATTGGGATAAATTTGAATCCGGTATCTATGTGGATGTGGCCACTGGCGAACCTCTCTTTTCATCAAAGGACAAGTTTGAGTCTGGTTGTGGTTGGCCTAGTTTCACCCAACCAATCAGTCCAGATGTTGCTACCTACAAGGAAGATAAGTCCTACAATATGACGCGCATGGAAGTGAGAAGCCGAGTTGGAGATTCTCACCTTGGCCATGTCTTTACAGATGGGCCTCAGGACAAGGGTGGCTTACGCTACTGTATCAATAGTCTCTCTATCCGCTTTATTCCCAAAGACCAAATGGCAGAAAAAGGCTATGCATATTTACTAGATTATGTCGATTAAGAAGTCTTTCCTAAGCAGTTAGAGGAGAATTTTGCTATACTGATACTAGTAAGTGGTAAAGGAGCAGAGCATGACCTACACAATCATAATCGTAGAAGATGAGTATCTGGTAAGACAAGGCTTGAGCAAGTTGGTCAATGTAGCAGCCTACGATATGGAAATCATCGGTCAGGCTGAAAATGGAAGACAGGCTTGGGACTTGATTCAAAAGCAGGTACCAGATATCATTTTAACCGATATCAATATGCCTCAGCTAAATGGCATCCAGTTGGCCAGTCTGGTCCGAGAAACCTATCCTCAGGTGCATCTGGTATTTTTGACGGGTTACGATGATTTTGATTATGCCTTGTCTGCTGTCAAACTCGGTGTAGATGATTACCTGCTCAAACCCTTTTCTCGTCAGGATATTGAGGAAATGTTGGGGAAAATCAAGCAAAAACTAGACAAGGAAGAAAAAGAAGAGCAGTTACAAGATTTATTAACCGATAAGTTTGAAGGAAATCTGGCTCAGAAGATCCAGTCTCATCTGGCTGACAGTCAATTTAGTTTAAAGAGCTTGGCCAGTGACTTGGGCTTTAGCCCAACTTATTTGAGTTCCTTGATTAAGAAAGAGTTGGGCCTACCTTTTCAGGATTACCTGGTGAGAGAGCGTGTCAAACAGGCCAAGCTCTTGCTTCTGACCACGGATTTAAAGATTTATGAGATAGCCGAAAAGGTTGGATTTGAAGATATGAACTACTTTACCCAACGTTTTAAACAGATTGCAGGTGTGACACCTCGTCAGTTTAAGAAGGGAGAAGGCCGATGAAGCGTTCTTCTATCCTAGTCAGAATGGTTATTTCCATCTTTCTGGTCTTTCTCATTCTCCTAGCTTTGGTTGGGACTTTCTACTATAAATCTAGTTCTTCAGCCATTGAGGCCACTATTGAGGGCAATAGCCAAACGACCATCAGCCAGACTAGCCACTTTATTCAGTCTTATATCAAAAAATTAGAAACCACCTCGACCAGTTTGACCCAGCAGACGGATGTGTTAGCCTATGCTGAGAATCCTAACCAAGACCAAGCCAAGGGAATCCGAGATCTGTTTTTGACTATCTTAAAGGCAGACCAGGACTTGAAAACGGTGGTACTGGTCACCAAATCCGGTCAGGTTATTTCTACAGATGACAGTGTGCAGATGAAAACTTCCTCAGATATGATGGCTGAGAACTGGTACCAAAAGGCTATTCATCAGGGAGCTAAGCCAGTTTTAACCCCAGCTCGTAAATCAGATAGTCAATGGGTCATTTCTGTTACTCAGGAACTTGTTGATGCAAAGGGAGCCAATCTTGGTGTGCTTCGTTTGGACATTTCCTACGAAACTCTGGAATCCTATCTCAATCAACTCCAGTTAGGTCAGCAGGGCTTTGCCTTTATCATCAATGAAAACCATGAATTTGTCTACCATCCGCAACACACAGTTTATAGTTCATCTAGCGAAATGGAGGCCATGAAACCCTATATTGAGACAGGGCAGGGTTATACACCAGACCACCAAACCTATGTGAGTCAGGAACAGATTTCAGGTACTGATTGGACGGTTATAGGCGTGTCTTCGCTGGAAAAATTAGACCAGGTTCGGAGTCAACTCATGTGGACCTTGCTTGCTGCTAGTGCCTTATCTCTTCTTGCCTGTCTCTGCTTGGTGTGGTTCAGTCTCAAACGCTGGATTGCTCCTTTGAAGGACCTTAGAGAAACCATGCTGAAAATTGCTTCTGGTACACAAAATCTGCGTGCTAAGGAAGCTGGCGCCTATGAACTGAGAGAAGTGACTCGCCAGTTCAATGCCATGCTGGATCAGATTGATCAGCTGATGGCAGATGTGCGCAGGCAGGAAGAAGCAACCCGGCAGTATGAACTTCAAGCACTGTCGAGCCAGATTAACCCCCATTTCCTCTATAACACCTTGGACACTATCATCTGGATGGCTGAATTTCAGGATAGTCAGCGAGTGGTTCAGGTGACCAAGTCCTTGGCAACCTATTTCCGCTTGGCGCTCAATCAAGGAAAAGATTTGATTTGTCTGTCTGATGAAATCAATCATGTTCGCCAGTATCTCTTTATCCAGAAACAGCGTTACGGAGATAAGCTGGAGTATGAGATTGATGAAGATCCTGCTTTTGATAACCTAGTCTTACCCAAGTTGGTGTTGCAACCTCTTGTAGAAAATGCTCTTTACCATGGCATCAAGGAGAAGGAAGGTCAGGGCCATATTAAAGTTTCTGTTCAGAAAAAGGATACAGGGCTTGTCATCCGCATTGAGGATGATGGTGTTGGTTTCCAAGCTGCTGGCGATAGTAGTCAAAGTCAGCTCAAACGTGGAGGAGTTGGTTTGCAAAACGTTGATCAACGCCTCAAACTTCATTTTGGAGACAATTACCAGATGAAGATCAATTCTGCACCCGAAAAAAGGACGACGGTTGAAATATACATCAATAAAATAGCAATTAGCTAACTCCCAGTATATTCTGGGAGTTTTGCTTTTTAAAATCAGAATGATTAGTTGACCTTGATAAAATCAGTAAAAAAAGATATGATAGATAGTGACAAAAGAGGTATCAAGTATGAAGGGAAAAGACATTCAAAGAGCAACAAGCCAGATTGTTGAAGATGTTTTGGAGAAGGCTGGATTGTGTGAAGGAAGCCTCTTTGTCCTAGGTCTATCCTCTAGCGAAGTTTTAGGTGGTCAGATTGGCAAGGAATCCAGCCAAGAAATTGGGGAAATCATTGTGAAGACCATCCTAGATATCCTAGAGGAAAAAGGAATTCATCTAGCTGTTCAAGGTTGTGAACATGTCAATCGTGCCCTCGTCGTTGAACGTCAGGTGGCAGAGCAGTTTGGTCTGGAAATCGTCAGTGTCCTTCCAACTCTTCATGCAGGCGGTTCAGGTCAGCTAGCTGCCTTTAAGTTTATGAAAGCACCTGTTGAAGTGGAGTTCATCAAGGCTCATGTTGGATTGGATATAGGAGATACCGCAATTGGCATGCATGTCAAGCATGTGCAGGTTCCGATTCGACCAGTTTTGCGTGAGATTGGCCATGCCCATGTAACGGCTTTAGCTAGCCGTCCAAAACTCATCGGTGGTGCGCGTGCACAGTATCCTGAAGACTTCATAAGAAAGTCATAAGTGGGCTGAAAGTTATCGTAAGTTAGAGATATTTCAAGTATGTAGAGGTAAAAGGTTGGAAAATTGTGTTTATATCGTTTCAGGTCCCCCAGGCGTTGGAAAGAGCACCGTCAGCAAAGAGTTGGCCTATTCTTTTGACAAAAGTGCAGTTATAGAGGGGGATATGATTTACTTAATGATAAAAAGTGGTCTCGTAGCTCCTTGGGAAGATGATGGATTTTACATGGATTTATTCTGGGATAATATCATCAGTCTGACCAGTAATTTCTTGGATCGTGGCATTACTGTTGTGATAGAATATGTCATATTTGAAGATCAACTGAAGAAAATTGCAGCCTTCTTAAAAGAAAAACGAATTAAGCTAAAATATTGTGTTCTAATGGCTCAAGAAGAAACCTTGAAAGATAGGGATTCTTCTCGAAAAGAAATTGAGAGAACAGGCGATTTATCAATCCAAGCAAGAAATGAGTTTCTAGCTAAAAATAGTGAGAAACATCATTTTCTATTCACAGATGATTTAGATGTCAAGGAAACGGTAAACATCATTAAAACTTCAAATCAATTTTTAATTTCTGAACAGTAAAAGACAGGGAGAGTAAGGGTACAGAAACCAAGACTCTCCCTGTTTTTTTGTTGAATTCTTGTGCAAAGTACTCCAAACAAGACCATCTTTTACAAGAAGAAGGGATGCTATCTGATGGAAAATTGCCAAAAGTAGAAAAAACCAATTTAGAGAAGATTTTTAGTTATAGAAATCAGTAAACAAAGCTGGATTTAGCTGTTCTAGGTCCGCCTTTTTGTGCTATACTTAAGATATGCATAGAAAAACAGTGATTGATTTTAGGGCTTTGGGCGAGAGATACACTTTTACCCAGCCGATCAAAGAGTTAAAAACGAGAGATTTATCAGAAGTGGCGGACTTGCTGGCACAAGTGGAAAGCTACCAAGAGCAAGTAACGGATACCGTAGAAACATTGGATGAGAGGGATTTTAACCAGCATAACGGGGTCTAAACTAGGACGACCTTTATCTTCAGAATAAGTATCTGCGACTAAGTCATAGATGAAGGAAAAATCGACCACTTGCTCAACCTGACGAAGAAAATGGGCTTGCGGAACGAGTTCATCTAGCGTGTAAAAACCAACTTGATTGCGGTTATATTCGAGATTTTCTTTGTGAAACATAGGGAACACCTCACAACTTTTCTTACCTCTATTATACGACTTTACACAAAGAAAAGCCCTTAGAAATTTGTAGTCTAAGGACTTTGTCTTCAATCTGAGGAGCTTAGCTCCTTTTTTTGTGTTAAGTTTAGATAAAATAGACAAGCGTAGCAAAGTTGTCACAAATTTTTTCTTTTGTAGTAAAATAAGATTAGAATTTTGTGAAAGTAGGTAATTCGTTGGAGTCGATTATATTTCTAGTATCCGTTTTTTTGGCAGGTATCCTGTCCTTCTTTTCACCCTGCATCTTCCCTTTGCTACCTGTCTATGCTGGTATTCTGCTAGATGATCAGGGAAATTCGAAAAGTTTTCGCTTTTTTGGAAGAGACGTTGCATGGTCAGGTTTAATTCGGACCCTGTGCTTTATTGCAGGAATCTCCCTCATTTTCTTTATTTTAGGATTTGGAGCTGGATTCCTAGGGCACATGCTCTATGCAGACTGGTTTCGTTATGCTATGGGGACAGTCATTATCCTTTTAGGCCTTCACCAGATGGAAATCTTGCATTTTAATAAACTGGAAGTTCAAAAGACAGTCACCTTCAAACAATCAAAGTCTAATCACTATCTGTCAGCCTTTTTACTTGGGATAACCTTTAGTTTTGGCTGGACTCCTTGTATCGGACCAGTTTTGAGTTCGGTCTTGGCTCTTGCAGCTTCTGGAGGGAATGGTGCTTGGCAAGGAGCCTTACTAACCTTAGTGTACACATTGGGAATGGCCCTTCCTTTCCTTGTTTTGGCCTTGGCTTCGGGCTGGATCATGCCCTATTTTAGTAAACTAAAACCCCATATGATCCTACTAAAGAAAATCGGGGGAGCTTTGATTGTTTTGATGGGATTATTATTAATGCTAGGGCAGTTAAATGCCTTGTCAGGAATTCTTGGATAAAAGGAGAAAAAGATGAAAAAAGTTATTTTTGCGGGATTTAGCCTCATGTCTTTATTTTTGTTGATTGCCTGTGGTGAAAAAGAAACCAAACAAACGGAAAGTCCCAAACAGTCTACTGTACAGCAAATCGCAGTCGGTAAGGATGCGCCAGACTTCACCTTGCAGTCTATGGATGGCAAAGAAGTCAAGTTATCAGACTATAAAGGGAAAAAGGTCTATTTGAAATTCTGGGCCTCTTGGTGTGGTCCTTGTCGAAAGAGTATGCCTGAGTTGATGGAATTAGCTGCAAAACAAGATCGAGATTTTGAAATCCTAAGTGTTGTCGCACCAGGGCTACAAGGTGAAAAAACAGTTCAAGACTTTCCAAAATGGTACCAAGAACAAGGATACAAGGATATACCAGTTTTATATGATACGAAAGCAACCACCTTCCAAGCCTACCAAATTCGTAGTATTCCAACAGAATACTTAATTGACAGCCAAGGAAAAATCGGAAAAATCCAATTTGGTGCTATTAGCAATGCAGATGCTGAAGCAGCTTTTAAAGAGATGAAATAGAAAAATCGCGAAAACTCGCGATTTTTTTATAGTTTTTCATTGATAAAGCGGATGAATTGATTCCACCAAACTTTTAAGAAGAAGGCTTTTTCTACTTTCTTTTCAGCGACCATTTCAAAAGAAGGTTTTTCAGAAGTGAGATAACCTTGACCGACCAAATCTTGGTCATCATAGGTTAGATGACCAACAACAGTTTCAGCTTCTAGTGGCGCTGTCTCGGCCTTGGTTTTTGGAGTAAATTGCAGGCTTGATGATGCTCGACTTCCCAATCGTTGTATGACAGTGACATCAGATTTAGCAACAGCAGTTACGGTATCTTCCTTCCCATCAAGTACAGAAACTTTGCTATCTTTGTAGGCTTCTCCCTTCTGGACAATCGTTTTGAGAGCATAATTAGATGTTATATAGTCCAAAAGAGAAGAAGTAGCAGTAAAGCGAGCGTAAGGATTGCTGTTTTGCTGGTCAGCGTTTAAGACAACTGTGATGATTCGCATACCTTTTTCGGTAGTTGTTCCAACGAAAGAAGCCCCCGCCTTGTCTGTTGTACCAGTTTTGAGCCCATCAACTCCACCTCTATATGCTGGCATCCCTTCCAACATATAGTTAGTAGAGTGAATTTCCATACCAGCAAATGTTGATGAAGATTTCTTGGTTATTTCTAAAACTTGAGGGTAATCTCTGATGAGATTTCGAGCGATGATTGCAACATCGTAAGCACTTAGTTTGTTTTCCTCATCCTTTTTGGAACCAGGATAGATATTATTTCCAAGTGTTTCGTTATTAAGTCCAGTAGTATTGACAATAGTAGCATCTTTGATACCCCATTCAAGAAGTTTCGCCCTCATCTTGTCAACGAAGTCTTTCTCTGAACCAGCAATTTTTTCAGCAAGAGCAATGGCTGCACTATTGGCACTTGATACTAGAGTTGCTTCCAATAATTGCTCCACTGTATACTTGCGCGCTTCCATAGGAACATTACTAGCCTCAGAATTGGTTGTAAGTTGGTATGGGTAGTCAGAGATATCAACTGGGGTAGATAGGCTAATGGTCCCTTGTTCCAATGCTTCATAGACTAGGTAGACAGTGAGAATCTTGGTGATAGAGGCAATTTCTACAGGTTGATTTGCATCTTTCTCGTAGAGGATTTTTCCAGTTGTAGCTTCGACAGCAATGGCATGCTTGGCAGCAACATCAAAATCTTGCGCAGATACAGTAGGGATGGCTGTGCCAAAAATGATAAGAGTTAGTAAGGATAAAATTATTTTCTTCATAGTAGTTTTATTCTATCACAAAGCGAAAAAATATTCTCGTTTTTATAGTAAAGCCATCTTATCTTTTTGAAGAATTATGGTAAAATAGAAAGAAGGAGGCGCCTATGTTCCGTAGAAACAAGTTATTTTTTTGGACAGCTGAAATTTTACTATTAACTCTTATTTTCTACCTTTGGAGAGAGATGGGAGCGATTGTCACACCTTTTGTGATGGTAGCTAATACCATTATGATTCCATTTTTGCTCGGAGGATTTTTCTATTACCTGACAAATCCCATCGTAACATTTTTAGAAAAGAAATGTAAAGTCAATCGTTTGATAGGTGTGCTCATCACTCTTTGTGCCTTGATTGGTACAATAGTAGTCGGGGTAGTCTACTTGCTACCGATTTTGATTAATCAGTTGACAAGTTTGATTATTTCTAGCCAGAATATCTATAGCCGCTTGCAAGATTTGATATATGATTTATCAATGAATCCAATCTTTCAAAATATTGATATTCAAAAAACTATTCAACAGTTGAATTTATCTTACGTTGATATTTTACAAAATATTCTCAATAGTGTGAGCAATAGTTTAGGCAGCGTTCTTTCAGCCTTGTTTAGTACTGTTTTGATTCTCATTATGACACCAGTCTTTTTGATTTATTTCTTGCTTGATGGTCATAAATTCCTTCCGATGTTGGAACGAACAGTCCTAAAACATGATAAATTAAACTTCTCCAGTCTCTTGAAGAATCTGAACGCCACTGTCGCACGTTATATCAGTGGGATTGCGATTGATGCTGTTATTATCGGATGTTTGGCCTATATTGGATACAGTACGATAGGGTTGAAATATGCTCTAGTCTTTGCTATTTTTTCTGGTTTGGCAAATCTGATTCCTTATGTTGGACCAAGTATCGGTCTGATTCCCATGATTATTGCCAATGTCTTTACTGATCCGCACAGAGTTCTCATTGCAGTAATTTATATGCTGATTATCCAACAGGTGGATGGGAATATCCTCTACCCTCGTATCGTCGGAGGGGTTATGAAGGTTCATCCAATCACCATTCTGGTTCTTCTCTTACTTTCTAGCAATATTTATGGTGTTATCGGAATGATTGTAGCAGTACCAACATATTCTATCCTAAAAGAAATTACGAAGTTCTTGGCGAAATTATATGAAAATCATAAAGAAGCTAAAGAAAAAGAACTGGAAAAATCAGAATCAATCTAAAAATCAGGGAGACCTGATTTTTTTTGATAAAAAGACTTGAGGTTAGACTGGTCAAAAGTGTTTTAAATGATTCTGTTGGAGAAGGAAAAGAATGGGAAATTATGAGATTTAGAATAATTCACAAAATGTGTGTAAAACACTTGCAATTTAGCTGAAATTTGATAAAATAGTAAGGAAAGTTAGACTGTATTGCCTACTGTCTATCTATAAAATATATTTTATTGGAGGCTTTTACTCAAATGGCAAAAGAAAAATACGATCGTAGTAAACCACACGTTAACATTGGTACTATCGGACACGTTGACCACGGTAAAACTACCCTAACTGCAGCTATCACAACTGTTTTGGCACGTCGCTTGCCTTCAGCAGTTAACCAACCTAAAGACTATGCGTCTATCGATGCTGCTCCAGAAGAACGCGAACGCGGTATCACTATCAACACTGCGCACGTTGAGTACGAAACTGAAAAACGTCACTATGCCCACATCGACGCTCCAGGACACGCGGACTACGTTAAAAACATGATCACTGGTGCCGCTCAAATGGACGGAGCTATCCTTGTAGTAGCTTCAACTGACGGACCAATGCCACAAACTCGTGAGCACATCCTTCTTTCACGTCAGGTTGGTGTTAAACACCTTATCGTCTTCATGAACAAAATCGACTTGGTAGACGACGAAGAATTGCTTGAATTGGTTGAAATGGAAATCCGTGACCTCTTGTCAGAATACGACTTCCCAGGTGACGATCTTCCAGTTATCCAAGGTTCAGCTCTTAAAGCTCTTGAAGGTGACTCTAAGTACGAAGACATCATCATGGAATTGATGAACACTGTTGATGAGTACATCCCAGAACCAGAACGTGACACAGACAAACCATTGCTTCTTCCAGTCGAAGACGTATTCTCAATCACTGGACGTGGTACAGTTGCTTCAGGACGTATCGACCGTGGTACTGTTCGTGTCAACGACGAAATCGAAATCGTTGGTATCAAAGAAGAAACTCAAAAAGCAGTTGTTACTGGTGTTGAAATGTTCCGTAAACAACTTGACGAAGGTCTTGCTGGAGATAACGTAGGTGTCCTTCTTCGTGGTGTTCAACGTGACGAAATCGAACGTGGACAAGTTATCGCTAAACCAGGTTCAATCAACCCACACACTAAATTCAAAGGTGAAGTTTACATCCTTACTAAAGAAGAAGGTGGACGTCACACTCCATTCTTCAACAACTACCGTCCACAATTCTACTTCCGTACTACTGACGTTACAGGTTCAATCGAACTTCCAGCAGGTACTGAAATGGTAATGCCTGGTGATAACGTGACTATCGACGTTGAGTTGATCCACCCAATCGCCGTAGAACAAGGTACTACATTCTCTATCCGTGAGGGTGGACGTACTGTTGGTTCAGGTATGGTTACAGAAATCGAAGCTTAATTCGATTTAGTTCCCAGAAGAACAATTATTTAAGTCAGACACTAAAAGAATCTTGCTTTGCAAGGTTCTTTTTTTCTTCTTGCTCTATTTGAAGTGTCTCCACTCTAGCAGTATAATCGTTTTTTTGGTATAATAAAGGTTATGGAAATCGAAAAAACCAATCGCATGAATGCACTTTTTGAATTTTATGCCGCGCTCTTGACGGACAAGCAGATGAACTACATTGAGCTTTATTATGCTGATGATTATAGTCTTGCTGAGATTGCTGAAGAGTTTGGTGTCAGTCGTCAGGCTGTCTATGATAATATCAAGCGGACAGAAAAGATTTTGGAAGACTATGAGATGAAATTACACATGTACTCAGACTACATTGTCCGCAGTCAGATTTTTGACCAGATCTTGGAGCAGTATCCCAAGGATGATTTTCTGCAGGAACAGATAGAAATTTTAACAAGTATTGATAATAGAGAATAAGAGGAAGAAAAATGGCATTTGAAAGTTTAACAGAACGTTTACAGAACGTCTTTAAAAATCTACGTAAAAAAGGAAAAATTTCTGAGGCTGATGTCCAGGAAGCAACCAAAGAGATTCGTTTGGCCTTGCTTGAAGCCGACGTTGCCTTGCCTGTTGTAAAAGACTTTATCAAGAAAGTTCGTGAACGTGCAGTCGGACACGAGGTCATTGATACCCTCAATCCTGCCCAACAGATTATCAAAATCGTTGATGAGGAACTGACAGCCGTTTTAGGTTCTGATACGGCTGAGATTATCAAGTCACCAAAAATTCCAACCATTATCATGATGGTCGGTTTGCAAGGGGCTGGTAAAACGACATTTGCTGGTAAGCTGGCTAATAAACTCAAGAAGGAAGAAAATGCTCGTCCTTTGATGATTGCGGCTGACATCTATCGTCCAGCTGCCATTGATCAGCTGAAAACACTTGGACAGCAGATTGATGTTCCAGTCTTTGCTCTTGGAACTGAAGTTCCAGCGGTTGAGATTGTTCGTCAAGGTTTGGAGCAAGCACAAGCCAATCACAACGACTATGTCTTGATTGATACGGCAGGACGTTTGCAGATTGACGAACTCTTGATGAATGAGCTTCGTGACGTAAAAGCCTTGGCTCAACCAAACGAAATTCTGCTCGTCGTTGATGCTATGATTGGTCAAGAAGCGGCCAATGTTGCCCGTGAGTTTAATGCTCAGTTAGAAGTGACTGGGGTTATCCTTACCAAGATTGATGGGGATACTCGTGGCGGTGCTGCTTTGTCCGTTCGCCATATCACTGGAAAACCAATCAAGTTCACTGGTACGGGTGAAAAGATTACAGATATTGAAACCTTCCACCCAGATCGTATGTCTAGTCGCATCCTTGGCATGGGGGATATGCTTACTCTTATTGAGAAAGCTTCTCAAGAATACGATGAGCAAAAAGCCCTTGAAATGGCTGAGAAGATGCGTGAAAACACCTTTGATTTCAATGATTTCATCGATCAGTTGGATCAGGTGCAAAACATGGGGCCAATGGAAGATTTGCTCAAGATGATTCCAGGTATGGCTAACAATCCTGCCCTTCAAAATATGAAGGTGGATGAGCGCCAGATTGCTCGTAAACGTGCCATCGTGTCTTCGATGACACCTGAAGAACGTGAAAATCCTGATCTGTTGAATCCAAGCCGTCGTCGTCGTATTGCTGCTGGATCTGGAAATACTTTTATCGAAGTGAATAAATTCATCAAAGACTTTAACCAGGCCAAACAGCTCATGCAAGGTGTCATGTCTGGAGATATGAACAAGATGATGAAACAAATGGGAATCAATCCAAATAACCTCCCTAAGAATATGCCAAATATGGGAGGCATGGATATGTCTGCCCTTGAAGGCATGATGGGGCAAGGTGGTATGCCTGACTTGTCAGCTCTTGGAGGAGCAGGAATGCCAGATATGAGCCAGATGTTCGGTGGCGGACTTAAAGGTAAAATTGGTGAATTTGCCATGAAACAGTCTATGAAACGCATGGCGAATAAAATGAAAAAAGCTAAGAAGAAACGCAAATAAAAAAGGAAAGCAGAAGTGCTTTCCTTTTTTATATAAAATATGTACTTTCTATGATTAGGCAATTTTCTTAATCGAAAAATTGATTAAATAGAAAGAGAGATTTCAAATCCTTGCAGCCATTCGGATTTTACTGTGATTTCGATTTTTAAAGCATCTGCTAATTGTTTGACCAGATAGAGACCCATGCCTGTCGATTTTTTCCTTGTCTCACCTGAATCACCTGTAAATCCTTTTTCAAAGATATGAGGGAGGTCGCAAGCTTTAACTCCGCAGCCATTATCCCTAATAATCAGACTTGTGCGCCCCTTATCCTTTGACATAGAAATACTGAGTTCGGGCTTGTCAGAGCTGTATTTAAGGGCGTTGGCGAGGATTTGGGAGAGGATAAATTCAAAACTGCGTTGATCGGTGTACCAGGTTCCTTGTATATTTTCTAGCTGAATCGTAAAATTCTTTTCTTTGAGTAAGGGATCAAAATTTTCCAATAGATCTTGGATACATTCTTCTAGATCAAGATCTTCAAATAAAAAATCATTTTTCTCACTTTTCACCCTGTAATAGAATAGGATTTGTGATACATTTCCTTGGATTTGATTCTTCACATAGTCCAACTTAAAAGCTGTATCTTCAGGCAGCTGGTCACTTTGATTGTCCAAAAGGAGGGAAAGAAGCGATAGAGGGAGTTTAATCTCATGCGCCCATTTTTCAACATAGTCCTCGTACTCGGCTAGTAATGAGTTGAGTTTTCCTATTTCAGCCTGCTTTTGATAAAGTGTATCTGCCATTTGTTCAATGCTTTCTTTCTCTGAGGCACTTGATAAATGCAATAATTCAAGCTCAGTATCCGTCTTAGGATTGGATATGAAGGCTTTATAGGCAGCAGATTTTTTTCTTTCTTTTCTTATCAGTAGGAATGATAGGATGAAAAAGAGCAGGACGGTGGCTAAAATATAGAGAAGAATGAGGGCTTGAAACATTCTCACATCTGAAAGCCAAAGCAGGACAGCTGTAAATAGATCAAATGCTAAGAGAACAAGTAACCAGGGCAGGTAAGTAGCTAGATATTTAAGATTCTGTTTCATCTGGACTTTCCTCTTCTAGCTTGTAACCAATACCTCTGACGGATTTGACTTGAAGGGCAATGCCAGCCTGTTTCATCACCTTTTTTAGCCTTGCAATATTTACTTGTAGGGCATTTTCATCGATGAACTCAGTTGTATTCCACAGTTTCATGCTTAATTCTTCTTTTGTGACGACAGAATCAGTTGCCACTAATAAGGTTTCTAACAATTTCCCTTGATTTTGAGGGAGTAAAATCGAATGTCCGTTGATATAAAGAGTATAGGTATTTCTATCCAGCAGGAAATTATCTTTTTCAAGCAAATTTTGTCTACCTTCATAGCGTTTCAAGATGTTTTCTATACGAGCCAAGAATCTTTCTTTCTTGAAAGGTTTTGTTAGATATTCATCTGCCCCTAATTTCAGAGCGTGGATTTCATCTTTTAATTGTTCACGAGAGGTGAGAACCAATATGGGCACAGAGCGTTTGGACTTGAGATTCTTACAAATTTGGAAACCTGTTTCTCCTGGCAAATTCAAATCCAGTATGATTAGATCCGTATCGTATTGCAGCACTTGCTGGCTTGTATCTTTGAAGTCAGTCAACTTATCAACTTGATAACTCGCTTTCTCTAACAAGATGACAATTTCATCTCGAATCAAGGCTTCATCTTCAATTACCAGAATATGCTTCATATCGGTTCCTCCTTTTCCTATTTTATTCTACCTTATTCATCTCTTTTGGGTTCCATTAAGGACAACAAGTACTTATTGCTATTTTTCTTTACAATTCTGATATAGATGACTTCAAAGCCTGCTAAGAGCAGTACTATCAGCATGGCTGTGATAAATTTCTGCCCCATGACCATTCTTGCACTGGCTGGTACTATTCCTGTGAGGAGGGAGCCCACTCCGAAGCTACTACTGATAAGTGCAAGGGCTATTGGCAGACCGAAATACCAATTGATTTGCTTTTCTGAAGATTTACAAAGAGTTTCGTAGTTGGCTCCGAGATGGATCAAGGTTTGGTATCGTCTGTAGGATTGTCTTTGTCCCATCAAAAACTGAACGCCAATGATTGTATTTGCCACAACAAGGAAGATGATAGCCAGATAGATGGTGATATAGCTGGCAGAGATAATGTAAAATAATTGTCTTCCCATATTTTGTATATAGCTTTCATAGCCAAGAGAGGTTTGATTTAGCTTTTTATTGGTATCTGAGATAGCTCTCATCAAGCCTTTTTCCTTGACCAGCTCAGGAGCTAAGATACCGCTGACATAGTTCGAATAGTGACCGTCTGTATAGCTCATAAAGGTCTCATCTGCGACTATGAGGGCAACAGAGAGGGTGATCTCACGATCCGTTACAATCGGTAAAGACTCCACCTCTCCAATCAATTTTACATCATTTCCCATGACTTTGATTTGAGGCTTTGTCTTCAGAACAGAGTTGACGAGACTTTCATCTGGGAGAAAATCTTTCCCCATATACAAGTAGGCTTCCTTACTAGTTAATTCTAGAGGAGGGAGGTTGGCAGCCTTTCTAAGTTCATTGTATTCGGAAACTGGCATGAGGTGGGAATTAGTAGACGGTTTAAATTTTTGTAGCAAAATTTCCTTGTTCTTGCTGTCTTTTTGATTTTTTAACTCCTTAATGACCTCTTCAAAGGACACGGACTCGTGTTCTTTCGGTTTGCTGACTTTGATTTGCAGAATCTTTGAAAACTGTGATGCTAGACCAGCAGCTTCAAGCTCTTTTTTTACTGTACTTACATCAAGATTTTCATCTGTTTCCTGCTTGTTGTCTCTAAATGTATAATCCAATACGTGGGTTTGATTGCCTGAATTGCCACTTGCAATGGCAACACCTGCTCCAAAGAGGCATAAGGCAGAGAAGATTAAGAGGGAGCAGATGGCCAGTATAGTTGAGCGCTGGATAACTAATTCCTGAATCTGTCTAAAATTATAGGCATGAAGTTTTCGATTGTTTCCAAGCTTGACCAAAAAGTCTATAAATAAACGCATACCAAAGAAGAGGAGGATAGTTCCTAGAGTCCCCAAGAGAACAGTGATGCCCATGGTTATGACACTTTTCCAAGCTCGTCCACTCATACCCATGTAATAGGCTGTTCCTAGAAGCAAAATTCCGAGGACAGAAGCAAGAAGGTACACACCCTTGGGGAGTAGTTTCTTCATTCCAGAGGGTGAATAGGCAAGCAGGTTTCCGATTTCCTTATTGGCTGTTTTTGCACTTAAAAGAACAAAGACAGCTAATTTTACGGCTAGGAAGCCAATGACCGTATAGAGTAGAGCTGTGGTAGATAGAGAAAATTGATGTTCAATAATCCCTAGTCCCACAATTTTAGCGGTTATTAGGCTAATCAGTTCTGAAATCAAGATGGAAATAGGAAGGCCTATTCCAAGGGCAAGGACACTGTTTCTCAAATCCTCAAGGAGGAGTAGCAAGAACAGTTTACTTCTTCGCATGCCTAGTGTGAGATAGACACCAAATTCATGCTTTCTTCTTTCCATCTGCATACTGCTTGCGAAGTAGACTAGAAAAAAGAGAATAAAGAGCGTTGCAACATAAAGAATGGGAATCATGCTAAAGAGTTTATTTACAGCATGACTCTCTATTTGTTTTAGAAAGATCATCACATCTTGATGGGACAAAGAAAGGATGATGTAAAAGGAAATAATAGAAAGAACCATGGAACTGAAGTACAAGCCATTATTCTTTCGATCTCTCTTGCTATTTCTTGAGATTAATTTAGAAAACATTGCCATCACCTCCAGCTAGCGCTGCCATGACCTTTAGTATTCTGTGGTAGAAGTCTTCTTGACTTTCTCTTGGATAATCGCGTCGAATTTCATGGAAGAGTTTTCCATCTTGGATAAACAAGATGCGGTTGCAAAAGCTAGCTGCAACTGAATCGTGGGTCACCATGAGAATGGTGGTTTCTTCAACTTGATTCATTTCGGATAATTTTTGCATTAAAATAGTTGCATTTTTTGAATCTAAAGCTCCTGTGGGCTCATCCGCAAATACAATCTTAGGGTCTAAAATCAAAGCACGCGCAGCAGCTACTCTTTGCCGTTGACCACCTGATAATTGAGATGGGAACTTATCCAGAAGTTCAGAAATATCCAGATATTGGGAAAGCAATTCTAACCGAACCTTGCTTTCGTTAGCATCGACCTTGTGCAAAGACAAGGGAAGTAAAATATTTTCTTTGGCTGTCAAATTGTCCAAAAGCTCAAAATTTTGAAAGAGGTAACCAATTTCCTTGCCACGATAATCAGCTAACTGACTACCTTTTAATTGACCTAAATCCTTTTCTTGCATTTGAATGGATCCGTCAGTTGGCTTGATGATAGTGGCGAGACAATTAAGAAGGGTTGTTTTTCCAGATCCACTGCTCCCCATAATCCCTAAGAACTCACCTTTGACAACTTGAAAAGATATGCCGTTCAAGGCCTTAGTGATATTCGGCTCTTTTCCATAATGCTTTGTTAATGATTCTACTCGTAAAATTGTTTCCATGTGAGACACCTCCATCTTTTGTTACTTTCATTATAATATGAATCAGAGTAGAATAACACTTACGGATGATGTAAGAAATCTTTATCGCTGGCATTTATAGTCAGATTATTGGACTTATACTTACTATATTATAGCATGGTTTTAGGGATTTAAAAAGGGAATCTCGGAAGATACTCCAATTTAAAAGCAAATGCTATGAGAGAAGAAGTAACCAGAATGGCTGGAAAAGTAGTGGTGAGTGATAATAATATTAGAAAGAGTAAATTTAATTACAATCAGTATATTAAAAAGATTCGATCTAAAGTTTTGTCTGACTAATGAGGTCAATCTGATTAAACTTTTGATTCCTAATAATTCAAAAAATGTTGAAATAGAAATTTCATTTTCTCCCTTTCAAATCTAAAAAGTTGAGATTTTGATATAGAATCAGCTACAGCATGCTTAAAGAATATCCGATTAATTTTCTAAAATATCGAAAAGCTCTCTGTAATGTTTCACAATTTAGTTCCCTTAATTTTCTTTTCGAGCTATAAACATGCCATATTCTTTAGGAATGACTAACACACCATTATTAAACTCCCTTTCCAATCTTTTACGAATAATTCCCTCTTCTAGTGAACCTATTTCTGAAATTCCTTTCAAGGATTGAATATATTGAACTAGATCGTCTATACTTGTTACCTGTAGCTCGTCATCATAAATTAATTTTTCCACAGTGTCAAAATGCCTATTTAAATAAGTCTTTCCATTTTGTAAAGTAAAAGTTTTATTTTCTAAATCTTGAACAACCTCATCTTTAAATAAGCTTGCCAAATAATCTACAACTCCATTTTCACCAAATGTAGCACAATAAAAAATGCCCCCGTTTTTTAAAACTCTATTCACTTCAGAGAGAGCTTTAGGAATGTCATTTACATGATGTAGAAGCATATTAGCAATAACAATATCAAACGTTTCTTTCTCAAAAGAAACATTTTGGATATCCATTATTTCATAATTGACATTGTCTCTATTTCCAATCACTGCCCTAGTAGTTTCTACCATGTCACTAGAAAAATCCGTAATTACCAATTGCTTCATTTTGTCTATAGAATCAAGATTACTTTTCCACAGTTCTCCTGTGCCGCATCCCAATTCTAGAACGTTAATTTCATCAGTAATTTGGTAGTTAGAAAAAATCCAATTATTAAAGCCCAATTTATTTTTTGAATACTTCTTATGTAGTTTTACTCTAATGCCAAGATTATCTTGTTTTTCATATTGTTCAATTACTCTATTAATCATTTTAAATTACCTCCACTTTATAATTTGACATTATATCACAAAAATAAAGGTAGCGTAAAATAAGTTGTATAAATACAAAAAGGAATAAATCCGTTATAGTAGAGTTATAACACATTACTAGAAAGAGATTTATTACTATGACTCAGTTTACCACATATTCTCCAACGTATAAAAGCTGAGTATAGTTTAGAGTAAGAATTTTAGTATTTGTTGTTAATGCAAAATAAAAAGCTTTAGAAATCAATATTTCTAAGGCCTTTTAAACATATTAACTCTACTCCCACTCAACTGTTGCTGGTGGTTTACTTGTAATATCGTAGACGATACGGTTAACGTGGTCTACTTCGTTAACGATACGAACAGAGATTTTTTGAAGTACTTCCCAAGGAATCTTGGCAAAATCAGCTGTCATACCATCAATAGAAGTGATGGCACGAATGGCGATTGTGTAGTCGTAAGTACGACCATCACCCATAACACCGACTGAACGAACACCTGTATTAACTGTGAAGTATTGCCAAATATCGCGGTTCAGACCAGCTTTAGCGATTTCCTCACGAAGAATAGCGTCTGACTCACGAACAGTTTCTAGTTTCTCTTCAGTGATTTCACCCATGACACGGATAGCAAGTCCTGGTCCAGGGAATGGTTGGCGCCATACGATGTGGTCTGGCATACCAAGCTCTGTACCAAGGGCACGAACTTCGTCCTTGTAGAGGGTATTCAATGGTTCAATTAGTTCAAACTGCATGTCTTCTGGAAGACCACCAACATTGTGGTGTGATTTGATGGTTTGAGCAGTATCTGTACCAGACTCAATCACGTCAGTGTAAAGCGTTCCTTGAGCAAGGAATTTTACATCTTTTAGCTTGCTTGCTTCGTCATCAAAGACATAAACAAACTCATTACCGATAATTTTGCGCTTTTGCTCAGGATCAGAAACGCCAGCAAGTTTGTCAAGGAAGCGTTTTGCAGCATCTGCTTTGACGATATTCAAACCAAACTTACCACCAAGCATGTCCATAACTTGGTCAGCTTCCCCTTTACGGAGAAGACCGTGGTCTACAAAGATACAGATCAATTGATCACCGATTGCTTTTTGAAGAAGAACTCCAACAACAGAAGAGTCAACACCACCTGATAGGCCGAGAAGAACACGCTTGTCACCTACAGTTTCACGGATTTTCTTGATCTGCATATCGATAAAGTTGTCCATTGACCAATCACCCTTAGCTTTACAGATATTAAGAGCAAAGTTGCGAAGGATATCATTTCCATAGACAGAATGGCGAACTTCTGGGTGGAATTGGATACCATAGATGTGCTTTTCTGGGTTTTCAATAGCTGCATAAGGACAGTCAGCAGAAGTTCCAGTACGAACGAAATCAGCTGGAATCTCTGTAACAGCATCGCCATGGCTCATCAAAACAATCTGTTCTTCAGGAGTTCCTTCAAAGAGGGCAGAAGAGGTGTGAGTTAGTGGCGATTGACCATACTCACGGTTACCAGCATCACCAGCAGGGACAACTTTTCCTCCAAGTTTATGGGTTAAAAGTTGCATACCATAGCAGATTCCTAAAATTGGAATGCCAAGTTCAAAAATTTCTGGGTCAATATCAAACGAACCATCTTCGTATACAGAGTTTGGTCCACCAGAGAGGATGATCCCTACAGGGTTAATCGTACGAACCTCTGCAGCTGAGATTTTGTGACTTTTTAGCTCAGAAAAAACACCGATTTCACGAATACGGCGTGAAATCAGCTGGTTGTATTGGCTACCATAGTCCAGCACGATGATTTTTTCGACATCTTGCAAATCAGTTGAAATGTTGCTCATCTTTTTCCTTTCTCAAAAGAAATATCTTTTTCAATATTCTATCACAAATAGGGGCGAATTACCAACTAAACAAGGCAAAGTTTGACTTTTTCTTAGCAAATACGGTACAATAGAGAAAATATAGAAAAGAAGTGAAAATCATGTTACCAGCTTATATGAAAATCCACGATCAGATCAAGAAGGATATAGATGAGCATCATTGGAAAATCGGAGAGAGACTTCCAAGTGAGCGAGATTTAGCGGAACAGTTTCAGGTTAGTCGGATGACCTTGCGACAAGCTATCTCTCTCTTGGTTGAGGAAGGAGTTTTGGAGCGTCGAGTAGGAAGTGGGACTTTTGTCTCTAGCACTCGTGTCCAAGAAAAAATGCGGGGAACGACTAGTTTTACGGAGATTGTCAAATCTCAAGGTAAAGTCCCTTCTAGTCAGCTCATTTCTTACAGAAGAACTATTCCAAATGAGCAAGAGGTCGCAAAGCTAGGGATTACTCCGACAGAGAATATTATCCGTATGGAACGGGTGCGTTACGCTGACCAAGTTCCGCTAGTCTATGAAGTCGCATCCATTCCTGAGAAATTTATTAAGGATTTCAAAAAAGAAGAAATCACCAGTCATTTTTTCCAAACCTTGCAGCAACATGGCTATCGGATTGGCAAATCCCAACAGACCATTTATGCAAGATTGGCTAAGGAAAAAATTGCTCACTATCTAGAAGTCGAAAAGGGGCATGCCATTTTAGCCTTGACTCAGGTCTCTTATCTTGAAGATGGGACGGCTTTCGAGTATGTAAAGAGTCAATACGTGGGCGAACGCTTTGAATTTTATCTTGAAAATAACTAGTCTCAGAAGGCTAGTTTTTTGTTTTCTTAAAAGATTAGAATTGTCAAAACAATCTGTCTAGGCTTGATTTTATCCTTTATTTACTATAAAATGAGAAGGAAAAACGTCAAACTTTTATATTGCAAATAGGAGAAAAAATGACAAAAACATTAAAACGTCCTGAGGTTTTATCACCTGCAGGGACTTTAGAGAAGCTGAAAGTAGCTGTTCAATATGGTGCGGACGCAGTCTTCATCGGTGGACAGGCCTATGGTCTTCGTAGCCGTGCAGGAAACTTCACCTTTGAACAGATGGAAGAAGGCGTGCAGTTTGCTGCTAAGTACGGTGCCAAGGTCTATGTGGCTGCTAACATGGTGATGCACGAAGGAAACGAAGCTGGTGCTGGAGAATGGTTCCGTAAGTTGCGTGACATCGGGATTGCCGCAGTTATCGTGTCGGATCCAGCCTTGATCATGATTGCAGCAACTGAAGCACCAGGTCTTGAAATCCACCTTTCAACCCAAGCAAGTGCGACCAACTATGAAACTCTTGAGTTCTGGAAAGAACTTGGTCTAACTCGCGTGGTTTTGGCCCGTGAAGTTTCAATGGAAGAATTGGCAGAGATTCGCAAACGTACTGATGTAGAAATTGAGGCCTTTGTTCATGGAGCCATGTGTATTTCCTACTCAGGTCGCTGTACGCTCTCAAACCACATGAGTATGCGTGATGCCAACCGTGGTGGTTGCTCTCAGTCTTGCCGTTGGAAATATGACCTCTACGATATGCCCTTTGGCCAAGAACGTAAGAGTCTTAAAGGTGAAATTCCAGAAGAATTTTCAATGTCAGCCGTTGATATGTCTATGATTGACCATATTCCAGATATGATCGAAAACGGTGTAGACAGTCTCAAGATTGAAGGCCGTATGAAATCTATTCACTATGTTTCTACAGTAACCAACTGTTACAAGGCGGCTGTGGATGCATACCTTGAAAGTCCTGAGAAGTTTGAAGCCATCAAACAGGACTTGGTGGATGAGATGTGGAAAGTTGCCCAGCGTGAATTGGCAACAGGTTTCTACTATGGCACACCGACAGAAAATGAACAGTTGTTTGGTGCACGTCGTAAAATCCCTGAATACAAGTTTGTCGCTGAAGTTGTTTCCTATGATGATGCGACTCAAACGGCAACTATTCGTCAACGGAATGTCATCAACGAAGGTGACCAAGTTGAGTTTTACGGCCCAGGTTTCCGTCATTTTGAAACCTATATCGAAGATCTTCATGATTCTAAAGGAAATAAAATCGACCGCGCTCCAAATCCAATGGAACTCTTGACAATCAAGGTTCCACAACCTGTTCAGGCAGGTGACATGGTCCGCGCTCTCAAGGAAGGTCTCATTAACCTCTATAAGGAAGACGGGACAAGTGTTACAGTTCGTGCCTAGATAAGGAAAAGTGAATGATTCAAGCGCATGGTTTATTTGTAGATGATGAAAGCAGGTGTGTTCACTATCATAGTGAAAAAGATATCGTTTCCCTCCAGTGCTATGAATGCAAGAAATACTACGCATGCTATCAGTGTCATAATGCAATGGAGACGCATATGTTTTCACCCTATCCCTTGGCGCTTTCTGAGGATCGACCGATTTTATGTGGGGTTTGTATGAGGACAATAACATTTCAAGAATATCAAAAGCAGATAGCCTGCCCTTATTGCAAATCTCCATTTAATCCAGGGTGTAAACAACACTATTCCTACTATTTCAAATAAAATGAATCTATCCAAGTTCTAAACTTGGATTTTTCAATTTATTTCGGAAAATATAGAGAAAGTGGAAACACATTTCATCATAAAATGAGAAACTTATCTATACAGTGGTATAAAAATAGCAAAAATAAAAATAAATCATCTGAAACGCTTCCAACGTAAGTAAAAAGTTGACAAAAACAAATTTTAGGACTAAACTAAGTAAGTAAATTTTAAATAAAAGGAGAATTCATCATGAATTTAACATTTTTCGGTCTATGTCTTGCCTGTATGGGTGTATCTCTTGCAGAAGGATTTTTGATGAACGGTTTGTTCAAGTCTGCAGCACGCCAACCAGATATCATCCCACAATTGCGTAGTTTGATGATCATGGGGATTGCCTTTATCGAAGGAACATTCTTTGTAACTCTCGTATTTTCATTTATCATCAAATAAAGAGAAGTATAAAATGGAAAAGGGAGGATTCTAGATGGAAGAAAGTATCAATCCAACCATCAATATTGGTCCTGTTACCTTTGATTTAACCTTGACAGCATTGACTTTGTTGTCTGTGGCACTGATTTTTGGCTTTATCTATTGGGCAAGTCGTAATATGACTGTGAAACCCAAAGGAAAGCAAAATGTACTAGAGTATCTCTATGACTTTGTAGTCGGATTTACAGAACCCAACGTAGGTTCTCGGTACATGAAAGATTACTCACTCTTTTACTTGTGTTTATTTCTTTTTATGGTTATCGCAAACAATCTTGGTTTGATGGCGAAACTTCAAACTACAGATGGGACAAACCTTTGGACATCGCCAACTGCAAATCTCCAGTTTGACTTGGCTTTGTCATTTGGAATTATCCTGATGACCCATATAGAAGGAATTCGTCGCCGTGGTGTTAAAAAGTATCTGAAAGGTTTTGTTACCCCAGGTTTCATGACACCGATGAATCTCCTTGAAGAAGTCACGAATTTCCTATCACTTGCTTTGCGGGTGTTCGGGAATATCTTTGCCGGAGAAGTGATGGCAAGCTTGCTTATTACTCTTTCTCATCAGGCTCTTTATTGGTATCCAGTGGCATTTGTTACCAATCTTGTCTGGACGGCATTCTCTGTGTTTATTTCCTGTGTTCAGGCCTATGTATTCACAGTCTTGTCTTCAATGTATCTAGGAAATAAAATTAATGATGAAGAGTAGAAAGGAGTAAATGATGCACGTAACAGTAGGTGAATTGATTGGTAACTTTATTTTAATCGCTGGCTCTTTTATCCTTTTGGTCGTCTTAGTCAAAAAATACGCGTGGTCAAACTTGACAAGTATCTTTGAAGAACGAGCTGAAAAGATTGCTGCTGATATTGATGGCGCTGAACAAGCTCGTCAAAAAGCAGAGACTCTTGCTCAAAAGCGCGAAGATGAATTAGCAGGTAGTCGTAGTGAAGCTAAAACTATCATTGAAAATGCTAAAGAGACAGCTGAAAAGAGTAAATCAGATATTTTGGCTGAAGCTAAGCTAGAAGCTGGTCGCTTGAAAGAAAAAGCTAACCAAGAAATTGCGCAAAACAAAGCTGAGGCTTTACAAAGTGTTAAGGGCGAGGTGGCAGATTTGACAGTTAGTCTAGCTGGAAAAATCATCTCACAAAACCTTGACAGTCATGCCCATAAGGAACTCATTGATCAGTATATCGATCAGCTAGGAGAAGCCTAATGGACAAGAAAACAGCAAAGGTAATTGAAAAATACAGCATGCCTTTTGTCCAATTAGTGATTGAAAAAGGAGAAGAGGACCGGATTTTTTCAGACTTGGATCAAATCAAGCAAGTCGCAGAAGAAACGGGCTTACCTTCTTTTTTAGCTCAGGTGGCAGTCGATGAGTCAGATAAGGAAAAAACAGTTGGTTTTTTTCAAGACTCTGTCTCACCTTTAATGCAAAACTTTATTCAGGTTCTGATTTACAATCATAGAGCAAATCTTTTTTATGAAGTAATTGCAGATTGTTTGAATCGCCTTGAAAAAGAGACCAATCGTTTTGTAGTCACGATTTCTTCAGCCCATCCTTTAACAGATGAACAGAAGGAACGTCTGCTCCCATTGATAGAGAAAAAAATGTCTCTGAAAGTGCGGAGCGTCAAAGAACAAATTGATGAAGGACTCATTGGTGGTTTTGTCATTTTTGCTAATCACAAGACAATTGATGTGAGTATTAAACAACAACTTCGAGTTGTTAAAGAAAATTTGAAATAGAAAGTGGTGTTCTTTTGGCAATTAACGCACAAGAAATCAGCGCTTTAATTAAGCAACAAATTGAAAATTTCAAACCCAATTTTGATGTATCTGAAACAGGTGTTGTAACCTATATCGGGGACGGAATTGCGCGTGCTCACGGCCTTGAAAATGCCATGAGTGGAGAGCTGTTGATTTTTGAAAACGGCTCTTATGGGATGGCGCAAAACTTGGAGTCAACAGACGTTGGGATTATCATCCTAGGTGACTTTACAGATATTCGTGAAGGCGATACAATTCGTCGTACAGGTAAAATCATGGAAGTTCCTGTTGGTGAGAGCCTTATTGGACGTGTTGTGGATCCACTTGGTCGTCCAGTTGACGGTCTTGGAGAAATCCATACTGATAAGTCTCGTCCAGTAGAAGCACCGGCTCCTGGTGTTATGCAACGTAAGTCTGTATCAGAACCATTGCAAACAGGTTTGAAAGCTATTGATGCCCTTGTTCCGATTGGTCGTGGTCAACGTGAGTTGATTATCGGTGACCGTCAGACAGGGAAAACAACCATCGCTATTGATGCTATTTTGAACCAAAAAGGTCAAGATATGATCTGTATCTATGTAGCGATTGGACAAAAAGAGTCAACTGTTCGTACGCAAGTTGAAACACTTCGTCAGTACGGTGCCTTGGACTACACAATCGTTGTGACAGCTTCTGCTTCACAACCTTCTCCATTGCTCTTCCTAGCTCCTTATGCTGGGGTTGCCATGGCAGAAGAGTTTATGTACCAAGGGAAGCATGTTTTGATCGTTTATGATGATCTTTCAAAACAAGCGGTCGCTTATCGTGAACTCTCCCTCTTGCTTCGTCGTCCACCAGGTCGTGAAGCCTTCCCTGGGGATGTTTTCTACCTTCATAGCCGTTTGCTTGAGCGTTCAGCTAAGGTTTCTGATGAACTTGGTGGTGGTTCAATCACAGCTCTACCATTTATCGAGACACAAGCAGGAGATATCTCTGCTTATATCGCAACCAACGTGATTTCAATCACAGATGGTCAAATCTTCCTTGGCGATGGTCTCTTCAATGCGGGTATTCGTCCAGCTATTGATGCGGGTTCATCTGTATCTCGTGTAGGTGGTTCTGCACAAATCAAAGCTATGAAGAAGGTTGCTGGTACACTTCGTATCGACCTTGCTTCATATCGTGAGTTGGAAGCCTTCACTAAGTTTGGTTCTGATTTGGATGCGGCTACTCAAGCTAAGTTAAATCGTGGACGTCGTACCGTTGAAGTTCTGAAACAACCAGTTCACAAACCATTACCTGTTGAGAAACAAGTAACCATTCTCTATGCTTTGACACATGGTTTCTTGGATACGATTCCTGTAGATGACATTGTTCGTTTTGAGGAAGAGTTCCATACTTTCTTTGATGCGCAACATCCAGAGATTTTGGAAACCATTCGTGAAACAAAAGACTTGCCAGAAGAAGCAGTCTTGGATGCTGCGATTACAGAGTTTCTCAATCAATCCAGCTTCCAATAAGAATAGAGGTGTCAGATGGCAGTATCTCTAAATGATATTAAAACAAAAATCGCCTCAACCAAAAATACTAGTCAAATCACTAATGCCATGCAAATGGTATCGGCTGCCAAGTTAGGTCGCTCTGAAGAAGCAGCACGTAATTTTCAAGTTTACGCTCAGAAGGTTCGTAAGCTTTTGACGGATATTCTGCATGGTAACGGATCTGGTGGTTCTACCAATCCGATGCTCATTAGTCGTCCGGTTAAGAAAACAGGCTATATTGTCATCACTTCAGATCGTGGCTTGGTTGGGGGATATAATGCTTCCATCCTTAAAGCTGTTATGGAGTTGACAGAAGAATACCATCCAAATGGTGATGACTTTGAAGTTATCTGTATTGGTGGTATGGGGGCTGATTTCTTTAAGGCTCGTGGTATTCAGCCAATCTATGAACTACGCGGCTTGGCAGATCAACCTAGTTTTGATGAAGTTCGTAAAATTATTTCAAAAACGATTGAGATGTACCAAAACGAACTTTTTGATGAATTGTACGTCTGCTACAACCATCATGTTAATACTCTCACAAGTCAAATGCGTGTGGAACAAATGCTTCCGATTGTTGACTTGGATCCAAATGAAGCGGATGAAGAGTATAGCTTGACCTTTGAGTTGGAAACGAGCCGTGATGAGATTCTAGAGCAGTTGTTGCCACAGTATGCCGAAAGTATGATTTACGGGGCTATTATTGATGCCAAGACAGCTGAAAATGCCGCTGGTATGACAGCTATGCAAACAGCGACTGATAATGCTAAGAAGGTCATCAATGATTTGACAATTCAGTATAACCGTGCCAGACAGGCGGCGATTACACAAGAAATTACAGAAATCGTAGCGGGGGCTAGTGCCTTAGAATAGGATTTAGTCCAGCTCGTATGAAAATGAACTTATACTCAATGAAAATCAAAGAGCAAACTAGGAAGCTAGCCGCAGGCTGTACTTGAGTACGGTAAGGCGACGCTGACGTGGTTTGAATTTGATTTTCGAAGAGTATTAGGACCTAGTTGACCTAGGAACCGACAGTATCTTATATAGAATAGGAGAAGGAGATGAGTTCAGGTAAAATTGCTCAGGTTATTGGACCCGTTGTAGACGTCTTGTTTGCAGCAGGGGAACCACTTCCTGAGATTAACAATGCACTTGTCGTCTACAAAAATGACGAAAGAAAAACAAAAATCGTCCTTGAAGTAGCCTTGGAGTTGGGTGATGGTATGGTCCGTACTATCGCCATGGAATCAACAGATGGTTTGACTCGTGGAATGGAAGTATTGGACACAGGCCGTCCAATCTCTGTACCAGTAGGTAAAGAAACTTTGGGACGTGTCTTCAACGTTTTGGGAGATACCATTGACTTGGATGCTCCTTTCGCTGAAGACGCTGAGCGTCAGCCAATTCACAAGAAAGCACCAACTTTTGATGAATTGTCTACCTCATCTGAAATCTTGGAAACAGGGATCAAGGTTATCGACCTTCTTGCCCCTTACCTAAAAGGTGGTAAAGTTGGACTTTTCGGTGGTGCCGGAGTTGGTAAAACTGTCTTGATTCAAGAATTGATTCACAATATTGCCCAAGAACATGGTGGTATTTCAGTATTTACTGGTGTTGGGGAACGTACTCGTGAGGGGAATGACCTTTACTGGGAAATGAAAGAATCAGGCGTTATCGAGAAAACAGCCATGGTATTTGGTCAGATGAATGAGCCACCAGGAGCACGTATGCGTGTTGCCCTTACTGGTTTGACAATCGCCGAATACTTCCGTGATGTAGAAGGCCAAGATGTGCTTCTCTTTATCGATAATATCTTCCGTTTCACTCAGGCTGGTTCTGAAGTGTCTGCCCTTTTGGGTCGGATGCCTTCAGCCGTTGGTTACCAACCAACACTTGCTACTGAAATGGGTCAATTGCAAGAACGTATCACATCAACCAAGAAGGGTTCTGTAACCTCTATTCAGGCTATCTATGTGCCTGCGGATGACTACACTGACCCTGCTCCAGCAACAGCCTTCGCTCACTTGGATTCAACGACCAACTTGGAACGTAAGTTGGTACAGTTGGGGATTTACCCAGCCGTTGATCCGTTGGCTTCAAGCTCTCGTGCCTTGGCACCTGAGATTGTTGGCGAGGAGCACTATGCAGTTGCTGCTGAAGTCAAACGTGTCCTTCAACGTTACCATGAATTGCAAGATATCATTGCTATCCTTGGTATGGATGAGCTTTCTGATGAAGAAAAGACCTTGGTTGCACGTGCCCGTCGTATCCAATTCTTCTTGTCACAAAACTTCAACGTTGCGGAGCAATTTACTGGCCAACCTGGTTCTTATGTACCAGTAGCAGAAACAGTTCGTGGTTTCAAGGAAATCCTTGATGGTAAACATGACCACTTGCCAGAAGATGCCTTCCGTGGAGTTGGTTCAATCGAAGACGTCATTGCTAAGGCAGAGAAAATGGGATTTTAAGAGGTGATCTATGGCTCAGTTAACTGTCCAGATCGTGACACCAGATGGCCTCGTCTATGATCACCATGCCAGCTTTGTATCGGTACGAACTCTGGATGGTGAGATGGGGATCTTGCCACGACATGAAAATATGATTGCGGTTTTAGCGGTTGATGAAGTAAAGGTAAAACGAATCGATGATGATACTCATGTGAACTGGATTGCAGTGAACGGAGGGATTATCGAGATTGCCAATGACATCATTACCATCGTAGCAGACTCAGCAGAACGCGCTCGTGATATCGATATCAGTCGTGCAGAACGTGCGAAACTTCGTGCTGAACGTGAAATCGAAGAAGCTCAAGACAAGCACTTAATCGACCAAGAACGACGCGCTAAGATTGCTCTTCAACGTGCCATTAACCGTATCAATGTCGGAAATAAACTATAATCAAAAAATGAACTTGAATTCCAAGTTCATTTTTTTTAATGTGGGAAGTTGATGCAAACTGCTTCAGGAATATGGAAGTCGTTAGAAAGCTCCGCAAGACGGCCACTTTCAGGATTGCGCTTAAAGACGGTTGCGTTATCAGAATCTTGGTGAACAGCAATGAGAAACTCTTGATCAGGAGTTAGGTCGAAATCACGTGGATTTTGTCCATGTGTTGGTACGATTTCTAATAATTCCAGACTGCCATCAGCGAGGATTGTATAGACGGCAATGGAATCATGGCCTCGATTGGATGCATAGAGGTATTTACCATCTTTTGAAAGACGAATGGCTGCAGTAGCATTGAATCCCTCATAGCCATCTGGTAAGGTTGAAATAACTTGCATGCGTTCAAATTCACCAACCCCATCGTAAATCAAGACTTCAATGGTACTATTTAGTTCGCAAATGAGGTAGGCAATCTTATAATGATGATGGAAAACGATGTGGCGAGCACCTGCTCCAGGCTGGCTGTGATAAGTGTGGAGCTTACTTAGTTTTCCTTCTGGGCTAACATCGTAGGTCGTCACCTCGTCCGTACCTAGGTCACATGTGACGAGATACTGATCAGGTGTTAGATCCGTAAAGTGTACATGTGGGGAAGTTTGGTTTTCATGAGGACCTTGTCCACTATGCTGATCTAGATCTGTTTGGATGAGGCTACCATCCGTTTGACGTTTATAAACCAGAACTTGACCCTTATGATAGTTAGCTCCATAAACGAGACCACGCTTTTCATCCACTGCCACATAACAATGGGGAGCGCCTTCTTCAACCACATGATTTAACAAAGTACCATCGGTCTTGTAAGCAGCGATTCCACCCAAGCCATCCTGACTTCCTACGGTGTATAAATGTTGTTGTTGGTCAAAGGCAAGGTAGGTCGGACTTGGTTCAGCAGCAAAGAGTTCAAGATTTGTAAGCTGGCCTGTTTCTGTATTAAAATCAGCTTTATAAATCCCTTTAGATAAGCGACGAGTGTAAGTTCCAAAATAAGCAGTTTCTTTCATGTCCATACCTCTTAATAATGATAAATTTATTATACCACAAAATGACAGTCAGGAAGTGTTCATTTAATCTATGTAAGCACTTTAAAAAGAGTTATTTTAGTCTAAAAATGGTATAATGAGAGAATGACAGAAAGGATGTATTTATGGAACATAAAGAGAAACATTTTAGCCTATCTTGGTTTTTCAAGTGGTTTTTAGATAACAAAGCTATCACTGTATTTTTAGTAACCTTGTTACTGGGGCTAAACATTTTCATTCTAAGTAAGATTAGTTTTATCTTTTTACCCGTTTTGGATTTTTTAGGGGTTGTCATGTTGCCAGTTATTTTATCTGGTTTACTTTACTATCTCCTCAATCCGATTGTGGACTGGATGGAGAAACACAAGATCAATCGCGTTCTTGCTATCAGTATAGTTTTTGTCATTATTGGACTTTTTATCATTTGGGGTCTGGCAGTCGCTATTCCAAATCTGCAACGCCAAGTCTTAAATTTTGCGAAGAATGTGCCGACTTATCTTAAGGATGCTGATATGGTTATCAATGACCTTGTAACCAAACGCTTGCCAGATGATTTTAGACCTCAGTTGGAGCAGGTTCTTGCAAATGTTTCTACAGAAGCAACGATATGGGCCAGCAAAATTTCTTCTCAAGCCGTCAACTGGGTCAGCGCCTTTGTCAGTAGTGTTTCTCAGGTGATTGTAGCGGTCATTATCGTACCCTTTATGCTCTTCTATCTCTTGCGCGATGGAAAAGGCTTGCGAGATTATTTGACTAAGTTTATTCCAACGAAGTTAAAAGAACCTGCGGGTGAAGTCCTATCGGATGTCAATAAACAGTTGTCAAACTATGTTAGAGGACAGGTTACAGTTGCTATTATTGTAGCCATCATGTTTATTATTTTCTTTAAGATTATTGGTCTCAGATATGCTGTGACTCTTGGTATTACGGCTGGTATCCTCAACCTAGTACCTTATCTAGGTAGTTTTCTAGCGATGCTTCCTGCCCTTGTTTTAGGTTTAATCGCAGGACCTGTCATGCTCTTGAAAGTAGTCATTGTCTTTATCGTGGAACAAACGATTGAAGGTCGCTTCGTTTCTCCACTTATTTTAGGTAGTCAACTGAACATCCATCCGATCAATGTTCTCTTTGTTCTCCTAACTTCAGGATCTATGTTTGGTATTTGGGGAGTCTTACTGGGAATTCCAGTCTATGCCTCAGCTAAGGTGGTCATCTCTGCTATCTTTAACTGGTATAAAAAAGTCAGCGGTCTGTATGAAGAAGGGGAGGAAATCAAGAGTGAACAATAGTCAACGCATGCTCCAGGCTTTGGATGAACAGGATTTAACCAAAGCGGATCAGTATTTTCACAAAGCCCTAGAAACAGATTCAAGTGAGGTTCTCTATGAACTAGCAAGCTATCTTGAGGGAATTGGCTTTTATCCTCAAGCTAAAGAAATTTACCAAAATATCGTTATAGAATTTCCAGAAGTGAATCTGAACTTAGCTAGCATTGCTAGCGAGGATGGCAATGTTGAGGAAGCTTTTGCTTACCTTGAGGAAATCACACCTGATAGTGATTGGTATGTATCGGCTTTGGTATTGAAAGCAGATCTCTATCAGTTGGAGGGATTGACAGATGTAGCACGTGAAAAGTTACTGGAAGCCTTAAATTACTCATATGACGCTTTATTAGTTTTTGGTCTGGCTGAGTTGGATAGCGAGTTAGGAAATTATCAGGAAGCCATTCAGGGCTATGCTCAATTAGACAATCGCTCCATCTATGAGCAAACGGGTGTCTCAACCTATCAGCGAATCGGCTACGCTTATGCCCAGTTAGGCAAGTTTGAAGCTGCAACAGAATTCTTAGAAAAAGCTTTAGAATTAGAATACGATGACCAAACTGCCTTTGAACTGGCTAGTCTTTACTTTGACCAAGAAGAGTATCAAAAATCTGTTCTTTACTTTAAGCAGATTGATACCATTTCACCAGATTTTGAAGGATATGAGTATGGTTATAGTCAAGCCTTGCACAAGGAACATCAGGTGGAAGAGGCTCTTCGTATCGCTAAACAAGGTTTGGAGAAAAATCCATTTGAAACTCGGCTCTTGCTAGCAGCCTCACAGTTTTCATATGAATTGCATGATGCTAGTGCTGCAGAGCAATTTCTCCTTACTGCCAAAGAAGATGCAGAAGACCTTGAGGAGATTTTCCTTCGCCTTGCAACCATTTATATGGAACAAGAGCGGTTTGAGGACATTATCGCTCTCCAAAGTCAAGAACCTGAAAATCTCTTGACCAAGTGGATGATTGCCCGCTCTTACCAGGAAATCGAGGATTTAGATAAGGCCTATGAGCTCTATCAAGAACTATCGTCTGACCTCAAGGACAATCCCGAGTTTCTGGAGCAGTATAGCTATCTCTTACGTGAATTGGGATATTTTGAAGAAGCCAAAGTGCAAGCCGAAGCCTATTTAAAACTAGTTCCAGATGATGTTCAAATGCAAGAACTCTTAGAAACACTTTAAAAGTTATCTCTCTAAAAACGTATCTGTCAATTTGTCAGATACGTTTTTTGAAAGAAATAGAATTTTTTTACAATAACCCTTGCTAAATTGTTTATTTATGCTATAATAGGAACAATTATTTTTAGGAGGTGCAGTATGTCTTATTTGTTTGAGATATTACCGAGTTTATTGAGCGGTGCAAGCATGACTTTACAGGTTTTTGTACTGGTCTTGATTTTTTCTATTCCCTTGGGCGTTTTGATTGCTTTTGCCTTGCAAGTCCATTGGAAACTCCTCCATTATCTGATTAACATTTATATCTGGATCATGCGGGGGACCCCCTTGCTCTTGCAATTGATCTTTATCTATTATGTGCTCCCAAATATTGGGATTCGTTTGGATCGTCTTCCTGCGGCTATTATTGCCTTTGTTTTGAATTATGCAGCTTACTTTGCTGAAATCTTCCGTGGAGGGATTGATACCATTCCTAAGGGTCAATATGAGGCTGCTAAGGTCTTGAAGTTTAGCCCTGTTGCCACAGTGCGCTATATTATCTTACCACAGGTGACCAAAATTGTTCTTCCTAGTGTATTTAATGAAGTCATGAGTTTGGTCAAGGATACTTCTTTGGTCTATGCCTTAGGTATTTCAGATTTGATTTTGGCTAGTCGGACAGCAGCCAACCGTGATGCTAGTCTGATTCCTATGTTCTTGGCAGGAGCAATTTACTTGATTTTGATTGGTATTGTGACTATCCTTGCCAAAAAAGTTGAGAAGAAGTACAGTTACTATAGATAGGAGGTTGCCATGTTAGAATTACGAAACATCAACAAGGCCTTTGGTGGCAAACAAATCTTAACTAATTTCAGCCTATCAATTCCTGAAAAGCAAATCCTGGCAATCGTAGGTCCATCAGGAGGTGGCAAGACCACCTTGTTACGTATGCTAGCTGGATTGGAAACCATCGATTCTGGAGAAATCTACTATAACGGTGAATCTCTAGCTTTAGACGAACTAGAAAAGCGCAACCTACTAGGATTTGTCTTCCAAGATTTTCAACTTTTCCCTCATTTGTCAGTTCTGGATAATTTGACCCTATCGCCTGTGAAAACTATGGGAATGAAGCAGGAAGTTGCTGAGAAGAAGGCGCGTGGTCTCTTGGAACAGTTAGGACTAGCAGGGCACGCAGATGCTTATCCCTTCTCACTATCAGGTGGGCAAAAGCAGCGGGTGGCTTTGGCGCGTGCTATGATGATTGACCCAGAAATCATTGGTTACGATGAACCAACTTCTGCCTTGGATCCAGAATTACGCTTGGAAGTGGAAAAACTGATTTTGCAAAATAGGGAACTTGGGATGACGCAAATTGTGGTTACCCACGATTTACAATTCGCTGAAAATATTGCAGATGTATTATTAAAAGTAGAGCCTAAATGGGAGGAAAAATGATGAAAAAATTGATGCTTGTATTAGTCAGTCTAATAGCTGCTTTGTTCTTAGTAGCTTGTGGGAAAAATTCTAGTGAAACTAGTGGAGATAATTGGTCTAAGTACGAGTCTAACAAGTCTATTACCATTGGATTTGATAGTACTTTTGTTCCAATGGGATTTGCTCAGAAAGATGGTTCCTATGCAGGATTTGATATTGATTTAGCTACAGCTGTTTTTGAAAAATACGGAATTACGGTAAATTGGCAACCGATTGATTGGGATTTGAAAGAAGCTGAATTGACAAAAGGAACGATTGATCTGATTTGGAATGGCTATTCCGCTACAGACGAACGTCGTGAAAAGGTAGCATTCAGTAACTCATATATGAAGAATGAGCAGGTATTGGTTACTAAGAAATCGTCAGGTATCACGACTGCAAAAGATATGACTGGAAAGACTTTGGGAGCTCAAGCTGGTTCATCTGGTTATGCGGACTTTGAAGGAAAGCCAGCGATTTTGAAGGATATTGTCGCTAATAATGAAGCGAATCAATACCAAACTTTTAATGAAGCCTTGATTGATTTGAAAAACGATCGAATTGACGGCCTATTGATTGATCGTGTCTATGCAAACTATTATTTAGAAGCAGAAGGCGTTTTAAACGATTATAATGTCTTTACAGTTGGACTAGAAACAGAAGCTTTTGCAGTTGGAGCACGTAAGGAAGATACTACTCTGGTTAATAAGATAAATGAAGGATTTTCTAGTCTTTACAAGGATGGTAAGTTCCAAGAAATCAGTCAAAAATGGTTTGGAGAAGATGTGGCAACCAAAGAAGTACAAGAAGGAAAGTGAAATAAAATAGTGGATGAGACTGCGTTTTGATTAGCAAAACGCAGTCTTTTTATCAATTGGGAAAGCGTATGATAGCCATTTAATATAGCGGATTGAATCTGGAATAGTATACTGTGACTTCTAAAACATTGCTAGAAATTGATTTGACTTTTCCAATCAATTTGTTCAGATTTTATTTCATTTCACTATATTCTGGAAAGATTTTCTAAATTTTTTCCTCAAATTGAGTCTCTTTTCTTATCAAAAAATCCTCTGGCAAAACCAGAGGATAAGGGTTTATTTCATTGTTGGGAAAAGCAATACGTCACGGATAGTAGTTGTATCTGTGAGGAGCATGCAGAGGCGGTCAATACCGATTCCCAAACCACCTGTTGGTGGCATACCGTATTCAAGAGCCTCAATGTAGTCGTAGTCGATACCTGTTGCTTCGTCGTCACCAAGTTCTTTAGCTTTTGCTTGGGCTTCAAAACGGCTAAGTTGGTCGATTGGGTCGTTCAACTCGGTAAAGGCATTACCGTATTCTTTAGTCATGATGAAGAGTTCGAAACGGTCTGTAAAGCGTTCGTCTTCAGGATTTTTCTTAGCGAGTGGAGACACAGCTACTGGATGTCCGTAGACAAAAGTTGGTTGGATTAAGGTTTCTTCGACAAATTCTTCAAAGAAGGCATTGATGATGTGACCAACTTCAGTGTAATGTTTCTCAACTGGAACTTTCTTCTCAGCAGCGATAGCTTTGGCTTCTTCCAAAGTCATGTCTTGCCAGAAATCTACACCAGTAATTTCTTTGATAGCATCCACCATGTGAACACGTTTAAATGGTTCGTTAATCTTGATTTCAGTTCCTTGGTAGTTGACTGGGCCGTCACCTTTAACAGCTTTAGCAGCATGTTGGATAATGCCTTCCGTCAAGTCCATGATATCTTGGAAGTCTGCATAAGCTTGGTAAATTTCGATAGAAGTAAATTCAGGGTTATGAGTAGCATCCATTCCTTCGTTACGGAAGATACGACCAATTTCATAGACACGTTCCATACCCCCAACGATAAGACGTTTTAAGTGAAGCTCAGTCGCGATACGAAGCACCATGTCAATGTTTTGGGCATTGTGGTGAGTGATAAATGGACGAGCAGCAGCACCACCGGCTTCATTATGAAGAACAGGTGTTTCTACTTCAAGGAAACCTTTTTGATCTAGATAACGACGGATTTCAGAGATGATTTTTGAACGAGTGACAAAACGTTCAAAGCTTTCACGGTTAGAAATCAAGTCAAGGTAACGTTTACGGTAAATTGTTTCAACGTCAGTCAAACCGTGGAATTTTTCAGGAAGCGGACGAAGCGCTTTAGACAAGTGCGTGATGTGTGTGGCCTTGATAGAGAGCTCTCCCATATCTGTACGCATCACTTCACCTTCGACACCAAGGAAGTCACCGAGGTCAGCCTTCTTAAAGATTTCGTAGTTTTCTTCACCGACTTCGTCTTTACGAACGTAGATTTGGATTTGACCTTCGCGGTCTTGAAGATGGGCAAAGCCGACTTTCCCTTTACCACGTTTAGTTACTAAACGTCCAGCGATAGTAGCAGTTTCGTTTAATTCGTGTAGTTGTTCTTTATCAAGTTCTGCAAATTTCTCTTTAAGTTCTTGAGAGTTAGCAGTACGTTCAAAACGTTTTCCGAAGGGATCAATTCCTTGTTCACGGAGCGCAGCCATTTTTTCACGGCGAACGATCTGCTGGTCATTTAGTTCTTCCATATGTTCTGTAGACATGAAATCCTCCTAATTTTACTCAAAATTTGATACGATGAGTCTTTTTTGCGATACTTCCATTTTATCATAAATAGTCAAGAAATTCACGGATATTCTTTGAAAACTAAAAAGAACTTGACCATTAAGATCAAGTTCCATTATTTTCTTTAATAGGAAGTGTCATTCCATCTTTTCAGAGTGAAGGTTTCAAAATCCTCAGTCTCTAAAATTGTCAAACTAGCATTTGCCAAGCCTCCATCTTTGCGAAGATGAGCCTCTTTATAGCCTAGAAGAGTACGTAGGCTAGCAGTGAGATTTGCACCATGACCGACGATTAGAATGTTTTCAGCCGGACTTCCTTTCAGAGATTTAATAAATTGAATAGTACGCTGAGTCGTAGAGTAGAGGGATTCAGCTTCAAACATCTTCGTATCAAATTGAGCGAGATTAGAGCGAAAGGCCTTGATTTGTCGTGGATAGATGGCATTGAGCGTTGCGATTTTTAAACCTTCAAGTTTGCCAAGTTGCCATTCGCGCAGGTCAGGAATGCTCTTTAAAGTACAAGGAGCCTGGAGTTGACTTTGGATAATTTCAGCAGACTTAATCGCTCTAGGTAAATCACTTGAATAAATCTTATCAAAAGGTATTTCCTTGAGATACTGGCCAAGTTGCCTTAGGATATCAATAGACTCTGGAAGAAGGGGAGAGTCGCCGCTAGCACCTTGAAAACGTCCTTCAAGATTCCAGAGGGTGCGACCATGACGAACAAAATAGAGTTTCATTACTTACTTTCCTCCAAGATATCAGCAAAATCCGCTTTTACAAAGCTGGCTAAGTCTTGAGGTCGGATGATGATACTATGCCCGACTTCCCCAGCAGAGACGATGATTTTATCCAAATCCAAAGCTGTCTGATCAATAAAAATGGGATAATTGTGTTTCTGACGAATACCGACAGGGTTATTAGCCCCATGAACATAGCCTGTCGTTTTTTCCAAGTCCTTCTGTGGAATCATGCTCACTTTTTTACTACCAGAAACCTTTGCTAGTTTTTTCTCGGCGAGGTGTTCCGTTATGGGAACAATTCCGATGATCGGTCCTGTCTTGTCACCCAGCAGAGCCAAGGTTTTAAAAATCTGTTTTCGGTCGTATTCAGGAGGAAGTTCTCCTTCAAGCGCATTGATTTGAATCCCTGTGTGCTCAATCCCCGCCTTGGTCAAGATTTGTTCGACCAAGGTTTTTTTAATCTTAACTTTCTTTGCCATTATTTATACTTATCCTCCAATTGGCTCATCCAGATACCAAGCCAAATACCAAGTGCAAAAAAGAAGGCGATGAGAACATAGCTCACAATAGAAAGTCCAGTATATTGGATACTTTCAGCATTTCCAGCATTTGGAATCAAAATTAAGAGAGTGCTCGACAGTACAATCCCAATAATAAAGTGATAAACACGGGAGTGGTAGTTGTTCAAGGCGTGATCCATTAATTTTGAAAAGATAATGAGGGTTGCTCCTGCACCAATCCCGATAGGAAGGAAGGTACCAAACAAATCAAAGGTCTTAAAACCAGTGAGCATAGGAGCGTACAGGCCCAAAATCAAAAGTAGATTTGACGGACTCAAACCAGGCACCAAGACACCTAGAGCTAAAAGAACACCTGCCAAGATGAAGTTTGCAAAACTAGCACTGAGTGAACCTACGACAAAATTGAGCGCGTAAAGACCCAATCCTGAAAGGATAAAGGTAATCCAGAACCAGACTAGGTCAATCTTATCACGATCAGACTCCCGAGTAGATTCTTTAAGGAGGCTAGGAACTGTACCGATGATAGCTCCAGCAAAGCTCCACAAAACATAGACTTGGTAATTTTCTAGCAAATACTCGATTGGATAAGAAAACAAACCAATCCCTAGCAACATCCCGATAGCTACTGGAATAAAGTATAGGACATTCTCTTTAAAATCTTTAAAGGGGTGAGCCAGAAAGCCAATCATTCGCTCGTAAATACCCAAAATAGCTGCTAAAACACCGCCAGAAATTCCCGGTAGGATAAATCCTAATGCGATGACGATTCCTTTAATAACTCGTGCAATCCATGAAAACATAATAAAATCCTCAATTTCATAAAATTCTTTCTCTATGCTATCAATTATAACACAGACGGGGAGAAAATGAAAAAACAAGTGAAAAAGTTTGTTATTTTCACTTGTCTTATGGCCTTAAAAATAGTTTTCTGAAGGTTTCTTCCTTCTCTTTAGTAGTAGAAATCAAATTGATGTCCAAATGATGTTCAAATCCTGCAATTCTCCCCTTAGATGTGTACTGGTGGAGGTCGTAGTCCAGATCAGTATTTGGCTTAGTTTCAAAATAACCAGAGTCAGTTCCATAGGAAGGAATCCAAACAGCAGAGAATTTATCTGTATTGATACTGTGCTCTTGCATGAAGTAAACTCCAATGTAGATGCCGATATTTTTAGCGCCGAGAGTTGCCAGTTTGGCACGAAAGGCCTCAACACCTTCATTCATATCAGACATTGTTTTTTCTTCAACATCTAACCAGTAGTAGCTAGGATTGTAAGGAGAAGCAGCGTTGTAGAAGACTTCAGCAGCCTTCTCCATATCTTCTTTACTTTTTCCAGCTACGTAGGCATAAACCCCCACAGGGACATTGCGCTTTTGAAATTCTGATATGTGATTTTTATAAGCTTTATCGACACCATTGATAAAGGCAGCATCATTTGCTTCAGTATGCTGAGCCCCATTGTGCACGCGAACGATAACACCAGAAATGTTTTGAGATAAGGTGTCGTAGTTGATTTCCTCAGGTCTTTGCCAACCAGAGACATCGATAATGGGCTTGTCAAGATTATGCAAGGCTTGTGTTTCAACTTGAAGAGCATTTGGTTTAGTTTTGATAGGATGATCCTCAAAACCTGGTTTGTTGAGGAGTAAAATCGCTATGAAAATTCCAAATAAACTCAAAATAATAGCTGGATGAATTTGTTTTCTCATATTTATTTAGTTTATCGTAAAAATTTAAAAAAATCAAAGGAAACAGTTTAGAAATGTAGACAAGTAGGGGAGATTTTCAGGAAAGCACCTGTTTGTTTGTTCTTTAAAAGTAAAATTATGGTATAATATAAGGGAATTTTTACAGAAAAGAGAATAGTATGTCAAATTATGCCATTATTTTAGCAGCGGGTAAGGGTACTCGCATGAAATCAGATCTTCCCAAAGTACTTCATAAAGTAGCAGGAATTTCGATGTTGGAACACGTTTTTCGTAGTGTTGGAGCTATTCAACCTGAAAAGACAGTTACCGTAGTGGGACACAAGGCTGAGTTAGTTGAGCAAGTCTTGGCTGGGCAGACAGATTTTGTTACCCAATCAGAACAACTAGGAACAGGGCATGCTGTCATGATGGCAGAGCCCATTCTCCAAAATCGCACTGGGCACACCTTGGTTATCGCTGGTGATACTCCTCTGATTACAGGTGAAAGCTTGAAAAATCTCTTGGATTTCCATATCAATCATAAAAATGTAGCGACGATTTTAACAGCTGAAGCAACTGATCCTTTTGGATATGGTCGTATCGTCCGCAACGATAACGCTGAAGTTCTTCGGATTGTGGAGCAGAAAGATGCCACAGACTTTGAAAAGCAGATCAAGGAAATCAATACGGGAACTTATGTATTTGACAATGAACGTCTTTTTGAGGCTCTTAAAAACATCAACACCAACAATGCCCAAGGTGAGTACTATATTACTGACGTGATTGGTATTTTCCGTAATGCGGGTGAGAAGGTTGGCGCTTATACTCTCAAGGATTTTGATGAAAGTCTTGGGGTAAATGACCGTGTAGCTCTTGCGACTGCGGAAGCAGTGATGCGCCGCCGTATCAATCAAAAACATATGGTCAATGGTGTCAGCTTTGTTAATCCAGAAGCAACTTACATTGACATTGATGTTGAGATTGCTCCTGAAGTCCAAATTGAAGCCAACGTTACCTTGAAAGGTCAAACGAAGATTGGTGCGGAGACCATTTTAACAAATGGGACTTATATAGTGGATAGCACCATTGGAGCTGGAGCTGTGATTACGAATTCTATGATTGAGGAAAGTAGTGTTGCGGACGGTGTGACAGTCGGCCCCTATGCCCACATTCGTCCAGGTTCAAGCCTTGGTACTCAAGTTCACATTGGAAACTTTGTTGAAGTAAAAGGATCTTCAATCGGTGAAAATACCAAGGCTGGTCATTTGACTTATATCGGAAACTGTGAAGTGGGTAGCAACGTTAATTTTGGTGCAGGAACTATTACAGTTAACTACGATGGTAAAAACAAATACAAGACAGTCATTGGCAATAATGTCTTTGTTGGCTCAAACTCAACTATTATTGCTCCTGTAGAACTTGGGGATAATTCTCTGGTTGGAGCGGGTTCAACCATTACCAAGAATGTTCCTGCTGATGCCATTGCTATCGGTCGTGGACGACAAGTTAACAAAGACGAGTACGCAACACGCTTACCTCATCATCCTAAGAACCAGTAGGAGTTTGTCATGGAATTTGAAGAAAAATCGATTAGTCGGAAGGAAATCTATCAAGGTCCTATTTTCAAACTAGTACAAGATCAGGTGGAACTACCAGAAGGAAAGGGTACTGCCCAACGTGACTTGATTTTTCACAATGGAGCCGTTTGTGTACTAGCCGTGACAACTGAGGACAAAATTGTCCTCGTTAAGCAATATCGGAAGGCCATCGAGGCTGTTTCTTATGAGATTCCCGCAGGAAAACTGGAAACTGGTGAAAATGCAGATCCAATGGCAGCGGCTCTTCGGGAATTGGAAGAAGAGGTTGCCTACACAGCTAAGTTAGAACTCTTATACGATTTCTATTCTGCAATTGGTTTTTGCAACGAAAAATTGAAACTCTACCTTGCAAGTGATTTGACTAAGGTAGATAATCCTCGTCCGCAAGACGATGATGAAACCTTGGAAGTTCTAGAAGTGAGTCTAGAGGAGGCCAAGAACCTGATCCAGTCAGGTCATATCTGTGATGCCAAGACTATCATGGCAATCCAGTACTGGGAACTACAAAAGAAATAGAGGAGAAACCCATGGGAAAACCTTTATTAACAGACGAAATGATTGAACGTGCCAACCGAGGTGAGAAAATCTCAGGACCACCTCTTCAAGATGATGAGGAAACCAAGATCCTACCAACGTCTTCACAACATTTTGGTTATTCACGTTCTAGAGACCACGGTTTTAGTCAAGATACACTTACAATCGAAGTAGAACCAACGATTCATAAGAGCCGCCGCATTGAGAACACCAAGAGAAATGTTTTTAATTCGAAACTCAATCGAATTCTATTTGCGGTAATTTTACTTTTGATTTTGCTAGTTTTGGCAATGAAACTCTTGTAATTGAAAGGAAATGAAATGAAAATTGGAATCATTGCTGCCATGCCAGAAGAACTCGTATATTTGACTCAGAATTTGGATAAACCTCAAGAAGTCCAAGTCCTCGGAAATACCTACTACACGGGCACTGTTGGCAAGACAGAAGTTGTTCTAGTTCAGAGTGGGATTGGGAAGGTCATGTCGGCTATGAGTGTAGCAGTGTTAGCTGACCATTTCCAAGTAGAAGCCATCATCAATACAGGATCAGCAGGTGCTCTTGCAGAAGGGATTGCTGTTGGAGATGTAGTGATTGCGGACAAACTAGTCTACCATGATGTGGACGTGACTGCATTTGGCTATGCTTATGGTCAGATGGCTGGTCAACCTCTTTACTTTGAATCAGATCAGAAGTTTATCACTAGAATTAAAGAAAACTTATCTCAATTAGAGCAGACATGGCACCTAGGCTTGATTGCTACAGGGGACAGTTTTATAGCTGGAGATGATAAGATTGCTAGTATCAAATCCCACTTCCCTGATGTTTTAGCAGTTGAAATGGAAGGGGCTGCTATTGCACAAGCAGCACAGGCTCTTGGCCTACCTTTCCTCGTCATTCGTGCTATGAGTGACAATGCCAATCACGAAGCCTCTATCTCTTTTGATGAGTTTATTATCGAAGCTGGACGTCGTTCTGCCCAAGTCTTACTAGCCTTTTTAAAGGCCTTGAATTAAGCGAAAATTTGACAGTTTATCTAGCTTATGATAAGATTTAAATAAAGAAAAGCTAGAAAACGTTTCAGAGGATATTATGAGTATTGAAATGACCGTCAGTGAGATTGCAGAGGTCTTAGGACTATCTCGTCAGGCAATCAACAATCGTGTTAAAGAACTTCCCGAAGAAGACACGAAAAAAAATGACAAAGGTGTAACAGTAGTTACTCGAAGTGGCTTAATCAAGCTAGAAGAAATCTACAAAAAAACGATTTTTGAAGATGAACCAGTCAGTGATGATGTCAAACAACGCGAACTGATGGAAATCTTGGTCGATGAGAAAAATGCTGAAATTCTTCGTTTGTACGAGCAACTCAAGGCCAAGGATCAGCAACTGGCAGAAAAAGATGAGCAGATGCGCATCAAAGACCGCCAGATTGCAGAAAAGGACAAACAATTGGATCAACAGCAACAGTTAACTCTTCAAGCTATGAAGGATCAAGAAAGCTTGAAACTCGAGTTGGACCAAGCAAAAGAAGAAGTCCAAGCAACCAAAAAAGGCTTTTTTGCTCGCCTGTTTGGAGGAAAATAAAGAAGCTGTTTGGGTTATTCACTAACCTAATAGCTTCTTTTCTTATTTATAGTTTAAATTGAGTCGGAATTGAGGTAAAAGATGGAAAAATTAAGAGACTATATCGCCTTTGACTTAGAATTCAATCAACACGAAGGAGTTACCCATTTAATTCAGGTATCAGCAGTTCGTTTTCAAGATGGTCATGAAATAGATGCCTTTGATTCTTATGTCCATAGTAGCGTGCCTTTAAAGAGTTTTATCAATGGTTTGACAGGAATTACAGCTGAAACCTTGAAAGATGCGCCAAAAGTAGAACAAGTTTTACAGGACTTTCAAGCATTTGTTGGCAATTCACCTATCGTTGGATACAATGCATCCAAGAGTGATTTGCCTATTCTCATAGAGCATGGCTTGGACTATCGTGACCAGTACAAGGTCGACCTATATGATGAGGCTTTTGAACGTCGTAGTTCCGACCTACACGGCATAGCTAATCTCAAACTGCAAACTGTGGCGAATTTTTTAGGCTTTAAAGGTCAATCGCATAATAGTTTAGAGGATGCTCGCATGACGGCGCGTGTTTATGAAGCCTTTTTGGAATCGGATGAAGGAAAACTATTGTTAGAAGAACAGAGTAATCTATCCATGAATCCCTTTGGTGGGCTAGACTTATCTCAATTTCTAGACTAGGAGTGCTTATGAAACCTGAAAAACCTAAAAAACTAGGTTTTAGGAAAATTTACCTCAACCTAGATAAAGTTCTCTTCCTCTTTTTCTTAATTTTCATGATGGTGGAATATCTGTGGTTACCTCTCAATTCTTGGCTTGCTGGTCTTTTACTCAGCCAGACGGGCTATTTGTTTATTTCTTACAATAATATTTTTGCCATCATCACGAGTTCGCCATTAATCAGTCTGGCCTTTCTCGTCTTGATTGTAATCAATCTTTTGGTGGCCTATTTCCAGATTTGTCTCCTCTTTATTGGGGCGCGTCACCTTCTATACCACGAAAAGAGAACCTTGATTGAGTACAGTCGCAAAGTTTTCCAGCAAAGTTTTCTGTTCATGAAACGCTTGAGCTTCTGTAAGATGGCCTTTGTATTCTTTTACGTGGCCATGCTCTTTCCTTTCATCAGGAAAATTTTAAAAATTTATTACTTAAATAAAATCGTTATTCCAGACTTTATTGTGACTTATCTGGAAGACAAGCACTGGCTAGTAGGCTTGATGATTTTTGCATCTGCTTGGATTTTGCTCTATGTGTCTGTCCGACTCATGTTTGCCCTTCCGAAGATTCTCTTTGAAAAGAGGACTGTGAGAGAAGGAGTAAAATATAGCCTACAAAAGACAAAAAAACAAGTTCTCTTTTATGCTTGGAACTTGCTACTCATTATTATTAAAACCTATCTCTTTTTCTTCCTTCTCTTGACTCCCTTGCTAATAGGACAGATTGTAATTGACAATTTAACACAGAAAGAATCACTGATTCTTGGAGTTATCAACTTTGTCTTGATAAAAAACATCCACTATATGGCGTTGACCTATTTCCTTGTTAAGTTTGTCTCCTTTTTGACGGGTGAGGAACTAGAGATTATGCCAAGAAGAAAAAAAGATCATTTGATGAGATGGGGAGTTATGGGCTGCGCTAGTATCTTTTTTGCGCTGGAAGGTTATATCTATCTGGAAGCTCCTGTGACAAATACCCCTTTAGTCATTTCACATAGGGGCGTTTCAAATAAAAATGGTGTACAAAACACTGTACAATCTTTGGAAAAAACAGCGCAACTGAAACCAGATTTGATTGAAATGGATGTACAGGAGACCAAAGATGGTCAGTTTGTGATGATGCATGACGCCAATCTTAAGAACTTAGCAGGTATCAATGCCAGACCTCAAGACTTGACTTTGGAGGAGTTGACAGGGTTAGATATTTCTGAAAATGGCTATCGAACCAAAATATCTAGTTTTGATGACTATCTCAATCGCGCGAATGAACTTCATCAAAGATTGTTGATTGAAATCAAAACCAGTAAAAAAGACAGTCCACAAATGATGGAACGTTTTCTAGAGAAGTATGGACCGATTATCAAGCAGTATGGTCATCAGATGCAATCACTAGACTATCATGTGATTGACCAAGTTTTGAAATATGATTCGACTATTCCAGCTTATTTCATCTTGCCTTATAATAGTATTTTCCCAAAAACCAAGGCAACTGGCTATACCATGGAGTATTCAACATTGGATGAATATTTTGTCACTAAACTTTGGTATACAGAACAAAAGCTTTACGTATGGACCATCAATAGCTCTGACGCACTTGATAAATCCTTGCAGTTGTCAGTGGATGGGATGATTACAGATGACATGGAGATGCTACAGGAGACTTTAGCAGCAGCTCAGGAAGATCCAGAATACACCGATCTCCTTTTGAAAAAAGCTACGGAGTTCTTTAATTTCTAACAGAGAAAAAAGGAGAAGTGAACCTTCCTCCTTTTTCTATAGGTGATTAGAATGGTAATTTTCCAGCGAAAGCTCCTAGTTTCTTCTTAGTCGTTTCATCAATTTGTTCAAGAGCAGCGTTGATGGCTTGAACGGTCATATCAGACAAGGTTTCTAGGTCTTCTGGATCTACAACTGCTGGGTTAAAGTCAATGCTGACCACCTTTTTGTCTCCAGTTAAAGTTGCTTGAACAAGGTCTTGAGCAGATTTTCCAACAAATTGCATGGCAGCGAGTTCTGCTTGACTTTGTTCCATTTGTTTTTGAAGTTTTTGTGCTTGGCGCATCATGTTTTGCATGTTCATCATAGCGATTTACAGTTTCCTTTTCTATTATTCTCCTAATCATTTTATCAATTTTAGGGATAAAAGTCTATTATTAGTTTAAAGCTAAATTTCAAGTTCAAGTTAGCCAGCAAGCAGTCTTCTCTGGGAGACTTGTAGTCCAAGCATTTTTTAGGATAGTTGTTGATCCAATTTTCGATGAAGGCGACTTCTTTAGGAGTCGTTTTCTTGGTTCCTTTAGGCAACCATCTACGAATGAGCCTGTTGTGATTCTCATTAGTTCCCTTTAGGGGTGTGCATAGTAGATATGTTCCTTAGAAAACACATCAGACAAGCGGTTGAATTCGGCTCCATTATCTGCCGTGATGGAAAGAATCTTGTATTGTCTTAAGATGGGTTTTAGAGCCCGATTGACCGACTCAGCGCTCTTATTTGGAATCAATCGGATGATTTGATATCTACTCTTTCGATCCGTCAAAACGAACAAACAGTAGTTTTTCGCTCTCGTAAGTAGAACCGTATCAATATCATAATGCCCATTCTCCAAGCGAAGATTGATAGCCTTGGGACGCTGTTCGATGGATTGACCAGCAGGTTTAAAGTTGAGGCTAGCTTGTTTCTTGACAGTTTTTCCTTTTCTAGGATACAGGAGGTTCTGTTTGGTTAGTCCTAATTTTCCGTGATGAATCCAGTAGTAGATGGTAGAAATTCCCACGTTAACTCCCTTAGCTTTGGCCATCATTTCAGGAGACAACTTTTGGTTATGATAGTGGAGGATCTTTACCGAAAAAGCCCTACTATCCAATAGCGAATCCTACTGTACTAGTCCTTTTTCAGTCTATCTATGGTATAATAGAAGATAGATTTATCAATTGGAGAATAAAGGATTTTATGATTAAACTTGTAGCAACCGATATGGATGGAACCTTTCTAGATGGAGAGGGGCGGTTTGATATGGAACGTCTCAAAAGCTTGCTTGTTTCCTACAAGGAAAAGGGAATTTATTTTGCAGTGGCTTCGGGTCGCGGTATCTTGTCCCTAAAAAAGCTATTTGCGGATGTGCGTGATGAAGTGATTTTTATAGCTGAAAATGGGAGTTATGTTGAGTTTCATGGAGAGGATATGTACGAGGCTACGATGTCTCGGGACTTTTACTTGAGCACTTTTGAAGCTTTAAAGCAATCGCCTTATTTTGATGAAAGTAAAATGCTGCTGACGGGCAAAAAAGCTTGTTATGTGTTGGATACAGTCGATGAGACCTATCTCATGATTAGTCGTCACTACAATGAGAATATTCAAAAAGTAGCGAGTTTGGAAGATATCACGGATGAGATTTTTAAATTCACCACTAACTTTACAGAAGAAACGATAGAAGCTGGAGAGGCCTGGGTCAACGAAAATGTTTCTGGTGTGAAAGCCATGACAACTGGTTTTGAATCCATCGATATTGTCTTGGACTACGTTGATAAGGGAGTGGCTATTGTTGAGCTGGCTAAAAAGCTGGGTCTAACCATGGATCAGGTCATGGCGTTTGGAGATAATCTCAATGATCTTCACATGATGCAGGTTGTCGGTCACCCAATCGCTCCTGAAAATGCGCGACCAGAGATATTAGAATTAGCAGAAGCAGTGATTGGCCACCATAAGGACCAGTCAGTGATGGCCTATATGGAGGCTTGTAATGGCAGATATTAAATTGATTGCATTGGACTTAGATGGCACCTTGCTGACAACGGATAAAAAGCTGACAGATCGAACTAAGGCGGTCCTCAAGGCTGCGCGTGACCGTGGCATCAAGGTCGTACTGACAACGGGACGTCCTCTAAAGGCTATGGATTTCTTTCTCCATGAGCTAGGGACTGACGGTCAGGAGGACGAGTACACCATCACCTTTAATGGTGGTCTGGTGCAGAAAAACACGGGAGAGATTCTAGATAAAACCGTCTTTTCAATCGACGATGTGGCGCGATTGTACGAGAAAACTGAAAAACTCGGACTTCCGTTAGATGCCATTTCAGAAGGAACAGTCTATCAAATCCAGTCTGACCAAGAAAGTCTCTATGCTAAGTTCAATCCAGCCCTGACCTTCGTACCTGTCGCTTTTGAAGATCTATCTAGTCAGATGACATATAATAAATGTGTGACTGCCTTTGCCCAAGAACCTTTGGATGCAGCGATTCAACAGATTTCTCCAGAATTGTTTGACCAATATGAAATCTTCAAATCGCGTGAAATGCTATTGGAATGGTCCCCTAAAAACGTCCACAAGGCAACAGGTTTAGCAAAATTAATTAAACATCTAGGCATCGACCAAAGTCAAGTCATGGCTTGTGGGGACGAGGCCAATGACCTTTCCATGATTGAGTGGGCAGGTCTAGGAGTTGCCATGCAAAATGCAGTTCCTGCGGTTAAGGAGGTTGCCAATGTGATTACCCCGATGACCAACGACGAGGAAGCCGTTGCCTGGGCTATCGAAGAATACGTGTTAAAGGAGAACTAGAATATGGGATTATTTGACCGTCTATTCGGGAAAAAAGAAGAGCCGAAAATCGAAGATATTGTAAAAGAAGCTCTGGAAAATCTTGATTTGTCAGAAGAGATTGAAGAAAACCAAACGGCAGTCGAAGAAACTGCTCAGGAAGAGACAACAAGAGAAAAAGTAGAAGAAACACCTGCTCAAGAAGAAAATTCTCAGGTCACGACAGAAAAAGTCATTGAACCAGAAGCAGTCGAAGAAACTTCTCAGGAAGAGCTTGAGCTAGAAGCTAATGAATTGGAACAATTCCAAGAGCCAGAAGAAATTCTAGAAGAAGAGAACCAAGAAACTGTAGAAGAGCTTGCATCTGAAGTAGTAGAAGAAGAACGTCCTCAGGTTGAGGAAACCGTTCAGGAAAAATATGACCGCAGTCTCAAGAAAACCCGTACAGGATTCGGAGCTCGTTTGAATGCCTTCTTTGCCAACTTTCGTTCTGTCGATGAAGAATTTTTCGAGGAATTGGAAGAACTGCTCATCATGAGCGACGTCGGTGTGCAGGTCGCTTCAAACTTAACAGAAGAACTACGCTATGAAGCTAAACTCGAAAACGCTAAGAAGCCTGACGCGCTCCGTCGTGTCATTATCGAGAAATTGGTCGAACTCTATGAGAAGGATGGCAACTACGATGAACAAATCCATTTCCAAGATGGTTTGACCGTCATGCTCTTTGTTGGTGTTAATGGTGTTGGGAAGACAACTTCTATCGGGAAATTGGCTCATCGCTACAAACAAGCTGGCAAGAAAGTCATGCTGGTTGCGGCAGATACCTTCCGTGCGGGTGCTGTGGCCCAGCTAGCTGAATGGGGTCGACGTGTTGATGTTCCTGTTGTGACGGGGCCTGAGAAAGCCGATCCAGCAAGTGTGGTCTTTGATGGGATGGAACGCGCCGTAGCAGAAGGGATTGATATCCTTATGATTGATACAGCAGGTCGTCTGCAAAACAAGGACAACCTCATGGCCGAGTTGGAAAAGATTGGTCGTATTATCAAACGTGTCGTTCCAGAGGCACCACATGAAACCTTCCTTGCCCTTGATGCTTCAACTGGACAGAATGCCTTGGTACAAGCTAAAGAATTTTCGAAAATTACCCCTGTTACCGGTATTGTATTGACTAAGATTGATGGAACTGCTCGAGGTGGTGTTGTTCTGGCTATCCGTGAAGAACTTAATATTCCAGTGAAATTAATTGGTTTCGGTGAAAAAATCGATGATATAGGGGAATTTAACTCAGAAAACTTTATGAAGGGTCTCTTAGAAGGCTTGATTTAATACAAAATAAATATCCTGCAAAATTGACTTGCAGGATATTTTTGCTATTCTAAACGGCCATCTTCACGATAGGCGATATCTGGTTGCCAGGTCCATTTGGCTCCATAGTTCTCAAGTAAGTCAAAGCTCGCTTGTGGTCCCATGCTTCCAGCTTTATAATCATAAAGCGGAGCACCGTTTTCTGCCCAGAGCTCTTCGATACGGTCAATCAATTTCCAAGAAGCACTTACCTCATCCCAGTGGCTAAAGTTGGTAGAGTTGTTGTTCAAGACATCGTAGATTAATTTCTCGTACGGATCTGGTGAGGCTCCAGTAGCAGTAGCGTCAGTACGGTAATCCAGAGAGCTTGGTGCCAGGTTAAATTCTTCACCAACTTGTTTACCATTGAGACTGAGAGAGAATCCTTCAGTTGGTTGGATATAGATAGTCAAGATATTTGGCGCTAATGGTTCTCCAAAGATAGAGTCCATTTGCTTAAAGACGATATTGACGTGAGTTCCTTTTTCAGTCAGACGTTTCCCTGTTCGGAAGAAGAAAGGAACACCACGGAAACGATCGCTATCTACAAAGAAGGCACCAGATGCAAAGGTTTCTGTTGTAGATTCAGGATCGACGTTTGGTTCACTACGATAAGAAATGTATTTCATGCCATCGATTTTACCAGAGCGATACTGACCACGAATAAACTGTTCTTTCAGTTCTTCCTCAGTTGGATGATAGAGGTTTTTAAAGACCTTTATCTTTTCAGCACGAATCTCATCTTTTGTAAAGCTAGCTGGTTTGTCCATGGCTAGAAGAGAGAGGAGTTGAAGAGTATGGTTTTGCACCATATCACGAAGGGCACCAGATTGATCATAGTAGCCGCCGCGTTCTTCAACACCTAAGCGTTCCGCAAAGGTAATTTGGACATTATCGATGTGTTCACGGTTCCAAACATTCTCAAAGATCATGTTGGCAAAACGAACAGCAAAGATACTCTGAATCATCTCTTTACCTAGGTAATGGTCGATACGGTAGATTTGCTCTTCATCAAAGGCCGCAAGGAGATCTTCATTGAGTTTGCTAGCTGTTTCGTAGTCCGTACCAAATGGTTTCTCAACGATCAAGCGCTCAAAGCCTTTGCCATCTACAATGTTTTCAGATTTGAGGTGCTTGGCAATGGTTCCAAAGAACTGAGGTGCCATTGATAGGAAGAAGAGCTTGTTGTGTTCAGCTTGGTATTTTTCATTCAGCTCAGCTTGTAATTGGCGCAAAGCAATGTAATGTTCCGTGTCATTCACATCATGGCTTTGATAGTAGAAGTGGCTAGCAAATTCCTGAGCTTGCTCGGTACTATCTGCCAAATCAAGGATGGACTCGACAACTACAGATTCAAAATATTCCTTACTCCAAGGTCTACGAGCTGTTCCGATAACAGCAAAATGCTCAGAGAGATTGCCTGATTTATAGAGTCTGAAAAGGGAAGGGTAGAGTTTGCGTTTAGCTAAATCTCCACTCGCACCGAAAATTGTAACAATAACCTTTGATGACATCTAGCTACCTAATTTCTATATTTTTTCCTAGTCGGACTAGGGATGAGATTTCCTCATTGTCATAGTTTTTATTTTATCATAATTTTCAAAAAAATCAAAAAATCCAATACGTAATAAAAAAACTGTAAGGAAAATCCTACAGTTTTGTTTTATACGTTTAAGACCTTGTCCAAGAACTCTTTTAGACGAGGATGTTGCGGGTTATCAAAGATTTGATCTGGAGTTCCATCTTCCAGGAATTCACCATCAGCCGTAAAGATAACACGGTTGGCCACCTGACGAGCAAATCCCATCTCGTGGGTTACGATAATCATGGTCATGCCTTGTTCTGCCAATTCCTTCATAACATTCAGTACATCTCCAACCATTTCAGGGTCAAGAGCGGAAGTTGGCTCATCAAAGAGCATGATGTCAGGATTCATGGCAAGTCCACGAGCAATAGCTACACGCTGTTTCTGACCACCTGAAAGGCTATCTGGATTAGCATTAGCCTTGTCTGCAAGACCGACTTTCTCAAGCAGTTCCATTCCCAATTTCTCAGCTTCTTCTTTGGTCATCCGTTTGTGTTCAATAGGAGCAAAAGTGATATTCTCTAGGACGGACATGTGAGGAAAGAGGTTGAAGTGTTGGAAGACCATTCCGACGTTCTCGCGAACATGGTCGACATTGGTTGACTTTTCAGTCAAATCATAACCATTTACTGTGATGTGGCCACTCGTTACCTCCTCGAGAAGGTTAAGGCTACGGAGGAAAGTGGATTTACCAGAACCAGAAGGACCGATGATACAGACAACATCTCCTTCATAGAACTTAGTAGTAATGCCTTTTAAGACTTCGTTTTTTCCATAATACTTATGCAAATCATTTACATCAATTTTTAGTTTTGCCATTAACGAATCCTCTTTTCTAAGCGTTTCGCTAGTCTAGTCAAAAGCGTGATAATTACAAGATAGAAGATAGCAAGGATTGCATACATCTTGAAACTTTGGTAGTTACGGGCGATGATGATCTTACCAGTTTGGAAAAGTTCCACCAGACCGATAGCAGACACGATGGTTGTATCTTTAAGAGCGATAACGAATTGATTGACAAAGTTTGGCAACATCAATTTAGTTGCTTGCGGCAAGATAATCTTACGCATAGTTTTTCCATAAGAGATACCAAGACTGCGACTGGCTTCCATTTGCCCAACTGGAACAGCTTGAATCCCGCCACGAACAATTTCAGCGATATAAGCAGCAGCATTGAGTGAGAGGGCAATAGTACCAGCTACAAAGTCGTTAATCGGACTCTGTTGACCTGTGATGGACTCGATAAAGTTTGGAATTCCCCAGAAAATGAAGGCAGCAAGAATCATTAACGGAATACCACGGATAACGTCAACGAAAATCTCAGAGATCAGACGAAGAGATTTGTATGGGCTAACGCTAAACATACCAAAGATAATCCCAATTACAATGGCAATCGCAAATGAAATAAGGGCTAGAGCAAGTGTGATTCCAAGTCCACTAAGGAGTTGTTTGTAGTTGTTTTGAAGCAAGCCCCAGATTGTCGTCTCGTCAACTGTACTTGTAGAAGTAGTTGTTGCTCCGCTAGCCAGATACTTGTCGAGAATCTTTTGGAATTCTCCGTTAGCTTTGAGGTTGGCAAGCCCCTTATTGAACATCTGAATCAATTCAGGGTTTGTTCCTTTTTTAACGGCAAAGGCTGTTTCACCGATTGGAGTTCCAGCGATCGGCGTTTTCAATTTTTGCCCTTGGCTGATAGAATATTTAAGAACGGGCTCATCATCCATCACGGCATCGATAGCTCCAGTGTTGAGACTGTCATACATAGATGCGCCATCTGAAAAGGTTTTAATCTTGTAGCCGTATTTGCTTTGATTTTCAGTAAGGAACGTTTGAGAAGCAGTTCCGTTTTTAACACCAACTGTCTTATCCTTGAGATCTTCATAAGAAGCAATGGTGCTTGATTCTTTCACACCGAGAATCGTATTAGCAGTGTAGTAGGAATCAGAGAAATCAAATGTAGCTTTACGAGCGTCCGTAACAGACATACCAGCGATGATACCATCTGCTTGTCCAGCCTGAACAGCACTGATCGCTGCATCAAATCCTGGGTTGGTAATCTCAATTTCGAAACCTTGATCTTTGGCAATAGCTTTAATCAAGTCCATATCAATACCAGTATACTCGTTATTTGAATTTTGAAATACGAAGGGAGCAAAAGATGAATCACTTGCAATAACATACTTAGATTTAACTGTGTCAGCTTTTACTACTCCTAGTGAGAAAATGGGAAATAAAATTAGCAAAAACGCTAGGATTTTTTTCTTCATTTTAAGTCTCCTTTCTGAATATTTTTTAATTATAACAGAAAAAAAGTCAGAAGGCAAATTTTAATGATTTTTATGTAAGAAGATATGACATAAGAGTGCAGATTTGCTAAATCAAGAGATAAAGAATCTAATGGAATTTATGGTAAAATAGAAGAAATAAAAGGCATGCGAGGCAATTATGATCAATCGAATTACAGATAATAAATTTAAACTAGTATCAAAATATGAACCTTCAGGAGACCAACCCCAAGCGATCGAGCAGTTGGTTGATAATATCGAGGGTGGAGAGAAAGCCCAAATCCTCATGGGGGCGACTGGTACAGGGAAGACCTATACCATGAGTCAGGTCATTGCCAAAGTCAATAAACCAACTTTGGTCATTGCTCACAACAAAACCCTAGCTGGTCAACTCTATGGGGAGTTTAAGGAATTTTTCCCTGAAAATGCTGTTGAGTACTTCGTATCCTACTATGACTATTACCAACCCGAGGCCTATGTTCCTTCTAGCGATACCTATATTGAGAAGGATAGCTCTGTCAATGATGAGATTGACAAGCTCCGCCACTCAGCGACTTCAGCACTTCTGGAGCGCAACGATGTCATCGTTGTGGCTTCTGTCTCTTGTATTTATGGTTTGGGTTCGCCCAAGGAATACGCTGACAGTGTTGTAAGTCTGCGTCCAGGTCTTGAGATTTCTCGTGATAAGCTCTTGAATGATTTGGTCGATATCCAGTTTGAACGCAATGATATTGATTTCCAACGGGGAAGATTTCGCGTTCGTGGGGATGTTGTAGAGATTTTCCCAGCTTCCCGTGATGAGCATGCCTTCCGAGTAGAGTTTTTTGGAGATGAGATTGACCGTATCCGTGAGGTTGAGGCTTTGACAGGTCAAGTATTGGGAGAAGTGGATCATTTGGCGATTTTCCCAGCTACTCACTTTGTGACCAATGACGACCACATGGAAGTTGCGATTGCGAAAATTCAAGCAGAATTAGAAGAGCAGTTAGCTATATTTGAAAAGGAAGGAAAGCTGCTAGAGGCTCAGCGTTTGAAACAGCGCACGGAGTATGATATTGAGATGCTACGTGAGATGGGCTATACCAACGGTGTCGAAAACTACTCTCGTCACATGGATGGACGGAGCGAAGGCGAGCCTCCTTATACATTGCTCGACTTCTTCCCAGATGATTTCTTGATTATGATTGACGAGAGCCACATGACCATGGGGCAGATTAAGGGCATGTACAATGGTGACCGTTCGCGTAAGGAAATGCTGGTTAATTATGGTTTCCGCTTGCCGTCTGCCTTGGACAATCGTCCTCTCCGCCGTGAAGAGTTTGAAAGCCATGTGCACCAGATTGTTTACGTTTCAGCGACACCTGGTGACTATGAAAATGAACAGACCGAGACAGTGATTGAGCAAATCATTCGTCCAACAGGACTCTTGGATCCAGAAGTGGAAGTTCGTCCGACTATGGGACAGATTGATGACCTCTTAGGTGAAATCAATGCCCGTGTTGAAAAAAATGAGCGAACCTTTATTACCACCTTGACCAAGAAAATGGCAGAAGACCTGACTGACTACTTCAAGGAAATGGGGATCAAAGTCAAGTACATGCACTCGGATATCAAGACCTTGGAGCGGACGGAGATTATCCGTGACCTGCGCTTGGGTGTTTTTGATGTCTTGGTCGGAATCAACCTGCTCCGTGAAGGGATTGACGTTCCTGAGGTAAGCTTGGTTGCTATTCTAGATGCTGACAAGGAAGGTTTCCTTCGTAACGAACGTGGCCTCATCCAGACCATTGGTCGTGCTGCCCGTAATAGCGAAGGGCATGTCATCATGTATGCGGACACGATGACTCAGTCTATGCAACGTGCCATTGATGAAACGGCTCGCCGTCGGAAAATCCAGATGGCTTATAATGAAGAGCATGGTATCGTACCTCAGACAATCAAGAAAGAAATCCGTGACCTTATTGCCGTGACCAAGGCAGTTGCTAAGGAAGAGGACAAGGAAGTCGACATCAATAGCCTCAACAAACAAGAACGCAAAGAACTCGTCAAAAAACTTGAAAAACAAATGCAAGAAGCCGTCGAAGTACTTGACTTTGAACTAGCAGCCCAGATTCGTGATATGATGCTAGAAGTCAAGGCGTTGGATTAGTAGGAGGAGCTTATGAAGATTACAGAAAATAATGAATTTCCATGCTGGGGTCAATATCCAAAAAAGAATCCCAAATTTAAATATGTTAGAGCTAAACTCAATGATAAAATTATTCCTGAGATTGCTGATGAAGATTTTAGAGCACTATCTGACTTTCCTTTGATTTATATTTATATATCTCCCATTCAAAGTAATGGAAGAAAGTATTATATTGGTCAGACTATTGATGTGAGTAGAAGGACTGAAGAGCATAGTAAGAAAATAGAGAGATATCTTATAAAAGAAGGTAAAGAAGAATTAAATAAAAAGTATGATAAACGATTTGAATCTTTTAAAGGTGGCGACTATATTGCTTTTTATGGGGAGAATATATCTCAAAACTTAAACTATATTGAAAAAATTTTAATTTTAACTTTTATTAAAGAATTTATTTTTTTAAATTTTGTAAACATGAACAAAGATAGAGGTTACGTTGGTAAACTACTTGCAAACAAAGATAGAGGTAATGAATCGGGAAAATATCAAGCATTAAGAGAAGTTGTTGAAAAAGATGTGATCAACAATATTCTGCAATTTTTACAGAAGAACAGATTCATCTCAGACAAACCAAATTTAAAGCGATTAACTTCAAGTTTGTTTGCGGAAAGTCCTTTCTTTGAACTCACGGAAAATCAAAATTCTATTTTAAATGAGATTTTAGAATCAAGTGATAAGTACATTCATCTTATTAAAGGTGGAGCTGGAACAGGGAAAACTGTACTATTATTACATCTTATTGCTCGTTTAAAATTAGAAAGACCTAATTCTCAAATTGCTATATTTGTAAGGAATACACATAGAGATAGATTTAAAAAAATTTTAACTAGTTACGGATTGAAACCGGACGATAACGATATTGATATAGTTACTTTTAATCAATTAACAGAACAAAAAAAGAAGTATGATTATATAATTATTGATGAAGCTCAGAGAACAACTAGAATAACTAAGGATTTAATCTATCCTACGGGTGCAAAGCCTGATACAGATCTTTTGAAAAAAATTAATGGAATTCCTAATAATAAAAAATATTTAACGAAGGAAGAGTTTGAAAAACTACCGTGTCCATCAGTTTTAGACTATATCAAAAAGGAATTCGATGACTCACAGTTAATAATTTCTTATAATAATACTCAATGTTTAAGAAAAGTTGATAATAAATATGTTGAAGAAACTTTTAAAGATGTACAGAGTGTTGTTAATAATACTCCTGAATTAGAACCACAGCTCAGAATTTTAAAAGGTGATGATAGTAAATTTGCCAATAAATATGTTACTTTTATTAAAGAATTATTAGGTATAGAATATGAAGTATTGGATAATGAATTCATCAGTTACTATAAAGAAAGATTAGGAAAAAAAGGGTACTTCAGAATCGCAAGAAATATAGAGGAATGGGTACACTATTTATCGGATAAGCAATCTAAATTTTCTGAAAAGAAATCACTTCGTTTGTCTGGGTACTGTAAACCAGTAAAAAAAGCAAATGATTATGAATTCATAAAAATTAATTCCAAAGGAGATTCATTAAAATGGAGTAAGGATGGAAAAAATTTTAGAAATTATTCAAACAAATCAACAGAAGTTGGAAATGTTTATGATATTCATGGTTTTGATATAGATTTCGCATCCATTTATATTGGTAAAGATATCTATCTAGATGAGAAAGAAAAATGTATAAAAGTAAATAAAGATAATTCTTTCGATACTGCTGCTAAAAAAGGCGTTGATCAAATTGATGAATTTGTAAAAAATGCATATTATATCCTATTGACCAGAGCTGTGTACGGTCAAATGGTTTACGTTGAAGATGACAAATTAAGAGAGTTTTTACTCAAAATATTTCCGCCTGATCAAAATTGATAGTTTTCAATAGTATTTTATTTATGAAAACAAATGCAAGAAGCTGTCGAAGTGCTTGACTTTGAACTCGCAGCTCAGATTCGTGATATGATGTTGGAAGTGAAGGCGTTGGATTAGATAGGAGAAAATGAATGAAAATTTTAGTCATCAATGGACATCCTGACAAGGGAAGTTTCTGTCAAGAAATTTTTCGAACGATTGTAGAAAATATTGACTCAAATCGCCATGAGCTTGAATCTATTAACCTAAATGAGATAGATTTTGATCCTGTATTACGATATGGTTATCGAAAACGTATGGAAGAGGACTCTTTCATACTTCGCTCTCAGGAATTAATCCAGTGGGCAGATCATTTCATTTTTGTTTATCCAATTTGGTGGAGTAGTATGCCTAGTCTATTGAAAGGTTGGATTGACCGTGTTTTTACACCAGGAATTGCATACTCTGCCAATAATCAGGGAAACTTCATCTGGAACTACTTGAGAGGCAATCAGTTCAAAAAGTTACTAAAAGGAAAAACAGCCAGTATTTACGCAACATCCATGGCACCAACATGGTGGTACAAAGTATTTTCAGGTTCTATCAATATTCCAGACAGTTATGGAATATCAGTATTAAAGAATGCTATATTGAATCATTGTGGCATAAAAACAAAGAGGGTTTCAATCTTAGGAGAGTTAGGACGTGAAGTGAATACAAGTTCAACAAGAGAAAAATTTCTACAAAAAGTAGCAAAGGAAGTCAAGTCGTTGGATTAAGGAGAAGAAAATAAATGACGGTTATTATCAAATCAATGGAAACTCCTGAAGAGATAGAAGGTAAAGCTCTCGTTCACTGGCAAACGTGGAGAGAGGCTTATGACGACCTTTTGCCTGCAGAATTTCAGGAGACAATGACATTAGAAAGATGTCGATTCTTTAGTCAAAAATATCCAGAAAATACATTGATTGCGATGGACGGCATGAAGGTAGTTGGTTTTATCAGTTATGGAAACTTTCGTAATGAGACTATTCAAGCTGGTGAAATTATCGCCTTATATGTTTTAAAAGACTATTATGGAAAAGGTATTGCTCAGAAGTTAATGACGGAAGCTCTGACTACTCTTGAACATTTCTCTGAAATATTCTTATGGGTATTAAAAGAAAATAAGCGAGCCATTGCTTTTTATCAAAAAATGGGTTTTACTGTTGATGGCCAAGAAAAAATACTTGAACTTGGAAAGCCTATCATTGAAATTAGAATGGTATTTAAGAGTTCAACAAAATCAGAGAGTTAAATGCAAGGACAGTTGTGATTTGTTTTCAGATTGCACAATGAACAAATGATTACGTTTTAGAATATATTTTTAAATAGAGAGAAGTTATTGTGAAAGTAAAAGAGACGAAGTATAAGAAGTCATCGGGGCTAGATTCTCATAAATTAGTAGGGTTCTGTCTTATATTTAGTTTGGTATTAGTGATAGGATTTGGTGTTAATCAAATTTTTAATATCTTACCAATTCCATTGCCCTACAAGGAAATCAATTATAGTTTTCCCTTGTATCTGAATCTTTTTTGTCTAGTTTATAGGGTATTTGACTATTTTTTTCTAGACTCGTCTAGAAAAAAGATGACCCTAAAAAGATTTACTGAATTATTTATCTATCTTAATAGTATCGGTTTAATTGTACATCTTTTTATAGGGATTGGTGGGAAGAACAGTAAGGGTATTCTGCCTTCCCTCTTATCCTTAGATCACCGCTACATCTGGTTTCCAATTTCAACTTACCTGTTCTTTTTCTCCCTTGCTGGCTTAACCGTTCTATTGCAGAATCATATGAAAAAATGAGGAATATACCATGATGAAACATTTAACTTTTTTAGAATGGTCTATCTGATTTTACTAGCATTTGTCCTTATCGATTTTGCCTTTCAATATTTGGTTTATTATTCACCCCCATTCTTTGGGACAGTTGGCTTTTCCTTTTAATTTTTACTCTGTTTATTCACTTTTGGAGACCTTTGGTAATTCTTGATCTTCTTTTTGGGATAGTTGGGATACAATTTATTCCTATAGTATTTAATACAGGGCTCTTTTTACCAGTTATTTTGGTTATGGCGCATAATATTTGTGATTATTTTAAGAACCGATATCATCTCTTAGAAGGAATCCGTAGCGCTTTTTGTAGTTTCTATATCTGGTTATTTGTAATTGTCGTTTTCGCCTTTACTCCAAATCCTCCTGTTCCAATCACTATTGATTATGAAGTTCAGGAACAAGAAATCGTCATTCAAAAAGGATATTTGCTTCATGAAGTATATTATTACCATGAACGAATAAATCCCCTCATTATGAAATCTAAAATCAAGTACGAAAAAGTCATTTAATATAGAAAGAGAGTCCTATGTCCTGTTCCAAATTAATGATTTTAGAAAGTATATTGTATTAAGCTCGAAAGATAATGGCAGATATGATTTATTTGTATACATCAATCTGGCTCCTTTGAAATACTCAAAAGTTATTCTAGGTCCAAAGGTTACGGATGCAGACTATATTGCTCCTTATCTCAAACTTGCCAATCCTGATATAGAGATAGAAAGTTCGAAAATTCCTTATCGTTCAGTTTAGAAAAAATTAAAGCTTCAAAGAAATTATAATCTTTTTATTAATAAGGAGAAGCTAGTAATGAAAAAAATTTTACTGTTAATTTTCTTCATTGTAAATATTGTCCCTTTATTCTTTATTCTACGTTTTGCCTTCCTTTTCTTTACAACAACTTATGACATTTTTCCTGAAGCAAATCAATCGGAGGTAGAGGCAGCAGTAAGAAGAACCCTTGATTTGTATGGTTTTAAAGGAGATATGAAGGTTACGAAGTTTTCTAGAGATAAATGGACTTCTGAAAAATACAAAATTGAATACAATTATAGTGAAGAGGTCGATGGAAGTAGAGTCACTGTGAGTCATGCCTTGTTTTATCGTCCAAAGTCCTCAAAATACAATCCCCAAAAGACTGATGAAGAACTAGCCTATGATGGGACTACGAGAACCATGTTACAAGAATTTTCAGACATGGCTCATAAACTACTCAACCAACATCCTGTCAGTGTTTCTAACAAAGAGAAGGTAGAGAGTTTTTTTAAGCAATATGAAAATCCAAATCTAGAATATGTGAATAGTTACTGGAGTGTCGATACTGAATCTGGGAATATTCAAGACTATTATGCCCTCATTGAAAAGAACCGTAAGGAAGGAAAAGCTTTTCAAGGTTTGTATGATATTCCTATTGATGAATTCTTGGAAAAAGAAATGATTAAAGGATACATCATCTATCGCGATACTGTTTTAGAAGAGGGTGAGAAAGATTATTTTGATAGTGAAGGCGGACTGACAGGATTTATTTCAAATGGGATAGATAATGCCGAGTTGCCAGATGCCTTTTATGAGGTTTCTTACTACTATGGTGCTAAAGGATATCGTTCAGGTAGTAGTGTTTCTTTAAAGGTTCAAAACCATAAGATGCTCTATTATGGAAGTAATTTTAACTAAAAATTTTATATGTAATAATTTGTGTTAAAATAATAGACGAGATAATTTAAAAGTGATAGATATTAGTCATTAGTTAGTAGTTTGAATTTAAAGGAGAAATAAATAGTGAAAAATTCAAGTACTTTTAACAAGCTTATTTATACTGTTCTATATTTCTTACTGATAGCATTTGTTATCGCTCATTTCATATTATGGTCATTTGATTTATCATTTACTCCGATTATTTGGAATATTTGGCTCTTTCTTCTAATTTTTACTCTATTTATTCGCTTTTTGAGGTCCTTTGCAATTCTTGATCTTCTATTTGGGATATTTGGACTGAAATTTATTCCCATAGCGTGGAATACAAGGCTTTTTGTTCCAATTATCCTCTCTATTTCGCATATTTTTATTTACTTTTTAAAAGGGAAATATCGCTTCTTTGAAGGAGTGCGCAGTGCGATTTGTAGTTTTTATATTTGGTTATTTGTAATTGTCGTCTTCGCTTTTATTCCAAATCCTCCTGTTCCAATCACTATTGATTATGAAGTTAGGGAACAAGAAATTGTCATAACAAAAGGATATTTGCTTCATGATGTATACTATTATCATGAGCTGATCAATCCCTTTGTCATGAAATCTGACATCAAGTCTGAAAAAATTATATAACAACTTAGAAAGTGAGTAAATTTATGTCCCGCTCCCAATTAACGATTTTAACAAACATTTGTCTGATTGAAGACCTTAAAAATCAGCGAGTAGTCATGCAATATCGCTCTCCTGAAAACAATCGCTGGTCTGGCTATGCCTTTCCAGGAGGACATGTTGAGAATGGCGAGTCTTTCGCAGAGTCTGTCATTCGTGAAATCTATGAAGAAACAGGATTGAATATCCAAAATCCTCAACTTGTCGGCATTAAAAATTGGCCACTAGATACAGGTGAGCGCTACATCGTCGTTTGTTATAAGGCGACAGAGTTTACTGGAAATCTCCAATCCTCAGAAGAAGGAGAAGTATCTTGGGTGCAAAAAGACCAGATTCCAAACTTGGATCTGGCCTATGATATGTTACCCTTGATGGAAATGATGGAAGCACCTGACAAGTCAGAGTTCTTCTATCGCCACCGTACAGAGGACGGCTGGGAGAAAGAAATTTTCTAGTCTTTTACTAAATAACCTAACTGATCCAAGGCCTCCTCGATATAGTGGAGGTCTTGTTGTGTTTCAGCTTCAACAAGGTGGTAATGGATGCCGTCTGTCAATTCAGAAAGGGGTCTAAAGTCAGAATTCTCGACTTGTTCCAGAAAATGCTGGACATCTCGGCGACAGGTGAGTTTGAGCAGAGTTTCAATTTCACCATAAACGGGATGATCAATTAAGATATTTTGAACGCGTCCGCCATTATCTACTATAGCCAAAAGTTCCTGACCAATTTCTTCCAGTTCATGTTTCACTTTAAAGAGTTTGTGGACGTAGGGGTTGGCATCATTTTCTTTGTAGATATAACCACGATTGGTTGACAAGATAGGAGCGCCATCGGCTCGCAAGATGGCAATGTCTTGGACGATGATTTGGCGTGTGACATGAAAGTGTTCAGCCAAGGTTTGACCATTGAGAGCTTTTGGTGACTCTTTTAACAGTTTGAGAAGAGCTTGTTTGCGATCCTTTGTCATAGTTTTTCCTTTTAGCGACGTTTTCGAAGCACTTTATAGACAGCTAGTGCTAATGTATAGTCTATCATACTATGGACAATTGTTCCAAAACCAACTAGGACAAAGAGAACATAAAACATATTTTCAACGTTTGTCCCTGAAGTAGCATAGAAGATGATACAAGCTATTACTTCAGCGATAGCATGAACAACACCCAAAACAAAGTTAAAAATCCAAGATGCCTTTGGTTTGTCCAAGGTTTCAGGGAATTTTTTTAAGTAAAATGCTCCCAAAATACCAAAAACGATGTGAGAAAAGGCGCGCAGGACGATAACCATGGGATAGCCTGCCATCAGGAAGCCGAGACTAGAAGCGATGATCACAAAAGCAGCCATCAAAGGTGATAGGAACATGGCGATAAAGATGGCGATATGGCTTCCTAAAGTGTAAGAAGCTGGTGGGATGACGATTTTAAAAGGCATAATGATTGGAATCAAAATCGCGATTGCTGTGAGTAGGGCAGTCATGGTCATAAACTGCGTTTTTTTCCGTATATCCATAAGAACCTCCATTTAACTGTATATACACAAGTATAGTACAATAAATAGTCAGACATGTCAAGAATTTATTTTGATTTTATTGAAAATTTTCAAAAGTATAGGTGGTGGATTCAAAGGATTTTCATATATTTTCAAAATTTTGAACTAATGACTCCTTGGTAAATAACCATTTATGAATAGAAGATGAGCCTTTACTGGTGAAAACTAAAACTCCACCTTCAGGACGAAAGTGGAGTTGTTTTTTATTTCTTCAAGGTTTCGAGACGTGGGACAATTGCTACAGTTAGGATGGCTGAGATGAGGAGTTCAGCAATTGAGTTTGTAGAGATAACAGTTGCTAGGAGTTTTTGGATATTGCCATCGAAGACATTTCCAAAAAGGAAGAAGATTCCCCCGAGGACAAAGACGGTGTTTGTAAGGGAACCGAGAGCACCAGCAAAGATGAGACCCGTTCTGTTTTTCAATAATTTATAAACCAAGTAAGGTGTCAGCCCAATCAAAATACGAGGTAGGATGGCAATCATTGCGGAATAGATGTTTCCGTTTGGTACGAATGGTGAGAAGAGGTAGCTGGTTGGAAGGATGGTAATCGTGTTTACCGTTAAGCTCAATAGTCCCATAAGAAAACCAAGTGTAACTCCAACTCGAGGGCCATAGATGATACTAGCAATAATGACTGGAATATGAACGATAGTTGGTTTAATCGGGAATGGGAAAAGGTTAAATAGAAGAGAACTCAAAAAGTGGATAACGAGCATAACTGCAAAAAAGATAGCAATCGGTGCAATGTTAGAGCGTTTGTTCATTGAGGGTTTCCTTTATTCTTTCTAAAATAGTATTCAGGTCAGCTAGGGCGCCTTTGCCGTGATCGCCACAGGCTAGTAGAGATTCCTTTGGAGAGATAATCTGATAACCATAGGTCTCTAATGTTTTTAGATTAGCCTGAGTTGCCGGATGGTCATACATTTTTGTGTTCATGGCTGGTGCGACTAACTTTTTGACGTGGTCTGGCAGGGCAAGAGCTGTACTGGTAACCATGTTATCCGCAAAACCATGTGTTAGTTTGGCAATGGTATTAGCGGTAGCAGGGACGACGATAAAAAGATCAGTCCTTTTGCCTAGTTCGATATGATTGACTTGATCAGGATAGGGTTCCTGCATGACATCAAGGTGAACTGGATTCTGTGAGAGGACTTGTAGTGTCAACGGTTGGATAAACTCTGTAGCAGCCTCGGTCATTAAGACAGTGACATGATGGCCCTGTTTCTTCAAGGAACTGACTAGGTCAGCTGATTTATAGGAGGCAATGGAACCTGTCACTGCGAAGAGAATATTTGCCATGGCTTTCCTTTCTATGAATCATATGCTTGAATTTTTTCAAGGAGGAGGTTTGCTATTTCCTCTTTGGTTTGAACGGTTTGGAGTTGCTCTTTCTCAACAAAGATTGCTCGGTGCTGATTTGCTGAAATTTGAGTGAGGTCATTTGCAATGATCAAGTCTGCTTGGTTCTTGACAAGACTCTTTCTAGCAATCTCAATGAGATAATCCTCAGAGACATCAACCAGCAGTTTGAAACCAATCAGATGAATGGCAGGATTCCATTCCTTGACCAGAGAGATAATTTTGGGTGTTTTTTTCAGGAATAAAACCTGAACCTCATCAGTTGAAGAAATCTTAGTCTGATGATTCTGCTTGTTTAAGAATTCTTCTAGATTGGAGCTAGCCTGTACCTCCTCTAACCCCGTCATATAAACAGGCGTGTAGTCAGACACGGCCATTGAATGAATCAGAACCTGATAATCCTTAACATGTTCTTGCATTTCTAAAAGGAGGTCATTGGTGCTCTTAATTTCTCGAATGGTTAGATAGGGATGAGGTTCTGGCTTAAGAGCTCTGTTAGTTGTTATCAAACAAACTTCATGCCCTGCAGCAAGCAAGGTTTCTGTGATGATTTTCCCCAAGCGACCAGTGGAATGGTTCGTAATAGAGCGGACGCTATCAATAGCTTCACTCGTACCGCCCGACGTAACTAAAATTTTCATAGGACTATTGTACACAAAAATGATATGCAAGTCAAAGAAAGCATTTAAAAGAAAAATATATTATTATTGACATTTATAGTAATAAATAAGATAATGAATCTAAGTAAATTAAAAGGGGTATTACTATGGATTTTTTAAAATTTGCGGACAATATTGTAAAAGAAGCTGGAAAAGTATTGAATGATGTCGGTTCTGCTACTAGCGAAGCCTTAAATGAAGCGAGTAAATTTACTGGAGAAGTTATTACAGAATCTGTAAAAACTATAGGTGAAGTATCAAGCCAAGTCGGTAATGTTGTCTCAGATGTCTCAGAGAAAGCTGTTGGAGTTGCCGGAGATGTAGCACATCAGATAACAAATGTGACTTCTGAAACATTTAACGAAGCTGGGAAAATAGCGAATAATACAAAAGAACAAATTGAATCGGTAGACCTTTTTAATTCTAAACTAAGACAAGAAGCTGTTGATAGATATAATGAAGCTATTAGTTGTTATAATGAGGAAGCTGAAAATTTAGCAAATAAATCAACAGAGCTCTATCAGGTTAGGGATAAAGCTATCAAAGTTGTAAAGATAGTTGAAGAAAGAATTAGCAGACTAGCAAATAAACCAAAAGAGTTTGAAACGAAGTTAGAAAAAATTGACGTTGAAATACAATATTTTGAGGATAAACAAGAGACTATTACACAGGCGATTAAAGAAGCTGAATTAGCAAGTGGTAGTACAGCCGCTACAGCGTCTTTGAGCGCATTAGGAGTAACCGTTGCAACTTTAGGTCCTACTGCAGCTATGGGGATTGCAACTACATTTGGTGTTGCATCAACAGGGACTGCAATTTCGAGTTTGACAGGCGCAGCAGCAAATAGCGCTGCACTGGCTTGGTTAGGTGGTGGAAGCGTAGCTACTGGTGGCGGTGGAATGGCAGCAGGTAAAGCGTTTTTAGCAATGGCTGGTCCTGTTGGTTGGGGGATTGCTGGTCTAATGTTAACAGCGTCTGTCGGAGCAGGTGTTTTTGCTAATAAAAAAAATGAAGAAGTTGCAAAAGAAGCTATAGAGGAACAGAAAAAGGTAGAATTGTTGACTAGACAACTTAAAGAAAAAGTAATAGAAATTACAGAATTAATAGAGTTAACTGAAAAACAAACAGAGGGAATATACTTAGCCAATTTATCTTTAACTGGGATGGACTATAGCTTATTTACTGAAGATGAAAAATATCAGGCAGGTGCTTTAGTGAATTCAACTCTATCATTGACTGCTATGGTAAATAAGGAAATTAGAATAAATGAGTAACCAGATTTTTAATCAAGCTTTTAACCAAGGTATTGGTGCATATGTCAATTGTTTAAATAATTTAAGGATTCAAGACTTACAAATTGCTATGAAAATCATAGAGGATGAAGCGTGTAAAGTCATCTTAAACAAGGATAATGCCTCAAAAATCTTAAACTATACTAGAGATAATATTGAAGATGTTATTCTAAAGAAGCGTGGAGGAGACTACGGTGGTCACGGGTTTATAGCTGAATTTGCAGAAGCAGGGATTGTAAATGCGAGGAGAGCCATTGAAGGATTAAATCCTATTGTAAAAGTATTGAATGATAATGGACCAGCCGATTTATTAATTGGTAGAAATACCATTCAAATGAAGTTTTATAATAATTTACGTGATGAACTAGATCAATCGTTTCTTTACAGTGCAAAAATGAAAATGATGTTTCCAAAAGATCACGTGCTAGTATTTGAAAAAATAATGGCTGGAGCAAAAGAAGTAGAATTTAATGGTAAAAGATTATCTATTAAACAAATTACGGATATACGGCAAACAATCAATGATATTACCAAAAGTAAAGGACTTACTTCATACAAATCTTGGATGAAATCTTCTGTTCTAAATTATAATGATGCTCAAAAAAATTCAATTCATTCTCTTTTAGATTCTGAAGAGAAGAATATTCGTAAAACAGTTAGACTGAAACAACAAGAATTAAATGGAAAACGATTAGTAGCGCAAAAACATGCATTACCAAATTTAAAAGAAGCTGGCAAGGTTGCAAGAAACGCAGCGTTTTTACAGGGTGGTTTAGCTTTGTTGTCAAGTGTATATGGAAAATACAAAGAAGGAAAAAGTATTTTTGAATTCGAAGAATCAGATTGGTTAGATTGTGGATTGGACACAGCTGAAGGAGTTGTAAAGGGGGTAATATCTGGTTATTCCATTTACGGATTAACAAACGTCTTTGGTATTAGTGCTCCAAATGCTAGTGCTTTAGTTATGGCAACTTATGGAATGATAGACATTATTCTAAAGTATAGATCTACAGAAATAACTCAAGATGAATTTATGAATCTTTTGACATTAAATGTAATGGATGCTTCCTTTGCAACAATTGGTGCTTGTATTGGTCAAGCAACGATTCCTATACCAGTTCTAGGTTCTATAGTAGGTTCAATAGCAAGCTCAATTATTTGGGAAATAGGGAAGGGAATATTAAATGATAGCGAACAAAAAATAATTCAAGACTATAAGGAAAATCTGAATAATTACATAAAAATTTTAGATAAGCATTATCTTGCAATTTATAACGAAATCATAGAAAAATATAAAAAACTGGGTGAAATACAAGAGTATTCGTTTGATTTGTCAATAAATACTAAACTTAGATTTGAGTACTCTATTGAGATGGCGGAAAAATTAGAAATCGAAGATAAAAAAATTCTTCATGATTTGACTGAAATTGATAGTTATTTTCTTTCCTAGATCATTTTCAGATTCTTTATAGTCTAAAACTATAAAGCCATATAAAATTTTTCAAAGGGCTCTAAAAATCTTGAAATTTAGGATATTCACGAACGTTTTAAGGGTTTAATAGTGTTAAAAATCTTGTTTTGTGTTATAATGAATTATCACATTAGAGATTAGAGGAGTTTGTTATGAAAACAGATATTGAAATCGCGCAGAGTATTGAGTTGAAGCCGATCGTTGATGTTGTGGAGAAGCTTGGTATTTCTTACGACGATTTGGAGCTGTACGGAAAGTACAAGGCTAAGCTCAGCTTTGATAAAATTCGTGCAGTTGAGAGCAATCCAGTTGGGAAATTGATCTTGGTAACTGCCATCAACCCAACGCCTGCAGGTGAAGGGAAGTCAACCATTACCATTGGTCTTGCAGACGCCTTGAACAAGATTGGCAAGAAAACCATGATTGCTATCCGCGAACCGTCTCTTGGTCCAGTAATGGGGATCAAGGGAGGTGCTGCTGGTGGTGGTTATGCCCAAGTTCTTCCAATGGAAGACATTAACCTCCACTTTACTGGGGATATGCATGCCATCACAACTGCTAATAACGCCCTTTCTGCCTTGATTGACAATCACTTGCACCAAGGGAATGAGCTGGGAATCGACCAACGTCGCATTCTCTGGAAACGTGTCGTGGACTTGAACGACCGTGCCCTTCGTCATGTGACTGTTGGCCTTGGTGGTCCTCTAAATGGTATTCCTCGTGAGGATGGCTTTGACATTACCGTAGCTTCTGAAATCATGGCCATTCTTTGCTTGGCGACTGATATTGAAGATTTGAAACGTCGTTTGGCTAATATTGTAATCGGTTATCGCTATGACCGTACACCTGTTTCTGTAGGGGATTTGCAGGTTGAAGGTGCCTTGGCTTTGATTTTGAAGGATGCTATTAAGCCGAACTTGGTTCAGACAATTTACGGTACACCCGCCTTTGTACACGGTGGTCCTTTTGCCAATATTGCTCATGGATGTAACTCTGTTTTGGCAACAAGCACAGCCCTTCGCTTGGCTGACTATACTGTTACTGAAGCTGGTTTTGGTGCAGACCTTGGTGCTGAGAAATTCCTTGATATCAAGACACCAAACTTGCCAACATCTCCAGATGCAGTTGTCATCGTTGCAACCCTTCGTGCCCTCAAGATGAATGGTGGAGTTGCTAAGGATGCTTTGACAGAGGAAAATGTGGAAGCTGTTCGCGCAGGTTTTGCCAATTTACAACGCCACGTTGAAAATATCCGTAAGTTTGGTATTCCAGCAGTTGTTGCGATTAACGAATTTGTTTCTGATACAGAAGCTGAAATTGCAGCTTTGAAAGAACTCTGTGCCTCAATCGATGTACCAGTTGAGTTGGCTAGTGTCTGGGCTGATGGTGCAGAAGGAGGAGTAGCTCTTGCTGAAACGCTTGTCAAGACTATCGCTGAAAATCCAGCCAACTACACACGTCTTTATGACAATAACCTTTCTGTCCAAGAAAAGATTGAAAAGATTGTTACAGAGATCTATCGTGGTAGCAAAGTGAACTTTGAGAAGAAAGCTCAAACGCAAATCGCTCAAATCGTTCAAAATGGATGGGACAAATTGCCAATCTGTATGGCTAAAACTCAATATAGTTTCTCAGACAATCCAAATGCACTTGGAGCACCAGAAAACTTTGAAATTACCATTCGTGAATTGGTACCAAAGTTAGGGGCAGGCTTTATCGTTGCCCTAACTGGTGATGTTATGACCATGCCAGGCCTTCCAAAACGACCAGCCGCTCTCAATATGGATGTTGAAAGTGATGGAACTGTTCTAGGATTGTTCTAATATTTAGATGGTATTTAAAGAGTTTGGAAATGCTATCCAAGCTCTTTTTCTTATCTAGATATGAGGCCTTGTCCTCAGCTGATGAGAGAGTTTTCTTCTACAAGCAACCAGTCTAGCTAAAGATATTTTTCCTGATTTTTGATATAATAGAAACATTGACTTCAAGAGTAAGGAAGAGAAGATGAACGCATTATTGAATGGAATGAATGACCGTCAAGCTGAGGCGGTGCAAACGACAGAAGGTCCCTTGTTGATCATGGCGGGGGCTGGTTCTGGAAAGACTCGTGTTTTAACTCACAGAATCGCCTACTTGATTGATGAAAAGATGGTTAATCCTTGGAATATCTTGGCCATTACCTTTACCAATAAGGCTGCGCGTGAGATGAAGGAGCGTGCCTATGGGCTCAATCCAGCAACTCAGGACTGTCTGATTGCGACCTTTCACTCCATGTGTGTTCGTATTCTGCGTCGTGATGCAGATCATATTGGCTACAATCGTAATTTTACTATTGTAGATCCTGGGGAACAGAGAACTCTCATGAAACGTATTCTCAAGCAGTTAAACTTGGATCCGAAAAAATGGAATGAACGGACCATTTTGGGAACCATTTCCAATGCTAAGAATGATTTGATCGATGATGTGGCTTATGCTGCTCAAGCTGGCGATATGTACACGCAAATCGTGGCCCAGTGTTACACAGCATATCAAAAAGAGCTTCGTCAGTCTGAGTCCGTTGACTTTGATGATTTGATTATGTTGACCCTGCGCCTCTTTGATCAGAATCCTGACGTCTTGACTTACTATCAGCAGAAGTTCCAGTACATTCACGTTGATGAGTACCAAGATACCAACCATGCCCAGTACCAACTAGTTAAACTCTTGGCTTCACGCTTTAAAAATATCTGCGTGGTTGGAGATGCGGACCAGTCTATCTATGGTTGGCGTGGGGCTGATATGCAGAATATCTTGGATTTCGAGAAAGATTATCCTCAAGCCAAGGTGGTTTTGCTAGAAGAAAATTATCGTTCAACCAAAACCATTCTTCAAGCGGCCAACGACGTCATCAAAAACAATAAAAATCGCCGCCCCAAGAATCTCTGGACCCAGAATGCCGATGGGGAGCAGATTATTTACTATCGTGCAAATGACGAACAGGATGAGGCTGTTTTTGTAGCCAAAACCATCGATGAACTTGGTCGTAGTCAAAACTTCCTCCACAAGGATTTTGCAGTTCTTTATCGGACTAATGCGCAATCCCGTACTATTGAGGAAGCCCTGCTCAAGTCTAACATTCCTTATACTATGGTCGGTGGGACTAAGTTCTACAGCCGTAAGGAAATCCGTGATATTATTGCCTATCTTAATCTTATTGCTAATTTGAGTGACAATATCAGTTTTGAGCGCATTATCAACGAACCTAAACGTGGAATTGGCCCAGGAACGGTTGAGAAAATCCGTGACTTTGCGAATATTCAAAACATGTCTATGCTAGATGCTTCAGCCAATATCATGTTGTCTGGTATCAAAGGGAAAGCAGCCCAGTCTATCTGGGATTTTGCAAATATGATTCTGGATTTGCGCGAGCAACTGGACCAGTTAACCATTACAGAGTTAGTTGAGGCTGTTTTAGAAAAAACAGGTTATATCGATATTCTCAATGCCCAAGAGACCTTGGAAAGCAAGGCTCGGGTTGAAAATATCGAGGAATTTCTCTCTGTTACCAAGAACTTTGATGACAATCCTGATAGTCAAGAAGAGGAAACAGGTTTAGATAAACTAAGTCGTTTCTTGAATGACCTTGCCTTGATTGCGGACACAGATTCAGGCAGTCAGGAGACGTCAGAAGTGACCTTGATGACCCTCCATGCAGCTAAGGGACTTGAGTTTCCGGTTGTCTTTATCATTGGGATGGAGGAGAATGTCTTTCCGCTTAGCCGCGCAGCTGAAGATCCAGATGAGCTAGAAGAAGAACGCCGTTTGGCCTATGTCGGTATCACACGTGCAGAAAAGATTCTCTATCTGACCAATGCCAACTCACGCTTGCTTTTTGGGCGTACCAACTACAATCGTCCGACCCGTTTTATCAATGAAATTAGTTCGGACTTGCTTGAGTATCAAGGTTTGGCCCGTCCAGCGAATACTAGCTTTAAGGCATCTTATAGCAGTGGTGGGATTGCTTTCGGTCAAGGTATGAGCTTAGCTCAGGCCCTTCAAGAACGGAAACGCAATGCCGCACCAAGCTCTATCCAGTCAAGCGGTCTTCCATTTGGACAATTTGTAGCTGGAAATAAAAAAGGTTCGACTGATACAAGCTGGTCTATTGGGGACATTGCCCTCCACAAGAAGTGGGGTGAGGGGACAGTCCTTGAAGTCTCAGGTAGCGGTGATACTCAGGAATTGAAAATCAATTTCCCAGAAGTAGGGCTGAAAAAACTCCTAGCCAGTGTAGCCCCAATTGAGAAAAAAATCTAATTTTCCATCCTTCTCACGAATAATAAAGTGAGGAGGATTTTTATGTACAGTATTTCATTTCAAGAAGATTCACTTTTGCCTAGAGAAAGACTGGTTAGAGAAGGAGTAGAGGCTCTGAGCAATCAAGAATTGTTAGCCATTCTGCTCAGAACAGGAACGCGTCAGGCTAATGTATTTGAAATCGCTCAGAAAGTCTTGAATAGTCTCAACAGTCTAACCGATTTGAAAAAAATGACCCTGCAGGAATTGCAGAGTCTGTCTGGTATTGGACGGATTAAAGCCATTGAATTACAAGCTGTGATTGAACTGGGTCATCGTATTCATAAACACGAAACCCTTGAGATGGAAAGTATTCTCAGTAGTCAAAAGCTAGCCAAGAAAATGCAACAGGAACTTGGAGACAAAAAACAAGAGCACCTAGTGGCGCTCTATCTCAATACTCAAAATCAAATCATTCATCAGCAGACCATCTTTATCGGATCTGCGACACGCAGTATTGCTGAACCACGGGAAATCCTTCACTATGCCATCAAGCATATGGCCACCTCTGTGATTCTTGTTCACAATCATCCATCAGGCGCTGTAGCACCCAGTCGAAATGATGACCATGTCACTAAGCTAGTCAAGGAAGCCTGTGAACTGATGGGAATTGTGTTTTTGGATCATCTGATTGTCTCTCACTCGGATTACTTTAGTTACCGTGAAAAGACGGATTTGATTTAGAGTTCATTAACAACATAGTCAAATAGCGTTTTATCTTTGGGACGATTTTCAAAGAGAAATTCTGGATGCCATTGGACACCAAGATAAGGAAGTCCGTCCGTAGTTGTCACAGCCTCAATTATTCCATCCTTGGGATCATAGGCCACCACCTTTAAATTGGGAGCTAGGTTCTTAATACTCTGATGATGGAAGGAATTGATATGCGAGATTTCTCCATAGATTTCTCGGAGAACGGTATCAGGCTCAGTCACGAGGCGTTGGGTCGTGTATTCGGCTGAACAGTCCTGCCAATGATTCTCGATATCTTGGTGAAGCGTGCCACCCATGGCGACATTGAAAAGCTGAGTACCCCGACAAACAGAGAAAATTGGTTTCTTCTGTTTGATGGCTTCTCTGATAAGGGCTAATTCAAATTCATCTCTTTGAAGATGGTAGTCATCACTGTCAATGGTTTTAGGCTGGCCATAGAATTTTGGATCAACATTTTGCCCACCTGTTAGGATGAGTTTATCAATGATCCTGATATAATGGGCAGCCATTTCTTGATCACCAATCGGTAGGATGATTGGAATTCCGCCAGCATCCTTGACTCCTTCAACAAAGCCTTTCGCTGCATAGCTCATCATGATGTCATCATCTGGATGAGCTTTTTCATTTCCTGTAATCCCAATAACTGGTTTTTTCATAAATGCTTTCGCTTTCTAATCCTCTTTACGCATAAAATAGAGGAGAGTTTGGAGTTCGCTTGTCAAATCGACATACTGAACGACCACATCTTTTGGAAGGTGAAGGTGGACGGGTGAAAAACTAAGAATACCTTTTATACCTGCATCGACCAAAAGATTGGCAACTTCTTGTGATTTAACACTTGGAACAGTTAGGATAGCAGTTTTGACATCTGCTTCTTTGATTTTTTCTTTAATCTGTGAGATGCCATAGATTGGAATCCCGTCAGGTGTCTGGGTGCCAACTTCTGGATGGTCATCTAGGTCAAAGGCCATGATAATCTTCATCTTGTTGCGCTCATGGAAGCGGTAGTGGAGAAGGGCATGACCCATATTGCCAATCCCAACCAACATCACATTGGTAATGGAGTTATCATTAAGGAGGTCAGCGAAAAACGTCATCAATTTTTTGACATCGTAACCAAAACCACGACGACCAAGTTCACCAAAATAGGAAAAATCTCGGCGGACAGTTGCAGAATCGATACCAATAGCCTCTGCAATTTGCTTAGAGTTGGCACGTTCAATTTTTTCTGCATGAAATCTCTTGAAAATTCGATAGTAAAGAGAGAGTCTTTTTGCTGTTGCTTTTGGAATAGCAGACTGTTTATCTTTCACAAAATCACTACCTTTCTATTCTTCTATTTTATAGAAACATTGTGAAAAAATCAACAAAAACAAGAAAAAACTAAGAGAATTCTTAGTTTTAATCTGAAAAATTAGTTTGTGATAAAAAACGGTAGAGATCGCCAACTAATCCTTGATAAATCACTTTATCATTCTGTGTTAAGGAACTGATTAGGAGAGTATCGGGCAGTGTAACACAGCCTGACAGTGATAGCATAAGCTCTTCGTAATCGGCAAATTCAAGTGTACGTTCTACGTGATAGTTATCTTTATAAGTCAAACGAAACATAGCCAATCATCTCTCTTCTTTTGTGAAGATTCCGCGTTCTACAAGACTGTCCATGAGGAAGTAGAATTTCTCTTGGTGGATATGGTGTTCTTCAGATTTAAAGATATTGACCAAACGAAGACCTGACTTGTCAGTGATATTAATTTTAACACCTGTAAGCTCTTTGTTGATGATAATTTTTAGTAGGAAACCTTCACCACTATTAGGAACTTTTTCAAGTAGACGAGTCAGTTCGTAGTTTCCTACCTTTGTTTCAAAGAAAGTATTGTCTTTTAGTGTAAACTTTTTTACAGTTGGACTAAGTGTGTAGTCGTAGCGGCAGTTTTGTAGTTTAATGGTTTTTTCGAATGCCATTAGGTTAATCTCCAATAATATTTTTTAAGGTTTGTGCCAGTTGTTTCAGTTCGTTCTCGGTATTAAGAGGGGACAGACTGATACGGATAGACTCTTTTAAACGATGTGAATCAGATCCATAAAATGCTTCAAGCACATGACTGGTTTGCACAATACCAGCAGTACAGGCTGAACCAGTTGAAATTGAGATTCCTTCAAGATCTAACCGTAGCAAGAGCAAATCATTTTTTTGACCAGGAAAGCCAATGTTGACAACATAAGGTAGTTGGTGGTTGCTTTCATTGAGATAGTAGTCTAAATCAGCAATTTCTTCTAAAAAAGTAGCTTTGAGTGTGCTTAGTTTTTGGTAATGCTCAGCCTGATGATCCAGATCCTCTTTGAGGGCAGCAACCATACCGACTATGGCAGCAAGGTTTTCTGTTCCAGCCCGTTTCTTTTGTTCTTGGTCCCCACCGTGAAGATAGGAATCAAAGTCCATAGACGAAGCGTAAAGAAAACCAATTCCTTTTGGTCCATGGAATTTGTGGGCAGAAGCACTGAGGAAATCAATTCCCAATTCCTCGGGATGGATAGGAATTTTCCCGATAGCTTGAACAGCATCTACATGATAAGCAGCAGGATGTTCTTTTAAAAAACATCCAATCTCAGCGATAGGTAAGAGACCACCCGTCTCATTATTGGCATACATGGTGGAAACGAGAATGGTATCGTCACGCAAGGCTTCTTGAATTTGCTGGGCAGTGATTTCTTGATTTACTGGTTGGATGATGGTAGCTTCAAAACCAAAATGTTGAACCAGATAATCAATGGTTTCAAGGACAGAATGGTGTTCAATAGCTGTCGTGATGATGTGTTTTCCATGCTCTTGATGGCGGAGACAATAGCCGATAATAGCGGTATTGTTACTTTCTGTTCCCCCAGATGTGAAAAAGATTCGTTGTGGCTTTGTTCCAAGTAAGTGAGCCAACTCCTGGCGGGCTTCACGGAGCAGTTTACCAGCATGGCGACCATGACTGTGAATACTTGAAGGATTCCCATGGGTTTCCTGCATGATCTTGGTCATTTCTGCGATAGCTACTGCTGACATTGGAGTAGTGGCAGCATTGTCCAAATAAATCAAAGAATCACCTTATTCCTTTTTATTATATGCAAAGAGTGGGCTAACTGGTTTTCTTTCGTGGATACGGACGATGGCATCACCAATCAATTCGCTAGCGGTAATGTAGCACACATTTTCCGGAGTTCTTTCTTTGGTTGCTACAGAGTCTGTCACAAGGATTTCTTTGATGTTAGTAGCATCAAGAAGGTTAGCAGCGCCTTCTACAAAGAGTCCGTGACTAGATACGGCATAAATCTCAGTAGCACCTCCGCGTTCGACGATTTTTGCTGCTTCTGAGAAAGTACGTCCAGTATTTAGGATATCATCAATCAAGATGGCCTTCTTGCCTTCAACATCACCGATGATATAACCTTGGCTACGCTCTGAATCGTCTTGAGCATAGTCGATGATTGCGATTGGTGCATCTAAATATTCAGCTAAGCTACGGGCACGTTTGACACCAGAGTTTTTTGGACTTACAACAACGACATCTGATCCCAGCAACCCTTTATCGCTGTAGTGTTTAGCAAAGAGAGGAATTGTATAGAGGTTATCTACTGGAATGTCAAAGAAACCTTGAACCTGAACAGCGTGGAGGTCAAGCGTTAGAACACGACTTACACCAGCCTTGACAAGCATATTGGCAACTAGTTTTGCAGTGAGGGGTTCGCGAGAAGAAGCGATACGATCCTGACGAGCATAACCAAAGTAAGGAAGGACAACGTTGATACTATGAGCACTTGCACGTACGCAAGCATCGACCATGATTAACAACTCCATCAAGTGGTTGCTAACGGGGTAGCTGGTTGATTGGATGATGTAGACATCGTAACCACGGACACTCTCTTCAATGTTGACCTGGATTTCACCATCAGAAAATTGGCGAGAAGATAATTTTCCGAGAGGTACCCCAACCGTTTCTGCGATTTTTTGTGCAATTTCATGATTGGAATTAAGTGCAAAAAGTTTCATGTTGTTTCTATCTGACATTATAGACCGTCCTCTGTAAACTCTAAATATTTTATCTCCATTATTTTACCAGAAAATGGAGATTATTTCAGCATTTTTTCATGCTTTTAATAAAACGAATTAATTTTGAAGGAGCCTTTTGATAAGTGATACTATTTTCTGAAAGAAATTGCTGAAAATCTCGTTTTCCTTTCTCGTGATCAGTGATCTCTAGCTCCAGTTCGTAGTCTGTATGATCAAAGTAGTGACTTTCATCTAGTGCCATTAGACCAATCGACGTTTCCATTTCGTAACGAAGAGTTGAAAGACAACCCAGAACAAACCAGTCTTGGCTTTCAATACCAATCTTAGCAAGTTCCTCTAGAACGAGTCCTTGAGGAAGTATTTGTTTTTCTAGGTAAGATTCAGCCTCTGGAAGAGTTAGTTTCTGGTTGTATTCCATATTTCCTACGGTTTGAGGTACTTTCAAGGTCAACTCTGCCCAATCTGAAAAGGTGCGAATGCGCATGGCAACCCTCTTTTCTCGCAATTTGAAATCTGGCGTATCAATGTAGTAGTTTTTCTGTAGGACGGGTTGGATATGGGAAAACTGCTCTTTTAAATGATCGTAATCCTCTTTTTTCAGTAGTGTTTTCAGTTCAATTTCTAAATGTTTCATTTTTCTAACCTTTTTTCTATCTTTGAAAGCGATTTATGGTATAATGGACAATGTATTTATTGTATATGATTGTAGTGAAAAAATCAAAAATTTTCAACAACACAATCACATACCAAAAGGGAGAAAATATGACCATAGAATGGGAAGAATTTTTAGATCCTTACATTCAAGCTGTTGGTGAATTGAAGATTAAACTTCGTGGGATTCGCAAACAGTATCGTAAACAAAACAAGCATTCTCCGATTGAGTTTGTTACTGGACGGGTGAAGCCGATTGAAAGTATTAAGGAAAAAATGAATCGCAGAGGGATTGGCTACGATACTTTGGAACATGACTTACAGGATATCGCGGGTTTGCGGGTCATGGTGCAGTTCGTCGATGATGTTCAGGAAGTTGTTGCGATTTTACGCAAACGCCATGATATGAGAGTAGTACAGGAACGTGACTACATCACGCATCGGAAGGCTTCGGGCTATCGTTCTTATCACGTGGTTGTCGAATACACGGTTGATACGATCAACGGGGCTAAGACGATTTTGGCGGAGATTCAAATCCGGACTTTAGCCATGAATTTTTGGGCTACGATTGAGCATTCGCTCAATTATAAGTATCAGGGGGATTTCCCAGAGGAGATCAAGAAACGTTTGGAGATTACAGCTAGAATTTCCCATCAATTGGATGAAGAAATGGGGAAAATTCGTGATGATATTCAGGAAGCACAGGCTCTCTTTGATCCTTTAAGTAGAAAACTAAACGACGGTGTAGGAAATAGTGACGATACAGATGAAGAATACAGGTAAACGAATTGATCTGATTGCAAATAGAAAACCCCAGAGTCAAAAGGTTTTGTATGAGCTGAAAGACCAGTTGAAAAAACATCATTTTATACTCAACGACACCAATCCTGACATCGTCATATCAATTGGTGGGGATGGGATGCTTTTGTCTGCTTTTCACAAGTATGAGAATCAGTTAGACAAGGTTCGTTTTGTAGGTGTCCATACAGGGCACTTGGGATTTTATACAGATTATCGCGATTTTGAGTTGGACCAGTTGATTACCAATCTCCAACTGGACACTGGAGCCAAAGTTTCCTATCCTGTTTTGAATGTCAGGGTAACGCTTGAAAATGGAGAAGTGAAAATCTTCCGTGCTTTAAATGAAGCGAGCATCCGTCGATCGGACCGGACCATGGTTGCGGATATCATTATTAACCACGTTCCATTTGAACGCTTTCGTGGAGATGGTGTGACTGTTTCAACGCCGACGGGAAGTACAGCCTACAACAAGTCCTTGGGAGGAGCTGTCTTGCATCCTACTATTGAAGCCTTGCAACTGACTGAAATTGCGAGTCTAAACAACCGAGTTTATCGAACACTTGGTTCTTCGATAATCGTTCCGAAGAAAGATAAAATCGAGCTTTTACCGACTCGTAATGACTATCACACGTTATCGGTTGACAATAGTATCTATTCTTTCCGAAATATAGAACGGATTGAGTACCAAATCGACCATCACAAGATTCACTTCGTAGCGACGCCAAGTCACACTAGTTTCTGGAATCGCGTCAAAGATGCCTTCATCGGAGAGGTGGACGAATGAGGTTCGAATTTATCGCAGATGAACATGTCAAAGTCAAAACTTTTCTGAAGAAACACGAGGTTTCTAAAGGACTGTTGGCTAAGATTAAGTTTCGAGGTGGGGCTATTCTGGTCAATAGCCAACCTCAAAATGCGACTTATCTCTTAGATGTTGGAGACAGGGTTACCATTGATATTCCAGCAGAGGAAGGCTTTGAAACTCTTGAAGCCATTGATCGTCCTCTAGACATCTTGTATGAGGATGACCATTTTCTGGTTTTGAATAAGCCTTATGGAGTTGCTTCCATCCCCAGTGTCAATCACTCTAATACCATTGCAAATTTTATCAAGGGCTACTATGTCAAGCAAAACTATGAAAACCAGCAGGTTCACATTGTGACCAGGCTTGATAGAGATACATCTGGTTTGATGCTCTTTGCCAAGCACGGCTATGCTCATGCACGTTTAGACAAGCAACTGCAACGAAAGTCTATCGAAAAACGATATTTTGCTTTGGTTAAGGGCGATGGGGTTTTGGAGCCAGAAGGGGAAATTATTGCCCCGATTGCGCGTGATGTGGACTCCATTATCACGAGACGGGTCGCCAAAGGTGGGAAATACGCTCATACATCTTACAAAGTTGTGGCGTCTTATGGAAATATTCACCTAGTCGATATTCGTCTGCATACTGGGCGAACTCATCAGATCCGAGTGCATTTTTCTCATATCGGCTTTCCTTTGTTGGGAGATGATCTCTATGGTGGCAGCCTAGAAGATGGTATTCAACGTCAGGCTCTGCATTGCCATTTCTTATCCTTTTATCATCCCTTCTTAGGGCGTCAGCTGGAGCTGGAAAGCCCTTTGCCAGATGATTTTAACAATCTTATTATTCAGTTATCAACTAATACTCTTTAAAATCTATTTTGAGTATAATTAATTATCTTAAAGGAGAAACTCATGGAAGTTTTTGAAAGTCTGAAAGCCAGTTTAGTTGGCAAAAATGCTCGTATTGTTCTACCTGAAGGGGAAGAACCACGTATCCTTCAAGCAACAAAACGCTTGGTAAAAGAAACAGAAGTTGTTCCTGTTTTGCTCGGAAATCCTGCAAAAATTAAAATTTATCTTGAAATCGAAGGGATCATGGATGGTTATGAAGTGATTGATCCACATCATTATCCTCAATTTGAAGACATGGTGGTTGCACTCGTAGAACGTCGTAAAGGAAAAATGTCGGAAGAAGAAGCACGTCAGGTCTTACTAGAAGATGTCAACTACTTTGGTGTTATGCTTGTCTATATGGGCTTGGTAGATGGAATGGTATCGGGTGCTATTCACTCAACAGCTTCAACAGTTCGTCCAGCTCTTCAAATTATCAAAACTCGTCCAAATGTAACTCGTACTTCAGGAGCTTTTCTTATGGTGCGTGGTACAGAACGTTACTTGTTTGGTGACTGTGCCCTTAATATTAATCCTGATGCAGAAGCTCTGGCTGAAATTGCTATTAACTCAGCAATTACGGCCAAAATGTTTGGGATTCAACCCAAAATCGCTATGCTAAGCTATTCTACAAAAGGTTCTGGTTTTGGTGATAGTGTTGATAAGGTGGTTGAAGCAACTAAATTAGCACACGATCTACGTCCAGACCTTGAGATTGATGGGGAATTGCAATTTGACGCAGCTTTCGTTCCAGAAACAGCAGCACTAAAAGCTCCAGGTAGCAATGTAGCAGGTCAAGCAAATGTCTTCATCTTCCCAGGTATCGAAGCAGGAAATATCGGCTACAAAATAGCTGAACGTCTAGGTGGTTTCGCAGCTATCGGTCCCGTTCTACAAGGATTGAATAAACCAGTCAACGACCTATCACGTGGATGTAACCCAGATGATGTTTACAAATTAACTCTCATCACAGCAGCTCAAGCAATCAATCAATAAAGAAATGGAGTCTCTTCCTCTAATAGAAGAGGCTTTTTTAGCACAAAGAAAAGGACAGTTAGAAGCTTCTATGTTATACTAGATATATGTTAGATTTGAAAGAATACGGTGTTGACATGTGGACGGAGGAGAAGATTTCCTCTTTCCGCGAGAAACTCCTCAACTGGTACGATGAAAACAAACGGGATTTACCATGGCGTAGAAGTAAAAATCCTTATCATATCTGGGTATCTGAAATCATGCTGCAGCAGACTAGGGTGGATACAGTCATTCCCTACTATGAACGATTCTTGGACTGGTTTCCAACTGTAGAAAGTTTGGCGAATGCTCCTGAAGAGCGTTTGCTGAAAGCATGGGAGGGGTTAGGTTATTATTCTAGAGTGCGTAATATGCAGGTTGCGGCTCAGCAGATTATGGCTGACTTTGGTGGTCAATTTCCAAACACCTATGAAGGAATTTCTAGTTTGAAAGGGATTGGTCCCTACACTGCGGGAGCAATTTCCAGTATCGCTTTTAATTTACCCGAGCCAGCAGTTGATGGCAATGTCATGCGAGTTTTGTCTCGCTTGTTTGAGGTCAAACATGATATCGGAGTTCCTAGCAATCGAAAGATCTTCCAAGCTATGATGGAAATCTTGATTGATCCAGAACGGCCAGGTGACTTTAACCAAGCTCTGATGGATTTAGGCTCTGACATAGAGGCGCCAGTTAATCCTCGACCAGAAGAAAGTCCTGTTAAGGACTTTAGTGCAGCCTATCAGAATGGAACTATGGATTCTTATCCAATTAAAGAACCCAAGAAAAGGCCTCTCCCAATCTATCTCAAGGCTTTGGTTGTGCGCAATAATCAAGATCAATATCTACTCGAGAAAAATGAAAGTGAGAAACTGCTAGCTGGTTTTTGGCATTTCCCCTTGATAGAAGTAGAGGAGTTTTCACAGGAAGAGGAACAGCTGAATCTGTTTACTCAGGTCGCTGAAAAAGGCGTTACTTTCGGTCCAACACCCCAAGAAAGTTTTGAGCAGGATTATGATTTAGAAGTTGATTGGTCCCATCAAGCATTTGATCAGGTCAAGCATGTATTTAGTCATCGTAAATGGCATATTCAAATCTTAGCGGGTCAGGTGACAGATTCAAAACAGTTTGATGACAGAGAAATTCGCTGGATCTCCCCTCAGGAATTTTCTGATTATCCACTTGCGAAACCTCAACAAAAGATTTGGCAGGCTTATAAAACGGCTCTTGAAGATGAGGGCCGATATTAGCCATTTGTGCCTTCTTTACATTTTTTTGTTATAATAGATAGAGAAAAGGTGAACATATGAAAAAAATATTAGTTGTAGATGATGAGAAACCAATCTCAGATATTATTAAGTTTAATATGACCAAGGAAGGCTATGAGGTTGTAACAGCCTTTAACGGTAGAGAAGCCATCGAGCTATTTGAGGCGGAGCAACCAGATATTATTATTCTGGATTTGATGCTTCCTGAAATCGATGGTTTAGAAGTTGCTAAGACCATTCGTAAGACTAGCAGTGTTCCAATCATTATGCTATCGGCCAAGGATAGCGAGTTTGACAAGGTTATCGGTTTAGAACTTGGGGCAGATGATTATGTCACCAAGCCCTTCTCAAACCGTGAATTGCAGGCGCGTGTAAAGGCTTTACTCCGTCGTACAGACCTCGCTTCAGCTGATAGTCAAGAAACTGATGAAAAGAAATCCCAACCCCTTCAGATTGGCGATCTGGAAATCGTTCCAGATGCTTATGTGGCTAAGAAATACGGTGAGGAACTGGATTTGACTCACCGTGAGTTTGAACTCTTGTATCACTTGGCCTCTCATATTGATCAAGTCATTACGCGTGAACACTTGCTTGAGACTGTCTGGGGTTATGACTATTTTGGTGATGTTCGTACAGTGGATGTGACCATCCGACGTTTGCGTGAAAAAATCGAAGACACTCCAAGCCGTCCAGAATACATCCTCACACGTCGTGGTGTGGGTTACTATATGAGAAATAATGATTGAAGCAATTAAACAAGGCGTTCTGAACAGAGATTTTATCTTTATTTTGATTTTGCTGGGCTTTATCTTGGTGGTCACCTTGCTATTGCTAGAAAATCGCCGTGATAATATTCGTCTAAAGCAGATTAATCAAAAGGTCAAGGATTTGATTGCAGGGGATTATTCTCGAGTTTTGGATATGCAAGGAAGCTCTGAAATCACTAACATCACCAATAACCTTAATGACTTGTCTGAGGTCATTCGTCTAACGCAGGAAAATCTGGAGCAAGAAACAAAAAGGCTTAACAGTATTCTTTCTTATATGACAGATGGAGTTCTTGCAACCAATCGTCGTGGTCAGATTACCATGATTAACGATATGGCTAAGAAACAGCTGGGTATCGTAAAAGAGGAAGCATTGAACAAAAGCATCCTAGAATTGCTTAAGATAGAGGATGAATATGAACTGCGTGACCTCATTACACAGATTCCTGAATTGATGATTGATTCCCAAAATGCTAATGGAGAATATCTTAGTCTTCGTGTGCGTTTTGCACTCATTCGTCGTGAGTCTGGATTCATCTCTGGTTTGGTTGCCGTTTTGCACGATACGACTGAACAGGAGAAGGAAGAGCGTGAGCGGAGACTCTTTGTTTCTAACGTCAGCCATGAGTTGCGGACACCTTTGACTAGTGTTAAGTCCTATCTTGAAGCCTTGGACGAGGGAGCCTTGTATGATCCTGTTGCTCCTGATTTTATCAAGGTTTCGCTCGATGAAACCAACCGTATGATGCGGATGGTGACAGATCTCTTGCACCTCTCTCGTATTGATAATGCGACCACTCGGTTGGATGTGGAATTGATTAATTTTACAGCCTTCATCACCTTTATCCTCAACCGCTTTGATAAGATGAGGAGCCAGGATGAAGAGAAAAAATATGAGCTGGTTAGAGATTATCCTATCAATTCTGTTTGGATCGAGATTGATACCGATAAGATGACCCAGGTGATTGATAATATTCTTAACAATGCCATCAAGTACTCACCAGATGGTGGGAAAATTACTGTCAGCATGAAAACGACTGATGATCAGATGATTTTATCCATCAAAGACCAAGGTCTAGGTATTCCAAAACAAGATTTGCCTAGGATTTTTGACCGCTTTTACCGTGTGGATCGCGCAAGAAGTCGTGCTCAAGGTGGAACTGGTCTGGGTCTGGCTATCGCGAAAGAAATCATCAAACAGCACAATGGCTTTATTTGGGCCAAAAGTGAATACGGTAAGGGATCAACCTTTACCATTGTGCTCCCTTATGATAAGGATGCCGTAAAAGAAGAAGTCTGGGAGGATGAAGTAGAAGACTAGAATGAGTGAAATAGGCTTTAAATACAGTATTTTAGCATCAGGTTCCAGTGGAAATTCCTTTTATCTGGAAACCCCAAAAAAGAAAATCCTAGTAGATGCAGGCTTGTCTGGTAAGAAAATTACCAGCCTGCTAGCTGAAATCAATCGCAAACCTGAAGATTTGGATGCGATTTTGATTACGCATGAGCATTCTGACCATATCCATGGAGTCGGTGTATTGGCTCGAAAGTATGGTATGGACCTTTACGCTAATGAGAAAACTTGGCAGGCTATGGAAAATAGCAAGTACCTTGGCAAGGTGGATTCATCGCAGAAGCACATTTTTGAAATGGGTAAAACCAAAACCTTTGGCGATATTGATATTGAGAGTTTTGGTGTCAGCCATGATGCAGTCGCACCCCAGTTTTATCGCTTTATGAAAGACGACAAGAGCTTTGTCATGCTGACCGATACAGGTTATGTCAGTGACCGTATGGCAGGAATTGTCGAGAATGCTGACGGTTATCTCATTGAGTCCAACCATGATGTGGAAATCTTGCGAGCAGGTTCTTATGCTTGGCGACTCAAACAGCGAATCTTATCTGATCTTGGTCACCTCTCTAACGAAGACGGTGCTGAGGCCATGATTCGTGCAATGGGAAATCGGACCAAGAAAATCTACCTTGGACATTTGTCTAAGGAGAACAATATCAAAGAACTGGCTCATATGACCATGGTCAATCAGCTAGCCCAAGCTGATTTGGGTGTAGGAGTAGACTTTAAAGTTTACGATACCTCTCCCGATACCGCAACACCACTTACAGATATATAAAAAAGAAGGCGAGTGCCTTCTTTTGTTGTCTTTTACAATCCTGCAAATTCTTTGATTTCTTGTGCTGACATTGAAGAGTCGCAACGGACATTGATTTGACCATCTGCAACGTGGACAAAGCCTGGTACAGTTGGAATTCCATAACGTGAACGGAATTCTTGCAACTCATTGAGTTGACTTGGTTCTTCACTGTTGATGAAGTAGATGTATGCTTTAGTTTCAGCTAGGACACCTGCCAATGTGCCAGCAAATTTACGACAGTAAGGACAAGTTTTGCGACCGATAAAGAAGGTTGCTGTTTCTTTATTATTGAGTGCTTCTTGTGCACGTGCAACTGTAGTCACTTCAAGGTCTTTAATATCTTCTAAAAACTGATTCATAAGAATACCTCTCTTTTTTTGATAAAACTAGTATGCCACAAAGTTTCTAAAATTGCTCGGATTTGATACGAAAAAAAGATGAGATCGTTTTATCTCATCTTTCATCTTGCTTATTTTACAAAGGCATTGATTTCTGCTTCGATGTTGGCGATCTTAGCTTGAGAATCTTCGTTGCTTTGACCCACCACGGCAATGTAGAACTTAATTTTTGGTTCTGTACCTGAAGGGCGAACAGCGATCCAAGAACCATCCGCAAGAGTGTATTTCAAAACATCACTTGGAGGAGTTGTTAAGGCAGTTACAGTACCACCAGCAGCAGTAGCAGTTTGAGCCTTGAAGTCTTCTACGAGCGTGATAGCTGTTGTGTTCCATTCTTTTGGAGCATTGTTACGGAATTTAGCCATAATCGCTTTGATTTGTTCAGCACCATCAACACCAGAAAGAGTAACAGAGATAGTCTTTTCAGCGTAGTAGCCGTACTCTTTGTAGATTTCTTCGATACCGTCAGCAAGTGTCAAACCACGTGAACGGTAGTAGGCAGCAAGCTCAGCAACGACTAGAACAGCTTGGATAGCATCTTTATCACGTACGAATGGTTTGATCAAGTAACCGAAGCTTTCTTCAAATCCCATCATGTAAGTGTGATTGTGTTTTTCTTCGAATTCTTGAATCTTTTCAGCGATAAATTTGAAACCAGTCAAGACGTTGAACATAGTCGCACCGTAGCTTTCAGCAATCTTCGTTACCAAGTCAGTTGATACGATAGACTTACAAAGGGCCGCATTTTCAGGAAGAGTGCCAGCATTTTTGTGGGCTTCTAAGATGTATTTGGCCATGATAGCACCGATTTGGTTACCTGAAAGGTTGAGGTAGCTACCATCTTTTTGAAGAACTTCAACACCGACACGGTCAGCGTCAGGGTCAGTTGCGACAAGAACATCTGCACCAACTTGACGACCAAGCTCTTCAGCAAGAGCGAAGGCTGCTTGGCTTTCTGGGTTTGGAGATTTGACAGTTGAGAAGTCTGGGTCCGGAGTTGCCTGCGCTTCAACAACTTGGACAGAGTCAAATCCCGCTTGGGCAAGAGCACGACGAGCCAACATTTCACCAGTACCATGAAGTGGTGTGTAGACAATCTTCATGTCTTTACCGAATTCTTCAATCAAGGCTGGGTTGATGTTGACATCTTTAACTTCTTTGAGGTATTCCGCATCAACAGCTTCGCCGATGACTTCAATCAAACCAGAAGCTTTTTCAGCTTCAACATCAGCAACTTCCACAGCAAATGGATTTTCAATAGCGCGAATGTAAGTTGTCAAAGCGTCCGCATCGTGTGGAGGCATTTGTCCACCGTCTTCTCCATAAACCTTGTAACCGTTAAATGGAGCAGGGTTGTGACTGGCAGTAATCATGATACCTGCGAAGCAGTTGAGGTGACGAACTGCAAATGACAGTTCTGGAGTTGGACGAAGGCTTTCAAATACGTAAGATTTGATACCATGTTTTGCAAGAACTGCCGCGGATTCAAAGGCAAACTCAGGTGAGAAGTGACGGCTATCATAGGCAATCGCCACACCACGTTCTTTTTCATTTCCACCTTTTGACTCAATCAAACGAGCCAAGCCTTCAGTTGCCTGACGAACAACATAGATATTGATGCGGTTTGTACCAGCACCAATTAAACCACGCATACCTGCAGTACCAAATTCAAGATTGGTATAAAAGGCATCTTCCTTTGTTTTTTCATCCATGTTTTCCAAATCCTGACGAAGGTAGTCAGGAAGGTCGGCAAAATCAAGCCATTTTTGATAATTTTCTTGGTAAGTCATAGAGCATCTCCTTTTTGTAAATTCTTTTAATCGCTTTCATTATATCACGATTTATCATTTTAGTAAAACGTTAGCATAACTTTCTGAAAAAGCTTGAAATGAAATGGATTCTATAGTCTTGAACCCCTTAGGGAAACATGCTATACTACCTATATGATTATTTTACAAGCTAATAAAATTGAACGTTCATTTGCAGGAGAGGTTCTTTTTGATAATATCAATCTGCAAGTAGATGAACGAGATCGGATTGCCCTCGTTGGGAGAAATGGAGCGGGTAAGTCTACTCTTTTGAAGATTTTGGTTGGAGAAGAGGAGCCAACTAGTGGGGAAATCAATAAGAAAAAAGATATTTCTCTGTCTTATCTAGCCCAAGATAGCCGATTTGAGTCTGAGAATACCATCTACGATGAAATGCTCAATGTCTTTGATGATTTGCGTCGGACTGAGAAACAACTTCGTCAGATGGAACTGGAGATGGGTGAAAAGTCTGGCGCTGAATTGGATAAACTGATGGCGGATTATGATCGTTTGTCAGAAAATTTCCGTCAGGCTGGTGGCTTTACCTATGAAGCTGATATCCGTGCTATCTTGAATGGTTTCAAGTTTGACGAATCTATGTGGCAGATGAAAATTGCTGAGCTTTCTGGTGGTCAAAATACTCGTTTGGCGCTGGCCAAAATGCTCCTTGAAAAGCCCAATCTCTTGGTATTGGACGAGCCAACCAACCACTTGGATATCGAAACCATTGCCTGGTTGGAGAATTATTTGGTGAACTATAGCGGTGCCCTCATTATTGTCAGCCACGACCGTTACTTTTTGGATAAGGTTGCGACGGTTACACTGGATTTGACCAAGCATTCCTTAGATCGCTATGTAGGCAATTACTCTCGTTTTGTCGAATTAAAGGAGCAAAAGCTAGCAACGGAAGCTAAGAACTATGAAAAGCAACAGAAGGAAATCGCTGCTCTAGAAGACTTTGTCAATCGCAATCTAGTCCGAGCTTCAACAACTAAACGTGCTCAATCTCGCCGTAAACAACTAGAAAAAATGGAGCGTTTGGACAAACCTGAAGCTGGTAAGAAATCAGCCAATATGACCTTCCAGTCTGAAAAAACATCTGGTAATATCGTCTTGACTGTTGAAAATGCAGCTATTGGCTATGATGGGGAAATATTGTCAGAACCTATCAACCTAGACCTTCGTAAGATGAACGCTGTTGCGATTGTCGGACCAAATGGTATTGGGAAATCAACCTTTATCAAGTCTATTGTGGACCAGATTCCTTTTATCAAGGGAGAAAAGCGATTTGGGGCCAATGTTGAGGTTGGCTACTATGATCAGACTCAAAGTAAGCTAACACCAAGTAATACTGTTCTGGATGAACTTTGGAATGATTTTAAACTGACACCAGAAGTTGAAATCCGCAACCGCCTTGGTGCCTTCCTTTTCTCAGGAGATGATGTTAAAAAATCAGTCGGAATGCTGTCTGGTGGTGAACGCGCTCGTTTGCTTCTTGCCAAACTTTCAATGGAAAACAATAACTTCCTGATTCTTGACGAGCCGACCAACCACTTGGATATTGATAGCAAGGAAGTGCTAGAAAATGCCCTGATTGACTTTGACGGTACCTTGCTATTTGTTAGCCATGACCGTTACTTTATCAATCGTGTGGCCACTCATGTACTGGAATTGTCTGAGGATGGCTCAACCCTCTACCTTGGAGATTACGACTACTATGTTGATAAAAAGGCTGAAATGGAAGTCAGCCAGACAGAAGAAGTTTCAACTAGTAATCAAGCAAAAGAAGTAAGCCCAGTTAATGACTACCAAGCTCAGAAAGAAAGTCAGAAAGAAACCCGTAAGCTCATGCGACAAATCGAAAGTTTGGAAGCTGAAATCGAAGAGTTAGAGAGCCAAAGTCAAGCCATTTCTGAACAAATGCTGGAAACCAACGATGCTGAAAAGCTCATGGAATTGCAGAGTGAACTGGACAAAATTAGCCATCGTCAGGAAGAAGCTCTGCTTGAGTGGGAAGAATTATCGGAGCAGGTGTAAGAAATGGAACATCTAGGAAAGGTATTTCGTGAATTTCGAACAAGTGGGAATTACTCCTTAAAAGAGGCAGCAGGTGAATCATGTTCAACCTCTCAGTTATCTCGCTTCGAGCTTGGGGAGTCTGATCTAGCAGTTTCTCGTTTCTTTGAGATTTTGGACAATATTCATGTGACTATTGAAAATTTCATGGACAAGGCTAGGGATTTTCAAAATCATGAACATGTTGCCTTGATGGCACAGATTATTCCGCTTTACTACTCAAATGATATTGCAGGTTTTCAAAAGCTTCAAAAGGAACAGCTCAAGAAAGCGAAGAGTTCGACCAATCCCCTCTATTTTGAGCTGAATTGGATTCTGCTACAAGGTCTGATTTGTCAAAGAGATGCTCATTATACGATGAGGCAGAGTGATTTGGAAAAGGTAGCAGATTATCTTTTTCAAACAGAAGAATGGACCATGTATGAGTTGATTCTTTTCGGAAATCTCTATACTTTCTACAATGTGGACTATGTGGCTCGGATTGGCAGAGAAGTCATGCAGCGAGAAGACTACTACAAGGAAATTGGTCGGCATCGAAAACTTGTTTTGATTTTAGCTCTTAACTGTTACCAGCATTGTTTGGAAAACCGTTCCTTTACGGATGCGGACTATTTTGAGGGCTATGTGGAGAAGTTGATTGGAAATGGTATCAAGCTTTATGAGCGCAATATCTTCCACTATCTCAAAGGTTTCGCCCTCTACCAGAGAGATTTGAAAGAAAAAGGTTGTAGTCAGATGCAGGAAGCCATGCATATTTTTGATGTGCTTGGACTTCCAGAGCAAGTGGCTTACTATCAGGAACATTATGAAAAATTTGTAAATCCTTAAATTTCCCAAATAAGGGAAATTTAAAGAGACTCCTTTCAGTTTTGATACAATAGTTTCAAAATTTGAGAGGAGCTTTTTATATGAATCGACATGCAATCCAGTTGATTAGTCGTGGGGCTATTAATAAAATAGGGAATATGCTCTATGACTATGGAAACAGTGTTTGGTTGGCATCGATGGGGACGATAGGACAGACTGTTCTTGGAATTTATCAGATTTCTGAACTCGTCACATCGATTCTGGTCAATCCCTTTGGCGGAGTGATTTCAGACCGCTTTTCGCGTCGCAAAATTTTGATGACGACAGACTTGATTTGCGGTATTCTCTGTTTAGCTATTTCCTTAATCAGAAATGATAGCTTGATGATTGCTGCTCTGATCTTCGCAAATATTGTTCAGGCGGTTGCCTTTGCATTTTCTCGTACAGCCAATAAAGCCATTATAACTGATGTTGTAGAAAAAGACGATATTGTGACCTATAATGCTCGCTTAGAGCTCGTTTTGCAGGTTGTGGGTGTTAGCTCCCCTGTACTTTCTTTCCTTGTTTTACAATTTGCCAGTCTTCATATGACGCTCGTTTTAGATGCCATTAGTTTTTTCATTGCATTTACCTTAGTAGCTTTCCTTCCCAAAAAAGAGACTCAGTTACAAGAGAAAAAGATTTTCAGCTGGAAAAATATTTTTGCTGATATGAAAGAAGGGATTCGCTATATCTGGCGCCAGCAAGAAATCTTTTTTCTTTTGTTAGTAGCTTCCAGTGTTAATTTCTTTTTTGCAGCCTTTGAATTTCTCCTCCCTTTTTCAGATCGGCTTTACGGGGTAGAAGGAGCTTATGCAACTATTTTAACTATGGGCGCTATTGGTTCCATTGTGGGAGCTCTTCTAGCTAGTAAAATAAAGGCAAATGTTTATAATCTTTTGATTCTATTGGCTTTGACTGGAGTTGGAGTTTTTATGATGGGATTACCACTGCCAACTTTTCTTTCCTTTTCTGGAAATTTAGTTTGTGAACTGTTTATGACGATTTTTAATATTCACTTTTTTACTCAGGTGCAAACCAAGGTTAAGGGGGAATACTTGGGGAGAGTGCTAAGTACAATTTTTACCTTAGCCATCCTATTTATGCCGATTGCAAAAGGCTTTATGACGGTGCTACCAAGTGTTCATCTCTCTTCTTTCCTGATAATTGGGAGCGGGGTTATTGCCCTGTCTTGTTTATCCCTCGTTTATGTACGAAGTCATTTTAAAAAAGAGTTATAATTTCTCTTTTTTAGAAAATATTTCTCCACAATCCATTTTTCAGTCCTTCTCTATTGTGAGGAGGGCTTGATTTATGGTAGAATAGTTTTATGAATGAAAGAATGAATGAGTTAGTTGCCTTGCTCAACCGCTATGCGACCGAGTACTATACGAGTGATAATCCCTCGGTGTCAGATAGCGAGTATGATCGCCTCTACCGAGAGTTGGTCGAGTTGGAAGCTGCCTATCCAGATCAAGTTTTAGTGGACAGTCCGACCCATCGTGTTGGTGGTAAGGTTTTAGATGGTTTTGAAAAATACAGTCATCAGTATCCTCTTTATAGTTTGCAGGATGCTTTTTCACGTGAAGAGTTAGAAGCTTTTGATGCGCGTGTTCGGAAGGAATTGCCTCAACCCACCTATATCTGTGAGCTGAAAATCGATGGTTTGTCGATCTCGCTTACTTATGAAAAGGGAATTTTAGTTGTTGGTGCGACACGTGGGGATGGTTCTGTTGGTGAAAATATCACAGAAAACCTCAAGCGTGTCAAGGACATTCCTTTGACCTTGCCAGAAGAACTTGATATTACCGTTCGTGGGGAGTGTTACATGCCACGCGCTTCTTTTGACCAGGTCAACCAAGCTCGCCAAGAAAATGGAGAGCCTGAATTTGCCAATCCTCGTAACGCAGCTGCAGGAACCCTCCGTCAGTTGGATACGGCAGTAGTAGCTAAGCGCAACCTTGCGACTTTCCTCTATCAAGAAGCTAGCCCTTCTACTCGTGATAGTCAAGAAAAGGTCTTGAAGCATCTTGAACAGCTTGGCTTTGTGGTTAATTCTAAACGAATATTGGCTAAAAGTATAGATGAGATATGGAATTTTATCCAAGAAGTAGGACAAGAACGGGAGAAACTGCCTTACGATATCGATGGGGTGGTAATCAAGGTCAACGATCTTGCAGGTCAAGAAGAACTCGGCTTTACCGTTAAAGCGCCCAAGTGGGCAGTCGCCTATAAATTTCCCGCTGAAGAAAAAGAAGCTCAACTCCTTTCAGTTGACTGGACAGTTGGCCGTACGGGTGTTGTGACTCCAACTGCCAATTTGACTCCCGTTCAGCTTGCTGGAACAACAGTTAGCCGGGCGACCCTGCACAATGTAGATTATATTGCTGAAAAAGATATCCGCAAAGATGATACGGTTATTGTCTATAAGGCTGGAGATATCATCCCTGCTGTTTTGCGTGTGGTAGAGTCCAAGCGTGTTTCTGAAGAAAGACTAGATATTCCGACTAATTGTCCAAGTTGTGACAGTCAATTGCTTCATTTTGAAGATGAAGTAGCCCTGCGTTGTATCAATCCTCGCTGCCCTGCCCAAATCATGGAAGGTTTGATTCACTTTGCCTCTCGAGATGCCATGAATATTACAGGACTTGGTCCATCTATCGTTGAAAAACTTTTTGCTGCTAATCTGGTTAAGGATGTGGCAGATATTTACCGTTTGAAAGAAGACGATTTCCTCCTTTTAGAGGGTGTCAAGGAAAAGTCAGCCTCTAAACTGTATCAGGCCATTCAAGCATCCAAGGAAAACTCTGCTGAAAAGCTCTTGTTTGGTCTGGGAATACGCCATGTCGGAAGCAAGGCTAGTCAGCTCTTGCTCCAACACTTCCACTCTATTGAAAATCTAGCCCAAGCAGACCCAGAGGAAGTAGCAAGTATCGAAAGCTTGGGGAGTGTAATTGCGCAAAGTCTCCAGACTTATTTTGCTACCGAAGGATCTAAAATTCTCTTAGATGAGCTGAAAGAAGCTGGAGTCAATCTGGACTACAAAGGACAGACAGTAGTAGCAGATGCAGCCTTGTCCGGTTTGACCGTTGTACTGACAGGAAAATTGGAACGTCTCAAACGCTCAGAAGCAAAAAGTAAACTCGAAAGTCTAGGTGCCAAAGTAACAGGTAGCGTATCCAAGAAAACGGATCTTGTCGTAGCAGGAGCAGATGCAGGAAGCAAGCTCCAAAAAGCGCAAGAACTTGGTATCGAAGTTCGAGATGAAGCTTGGCTAGAAAGTTTGTAAAGAATAGTTGAAAACTAGATGTTAGATAGTCTGAAACTATCTCTTCTGATGTGTTTTGGCATGGTTAAAATCTGTTGTCCATCGTGATGAAATGCCAACTGAATCCATCAGAATCAAATAAAATTAAAATAGAAATTAGAAATTAGGAAAAAACATGTACAATTATCCCGTTCTTCTCCATTTTCATAGAAAAAATGGAGATTATACAGCTTGCTCATTTAGCACAGACCGAGATGAAAACAAAAGCTCTTTAACTTCAGAGACCACTTATTTTGGTCTTCAGTTTTCTTTTACCGTGACCAGTCAGGAGAAGGTAGATAGTTTCACCTTCAAAGCCGAGATAGATGGTGTATTAAAAGAATATCTTGTACGTTTTAACTACTATCCCTTGCTGACAGAAGCATGGATTTTAGAGGGAGACGAGACGGTGTATTATTCAGAAAATCCAGCCATTGCTAGTCCATATTATAAGGATCAGAATCCATTTGCCTTTGATAAAGCCATCCATAGCGCAAGCTTTGATCATCACTGGGGATATCAGGGAGACTTGGGCTGCCAAGGATCTGATTCCCAGACCAGTTTTAAACTCTGGGCTCCAACAGCTACAGCAGTCCAAGTGGTTGTTTATGAAAATACAAGTAACGACGCTCCGATTTGGAAAACCTTTAATTTAGAGCGTGGTAATAGCTATTCATACAGTCATAAGTACAATACCATTGGTGTTTGGAGTGTAGACCTGGATGAAAATCTTGCTGGTAAGGCTTATCAGTATCAGATTGAATTTCCTCACCACCAGACTTTGACGAGAGACCCTTACACGATTGCCACAAGTCCTGACGGAAAACGTTCCGTAATTCTTTCTCATCAAGACAGACAAGTAGAAGGATTCGAAGTCAAACATGGGACAGAAGCTCCTTGGCGCTTGGAAAATCCATGTAAAGCAGTTATCTGTGAAATGCATATTCGTGATTTTACAAAATCGCCTACATCTGGTGTTCCTGAAGAACTCCGCGGAACCTTCTTGGGTGCTGCTCAGACTGGAACGGTTAACCAATACGGTCAAGCAACCGCCTTTGACTATATCAAAGAACTTGGTTGTAACTATGTTCAACTTCAACCTATCTTTGATCGCCATAAGGAATATGACGAGAACGGAAATGTAACCTATAACTGGGGTTATGATCCTCAAAACTACAACGCACCAGAAACGAGCTTCTCTAGTAATCCAGATGATCCCGGACAAGTTATTCGAGACCTCAAGACTATGATTCAGGCTTATCATGATGCGGGAATCGGTGTCATTATGGATGTGGTTTATAACCATACCTTCTCAACAGTGGACGCTCCATTCCAGACAACTGTTCCCGATTATTTCTATCGTATGAATCGTGATGGAACTTTTCAAAACGGTACGGGGGTAGGAAATGAAACTGCAAGTGAACATGAGATGTTCCGCAAGTATATGATTGATTCCATCCTCTATTGGGTGAAAGAATACAATATTGACGGTTTTCGTTTCGACTTGATGGGCATTCATGATGTCAAAACTATGCAGGCAATTCGTTGGGCACTGGATGAGGTCGATCCGCGTATTCTCACTTATGGAGAAGGCTGGGATATGGGAACAGGTCTAGCTCCTTATGACAAGGCTAAGAAGGATAACGCCCACCAGATGCCAAATATAGGTTTCTTCAACGATAATCAGCGTGATGCGATCAAAGGAGGAGAAGTTTATGGAGCAATCAAATCAGGATTTGTGAGTGGTGCTGCTACAGAACCAATCGTCGCCAAGGCTATTCTTGGTAGCCGAGAGTTGGGATCTTATCTCAGTCCAAACCAGGTTCTCAACTATGTTGAAGCTCATGACAATTACAATCTTCATGACTTGCTAGCAACCCTTCATCCTGATAAGAGTTCCGACCAGATTATGCGCAAGGTTGAGACAGCGACAGCTATGAATCTTCTCATGCAAGGTATGTCCTTTATGGAACTTGGTCAAGAGTTTGGTCGAACTAAGTTGGTTCCAACTGGTGAACATGGAGAACTAACTCCTGCAGACCGAGAACGTGCTATGAATAGCTATAATGCTCCGGACAGTGTTAACCAAGTCAACTGGGATCTGATCAATGAACGCCAAGACAGCATTGAGTTTATTCGTCAGATTATCCGCCTAAAAACGCAAATCAGTGCCTTCTCTTATCCAACATATGAAGAAATTTACCGTCATGTCTTTGTTCACACGGCTGCTGAAAATAGTGGCTGGATTGTTTACGAGATTCACGGTGGATCCGAACATCTATTAGTGGTATTTAATGCTAAGGGAACCTCCTTCTACTTTGAAAATGCAGGTAAGCTTGAAATGTTCCTTACCAACAGTCGTTCAAAACAAGAAAATGTTATTGATGATATTAGTGTCGCAGTTTTAAAAGTACTCTCATAAATTAATGTAGTAAAAAGGGTTAGATTATCTAATCCTTTTTGTCATTTATGAGTTTTTAATGAAGAGTAGAATTAAGTTTCAAATAATTTGAAGGATCAAGATTGTGAAAAAAATCTCAATTTTTTCACAAAAAGGGTTGTAATTTTCTGAAAATTTGATAAAATAAGTCTTAATCATTTTCAGGAGGAAGAAAATTGGCAAGATATCAGAATTTAGTAAATGGAAATTGGAAATCATCTGAAAAGGAAATTACAATCTATTCACCCATTAATCAGGAAAAGCTGGGGACAGTACCAGCTATGAGTCAAGCTGAAGTAGATGTGGCTATGAAAGCTGCGCGTGCAGCTCTCCCAGCATGGCGTGATTTAGCACCAGTTGAGCGTGCAGCCTATTTGCATAAGACAGCAGACATTTTGGAACGTGATAAAGAAAAAATTGGTACAATTCTTGCCAAAGAGGTTGCTAAAGGGATAAAAGCAGCCATTGGAGAAGTAGTACGTACAGCAGATTTGATTCGTTTTGCTGCAGAAGAAGGTCTCCGTATCACTGGACAAGCAATGGAAGGTGGCGGTTTTGAAGCAGCAAGTAAAAACAAGCTAGCCGTTGTTCGTCGTGAGCCAGTTGGAGTTGTGTTAGCTATCGCGCCATTTAACTATCCAGTTAACCTTTCTGGATCTAAGATTGCTCCGGCTTTGATTGCAGGGAATGTCGTCATGTTTAAACCGCCAACACAAGGATCTATCTCAGGTCTGTTATTAGCCAAGGCTTTTGATGAGGCAGGTATTCCAGCAGGAGTATTTAATACGATAACTGGCCGTGGTTCTGAAATCGGTGACTATATCATTGAACACAAAGAAGTTAACTTTATCAACTTTACAGGTTCAACTCCAATTGGTGAGCGAATCGGTCGTTTAGCTGGAATGCGTCCTATCATGCTTGAACTTGGTGGGAAAGATGCAGCAATTGTTCTCGAAGATGCAGACTTGGAACACGCAGCTAAACAAATCGTCGGTGGAGCCTTTAGCTATTCAGGACAACGTTGTACTGCCATCAAGCGTGTCTTGGTTGTGGAAAGCGTAGCAGACAAATTGGCTGAATTACTTCAGGCAGAAGTTGCTAAGTTAACCGTTGGTGACCCATTTGACAATGCTGATATCACACCTGTTATTGATAATGCTTCAGCTGATTTCATCTGGGGATTGATTCAGGACGCTCAAGAAAAGGGTGCCAAAGCGCTCAGTCCAATCAAACGTGAGGGCAATCTCATTTGGCCAGGACTTTTTGATCATGTCACAAGAGATATGAAATTAGCATGGGAAGAACCGTTTGGACCTGTTCTCCCAATTATCCGTGTCGCTGATGCGGATGAAGCGGTAGCAATTGCCAACGAATCTGAGTTTGGTCTTCAATCCTCTGTCTTTACAAACGACTTTAAGAAGGCGTTTGAAATCGCTGAAAAACTTGAAGTCGGTACTGTTCATATTAACAATAAAACGCAACGTGGGCCAGATAATTTCCCATTCCTTGGTGTAAAAGGTTCTGGTGCAGGAGTGCAAGGAATTAAATATAGTATCGAAGCGATGACAAATGTCAAATCCATTGTTTTTGATGTGAAATAATCTAAAAAATCAGGAATTTAGCTTCCTGGTTTTTATTTTTACCAAAAAATCCAGTTAAAAATTGAAAAATAACGAATGTTTTGGTATTATACTAAGAAAATATATGTAAATTATTTTTTTCTCTCTGAAATGAGTGAAAGCTTAGTTAAGATAATTTTTCCAAAATTTTCAAGATATTTTTTAAGAAATTCCGTAAACTGCTTGAAAGTTCTTTTAAAAGATAGTATAATAGAATTATAGAAAACGCTTACAAAAAGAAAGGGGATTGGATGAATAATCAAGAAGCATTGAGAACCTTCACTACTGGAGAAAATTTTCATCTTCAGCACTATCTAGGAGCACATAAAGAGGAAAAAGACGGAGAAATTGGTTTTACTTTCCGTGTTTGGGCACCTAACGCTCAGGCTGTGCACTTAGTTGGTGATTTTACAAACTGGACAGAGCACCAAATTCCTATGGTACGGAATGAATCGGGTGTTTGGGAAGTCTTCACAAGTCTGGCTCATGAAGGGCAGATTTATAAGTATCATATCACGCGTGCAAATGGGCACCAGATTATGAAAATTGATCCGTTGGCGGTTCGTTTTGAGGCTCGCCCAGAGACTGGAGCCATCCTGACTGATATTCCAGAGAAAAAATGGAAAGATGGTCTTTGGCTAGCTAGGAGAAAACGCTGGGGCTTTTTTGAGAGACCAGTCAATATTTATGAAGCCCACGCTGGATCTTGGAAGAGAAATCCAGATGGTAGTCCATACAGCTTTGCACAACTCAAGGAAGAACTCATTCCATACCTTGTTGAGATGAATTACACTCACATCGAGTTTATGCCTTTAATGGCTCACCCACTTGGATTAAGTTGGGGCTACCAGCTTATGGGTTACTTTGCTATGGAGCATTCTTACGGGCGACCAGAAGAATTCCAAGATTTTGTTGAGGAATGTCATTTAAACAATATCGGTGTAATTGTGGATTGGGTTCCAGGTCATTTTACCATCAATGATGACGCTCTTGCTTATTACGATGGAACACCAACTTTTGAATACCAAGACCACAACAAGGCCCATAACTACGGTTGGGGAGCTCTTAACTTTGACCTTGGGAAGAATGAAGTTCAGTCCTTCTTGATTTCTAGCATTAAATTCTGGATTGAGTTTTATCATTTAGATGGTATTCGGGTCGATGCAGTGAGCAATATGCTTTACCTAGATTATGATAATGCTCCTTGGACCCCAAATAAGGACGGTGGAAATCTCAACTACGAAGGCTACTATTTCCTTCAACGTTTGAACACTGTTATCAAGTTAGCTCATCCAGATGTGATGATGATTGCAGAAGAAAGTTCATCAGCAACAAAGATTACTGGTATGAAAGAAATGGGCGGTCTAGGATTTGACTACAAGTGGAATATGGGTTGGATGAACGACATTCTCCGTTTCTACGAGGAAGACCCAATTTATCGTAAGTATGATTTTAACTTGGTAACTTTCAGCTTCATGTATGTTTTCAACGAAAACTACCTCTTACCATTCTCGCATGATGAAGTCGTACATGGTAAGAAGAGCATGATGCACAAGATGTGGGGAGATCGATACAATCAATTTGCAGGACTACGCAATCTCTACACTTATCAGATTTGTCATCCAGGTAAGAAACTCTTGTTCATGGGAAGCGAATATGGTCAGTTCTTAGAGTGGAAGTCTGAGGAACAGCTAGAATGGTCTAACTTGGAAGATCCAATGAATGCTAAGATGAAGTACTTCACTTCTCAACTCAATCAATTCTATAAAGAGCACCGTTGCCTTTGGGAAATTGACACCAGCTACGATGGCATCGAAATTATCGATGCGGATAATAGAGATCAGAGTGTCCTTTCCTTTATTCGTAAGAGTAAAAAGGGTGAAATGCTAGTCTGTGTCTTTAATATGGCGCCTGTTGAACGAAAAGACTTTACAATCGGACTTCCTGTCGCAGGAGTTTATGAAGAAGTTTGGAATACAGAATTGGAACAATGGGGTGGTGTCTGGAAAGAATACAACCAAACGGTTCAAACTCAAGAAGGATTATGGAAGGATTATGAGCAGACCTTGACCTTTACCTTGCCTGCCATGGGAGCAAGTATCTGGAAGATTAAACGTCGCTTGAAACCAACTAAAACTGTCACAAATAAAACCCAAAAAGGAGTAGAAAATGAAGAATGAAATGCTAGCTTTGATCCTTGCCGGTGGGCAAGGAACACGTCTCGGAAAACTCACTCAAAGCATTGCCAAACCAGCAGTGCAATTCGGTGGGCGCTACCGTATCATTGACTTTGCTCTTTCCAACTGTGCTAACTCTGGGATTCACAATGTCGGTGTAATTACACAATACCAGCCTCTTGCCTTGAACAACCACATCGGAAATGGTTCGAGCTGGGGACTAGATGGCATTAATACAGGTGTTTCTATCCTTCAACCCTACTCTGCAAGTGAAGGAAACCGTTGGTTTGAAGGGACTAGCCACGCTATCTACCAAAACATTGACTACATCGACAGTGTTAACCCAGAATATGTTTTGATCCTTTCTGGTGACCATATTTACAAGATGGACTATGATGACATGCTCCAATCTCACAAGGACAACAATGCCAGTTTGACAGTAGCTGTCTTGGATGTACCCCTCAAAGAAGCTAGCCGTTTTGGTATCATGAATACTGACGCAAACAATCGTATCGTCGAATTCGAAGAAAAACCAGCAAAACCTAAGTCTACTAAAGCTTCTATGGGAATCTATATTTTTGACTGGAAACGTCTACGCAACATGCTAGTAGCCGCTGAAAAGAGCAAGGTAGATATGTCAGATTTCGGTAAAAACGTTATTCCAAACTACCTTGAGTCTGGTGAAAGTGTCTATGCTTATGAATTCAAGGGTTACTGGAAAGACGTTGGTACAATTGAATCCCTTTGGGAAGCCAATATGGAATACATTGATCCAAACAACGCTTTGGATAGTCGTGATCGTCAGTGGAAAATCTACTCACGGAACCTGATTTCACCACCAAACTTTATTGGAAAACACGCTCATGTAGAAGATTCTTTAGTTGTGGATGGCTGTCTCGTGGATGGAACTGTTAAGCATTCCATTCTCTCAACAGAAGCGCAAGTACGTGAGGGTGCTGAAGTAGTAGACTCTGTAATCATGAGTGGTGCCATTATCGGAAAAGGTGCAAAAATTAAACGTGCCATCATTGGTGAAGGTGCTGTTATTTCTGAAGGTGTCGAAATTGATGGAACAGACGAAGTACAAGTAGTAGGATATGATGAAGTAGTGGGGGTAGCAACAGATGAAGATTGATAAATATTCAGCCATTTTAGGAAACACCGTTGGTTTTCACGATATGTCAACGTTAACAGAACACCGTCCGGTGGCTAGCTTGCCATTTGGAGCAAAATATCGTTTGATCGACTTCCCTCTTTCTAGCCTTGCAAATGCTGGTGTTCGTAGTGTCTTTGGAATTTTCCAACAAGATAATATCAGTTCAGTCTTTGACCATATTCGTTCAGGACGTGAGTGGGGCTTATCTACCCTTCTCAGTCACTACTATCTAGGTATTTATAATACACGTGTTGAAAGTAGCACAGTTGGGAAAGAATATTATCAACAGCTTCTCACTTATTTGAAACGTTCAGGATCAAATCAGACGGTTGCACTTAACTGTGATATCGTGGTGAATATTGACCTCAATCAAGTGTTCCATTTACATACTACTGCCGGTCGTCCGATTACAGTTGTTTATAAGAAATTACCTAAAAAGGATATTTCAGATGTTAATGCCATCTTGGAAGTCGATGAAACAGACCGTGTTCTTTCTCATAAACTTTTTGATGCCAAATCAACAGATGAACTTTTCAACATGTCTACAGATATATTCGTCGTTGATACTCCGTGGTTGATTAAGCGTTTGGAAGAAGAAGTTCAAAAAGAATACCCAGAAAAATTACGCTATGTTTTACGTGAGTTGGCAGCTAAAGAAGGTGCTTTTGCTTATGAATACACTGGCTACCTAGCCAATATTCACTCTGTTCAATCCTATTATCAAGCCAATATTGATATGCTTGAGTCTCAAAAATTCTACTCTCTCTTCTCACCTAACCAAAAAATTTATACCAAGGTTAAGAATGAAGAACCAACTTACTACTCAAACACCTCTAAGGTAAGTACTTCCCAGTTCGCCTCTGGTAGTATCATAGAGGGTGAAGTAGTTCAGTCGGTCCTATCACGTAATATTCACGTTCATAAGGATAGTTTAGTTAAAGACAGCCTTCTCTTCCCACGTGTTGTGATTGGTCAAGGTGCCCAAGTTGAATATGCCATCTTGGACAAAGGGGTTGAAGTTGCTGACGGTGTCGTTATTCGCGGTACTGCAGAACACCCAGTTGTAGTCAAAAAAGGTGAAAAAGTTACAGAGGATATTCATTCATGAAAATTTTATTCGTAGCAGCAGAGGGTGCGCCCTTTTCAAAAACAGGTGGTTTGGGAGACGTCATTGGCGCTCTGCCCAAATCACTGGTAAAGGCAGGGCATGAAGTTGCGGTTGTCTTACCTTACTATGACATGGTAGAGGCTAAGTTCGGCGACCAGATTGAGGATGTTCTTCACTTTGAAGTGAGTGTAGGATGGCGTAGACAGTACTGTGGTATTAAGAAGACCGTCTTGAATGGTGTTACCTTCTACTTCGTAGACAATCAAACGTATTTCTTCCGAGGTCATGTTTACGGAGATTTCGATGATGGTGAACGTTTTGCCTTCTTCCAACTGGCTGCTCTTGAAGCCATGGAGCGAATTGATTTCATTCCAGATATTCTCCATGCCCATGATTATCACACCGCTATGATTCCTTTTCTCTTGAAGGAAAAATACAGATGGATTCAGGCATATCAAGGAATCAGAACCGTTTTAACTATTCATAATTTGGAATTCCAAGGTCAATTTTCTGAAGGAATGTTGTGGGATTTGTTCGGTGTGGGCTTTGAACGCTATGCTGATGGGACCCTTCGTTGGAATGACTGTCTTAACTGGATGAAAGCAGGTATTCTCTATGCGGATCGTGTCTCAACCGTATCTCCGAGCTATGCACACGAGATTATGACTAGCCAATTCGGTTGCGGTTTGGACCAGATTCTTCGTATGGAGTCAGGTAAGGTTTCAGGTATTGTTAATGGTATTGACGCAGATCTTTATAATCCTCAAACAGACCCACTTTTAGACTATCATTTTGATAAAGAAGATTTGTCTGGAAAAGCTCAAAACAAAGCAAAATTGCAAGAGAGAGTTGGGTTGCCTGTGAGAGCAGATGTTCCGCTAGTTGGGATTGTCTCTCGTTTGACACGCCAAAAAGGTTTTGATGTTGTTGTAGAAAGCTTGCATCGTTTCTTACAAGAGGACGTTCAAATAGTCCTTTTAGGGACAGGAGATCCTGCTTTTGAACATTCCTTCTCATGGTTTGCGCAAGTCTATCCTGACAAGCTATCAGCAAATATCACTTTCGACGTCAAGCTCGCTCAAGAAATCTACGCAGCTTGTGATCTCTTCCTCATGCCGAGTCGTTTTGAACCATGTGGTTTGTCTCAAATGATGGCGATGCGTTATGGAACGCTACCATTGGTTCATGAGGTTGGAGGACTAAGAGATACAGTTCAATCCTTCAATCCAATCGAAGGAACTGGTACTGGATTTAGCTTTGACAATTTAACACCATACTGGCTTAACTGGAGTTTCCAAACAGCCTTGGATGTATATAAGTACCAGCCGGACGTTTGGAAAAATCTACAAAAACAAGCTATGGAATGCGATTTCTCATGGGATACAGCCTGCAAATCTTACCTGGACTTGTACCATAGTTTAGTCAACTAATAGATAAAATCGTATGATTCTTTCATACGATTTTTGGGCTGTTTAGAAAAGAGGAGAAGTGATGACTCAAGTAATGGGCCTCTGTGTCATGGATGTTGATGGCACCCTGATAGCAGAGGAAGTGATTGATCTTTTAGGAAGAGAAGCAGGTTGCGAAGCGGAAATTTCAAAGATTACCAATCAAGCAATGCAAGGTGAACTAGACTTTGAAAGGAGTTTACGAGCGAGAGTCGCATTGTTAAAAGGTCTTCCGATTTCGGTCTTTGATACTGTCTTCAAATCCACTCATCTGTCCAAGAATGCTCAAGAATTTATCTCCATCCTTCAAAAGAAGGGCATTCTAGTCGGTCTAGTGTCTGGTGGCTTTACACCAATAGTTGAGAGATTAGCAAAATCCCTTAGTATCTCCTATTTCTCTGCCAACCAGTTGGAAGTCAAAGACGGTTTTTTAACAGGAAAATTAGTTGGTGAAATTGTGACAGCCCAAGTAAAACAAGCTACTCTTGAGAAATGGAGAAAAGAATTAAAACTACCCAAAGAAAGAACGATTGCCATCGGTGATGGTGCCAATGACCTTTTGATGTTAAAGTCAGCAGTTCACGGTATAGCCTTTTGTGCCAAAGAAGTCGTAAAAGCAGAGGTAGCTTGTCATGTAGATAAGAGGGATCTTTTAGAAGTTCTGCCTTTGATTGATATCTTAGATTGAGAGGGAACTATGAAAATTGTAATTGCACCCGATTCTTTTAAAGAAAGTTTGACGGCAGAAGAGGTCGCTCAAGCTCTAAAAAGAGGCTTCGAACAGTCAATAGCTGATGTAGAATGTCTGCTCTGTCCTGTTGGTGATGGTGGGGAAGGAACTGTAGATGCTATTCGACATTCTCTTGACCTCGAAGAAAAATGGCAAGAGGTGACAGGACCTTTTGGTCTAAAAGAAGAAATGCGCTACTTTCAAAAAGGACAAATAGCACTCTTTGAAGTTGCTGACTTGGTTGGTCTTGGAAAGATTCCGCGGGAGAAACGAAATCCCCTTCACATCCAAACCAGAGGTATCGGAGAGTTGATTCGCCATCTAATCGATCAAGGGATGAAAGAAATCTATATTGGTGTAGGTGGTACGGCTAGTAATGACGGTGGGATAGGCATTGCTGCTGGTCTGGGTTATCGTTTTTATGATAAGAATGGAAAAGAATTACCAGCTTGCGGTCAGACTTTGCTTGAATTCGAGTCAGTTTCAAATAGCAAGTTGTATAGGATTTCTGAAGATGTGAAAATCCGCATTTTAGCAGATGTCGTGAGCCCTCTATGTGGTCATCAAGGAGCAACCTATACATTTGGAAAACAAAAGGGCTTGGATTCTGCTTTGTTTGAGACAGTAGATCTGGCTCTGCGGCGGTTCTATGAAAAATTCGCGCCCTCAACCCTATCTCTGAAAGGAGCAGGAGCAGGTGGGGGTATTGCTGCTGGTCTCTGTGCCTTTGCTGAGGCCTGTATCGTATCTGGGATTGACACCTGCTTGGATTTGATAGACTTTGATAAGAAAGTTGCAGGTGCTGACTTGGTCATCGTTGGAGAAGGTAGACTGGACAGTCAAAGCTTTGCTGGAAAAGCTCCTATCGGTGTAGCAAAAAGAACTCCTGAAGGAGTTCCAGTTATCGCTATTTGTGGTAGTCTTTCCGAGGATTTACCTTCCCTACCATTCGAAAATATACAAGCAGCCTTTTCTATCCTAGAGAAAAGTGAACCTTTGGAAGACAGTCTGAAAAATGCAAGTCTCTATTTGGAGCACACAGCTACTAATATCGGTCATTTATTAAATATGAGGAAGGATTAACCTAACCATTTTTTCCAGATTGATTTTTTAGGAGTTTCTGTCTTTTTCTCCTCCCAGAGATTCGAGAATGCAAGTCTAAGGTCTTTTTCATCTACTTGAACAGGTTCGTTCGTGTGAATGACAAGGCCGAAAGGAGAGGTGATATGATCATCTGAAACAATAGTCGCCTGGCAGTTGCTTTCCTTTGCTTGTTTTAAGTAAAAGACTTGTTTGTCAAACTCGATATTTGGTGAGATTTTCACAAAAAGTTCCTCTACCTTTTCTTGAAAACCATCTAAAATAGAGAAAAATCCATGTTCTAATTCAGGACTATTGGCAGTACTGATATCCGCGTATCCAAGAACTCTTTCCTCGAAAGTACCGAGGTAGCGGCGTTGTTCGTCAGGGTTTAATTTCGGCCCACCATGAGCTTTTTCTAGTAGTTGTTTTGATAAATCTGTCATAAAAACAGTATATCACAAAAATCGCATGAAAACAGACAAAAGAAAGCGATTACTTTATAAAGTTAAGGAAAATTTGCACAAAGATAACGTTTTTTCTTGAAAAACGCTTATTTTTAAGGTATCATAGAGGTGTAAAAAATTTAACTCAAAGGAGAGTAAAAAATGTCAATTATTACTGATGTTTACGCTCGCGAAGTCCTAGACTCACGCGGTAACCCAACACTTGAAGTAGAAGTTTACACTGAATCAGGTGCTTTCGGACGTGGTATGGTTCCATCAGGAGCTTCTACTGGTGAACACGAAGCAGTTGAACTTCGCGACGGTGACAAATCTCGTTACGGTGGTCTTGGTACACAAAAAGCTGTTGACAACGTAAACAACATCATCGCTGAAGCTATTATCGGCTACGATGTACGTGATCAACAAGCTATTGACCGTGCTATGATCGCACTTGACGGTACTCCTAACAAAGGTAAATTGGGTGCAAACGCAATCCTTGGTGTGTCTATCGCTGTAGCTCGTGCTGCTGCTGACTACCTTGAAATCCCACTTTACAGCTACCTTGGTGGATTCAACACTAAAGTTCTTCCAACTCCAATGATGAACATCATCAACGGTGGTTCTCACTCTGACGCTCCAATCGCTTTCCAAGAATTCATGATCGTACCTGCTGGTGCACCATCATTCAAAGAAGCTCTTCGTTGGGGTGCTGAAATCTTCCACGCTCTTAAGAAAATCCTTAAATCACGTGGTTTGGAAACTGCCGTAGGTGACGAAGGTGGATTCGCTCCTCGTTTCGAAGGAACTGAAGACGGTGTTGAAACTATCCTTGCAGCGATCGAGGCTGCTGGATATGTTCCTGGTAAAGACGTATTTATCGGATTTGACTGTGCTTCATCAGAATTCTACGATAAAGAACGTAAAGTTTACGACTACACTAAATTCGAAGGTGAAGGAGCTGCTGTACGTACTGCTGCAGAACAAATCGACTACCTTGAAGAATTGGTAAACAAATACCCAATCATCACTATCGAAGATGGTATGGACGAAAACGACTGGGACGGTTGGAAAGCTCTTACTGAACGTCTTGGTGGTAAAGTTCAATTGGTTGGTGACGACTTCTTCGTAACAAACACTTCTTACCTTGAAAAAGGTATTGCAGAAGGTGCTGCTAACTCAATCCTTATCAAAGTTAACCAAATCGGTACTCTTACTGAAACATTCGACGCTATCGAAATGGCGAAAGAAGCTGGTTACACTGCCGTTGTATCACACCGTTCAGGTGAAACTGAAGATTCAACAATCGCTGACATCGCAGTTGCAACAAACGCAGGACAAATCAAGACTGGTTCACTTTCACGTACAGACCGTATCGCTAAATACAACCAATTGCTTCGTATCGAAGACCAACTTGGTGAAGTAGCTGAATACCGTGGATTGAAATCATTCTACAACCTTAAAAAATAATCTAGTTCAGTGAACTATTTTATCCCGAACCTTGAAATTCAAAAGTTCGGTCGTTGATTTAACAACGTTTTAAGCCCCTCGGATTTTATCCGAAGGGCTTTTTTTCTGTTCAGGGGGAAAAAAGGGGGCAGAGTTTATGGTATAATAGACAAAAACACTTGTATTAGAAAGCAATTATGTCTAAAGAAATTGATATTGAGTATTACCACCAACTAGCACTGCAAAAGCAGAAGGAGCACCGCAAAGTGTTAGCTAATCTAAAGAAAAAACCTCCTAAAAACTTAGATAAGATTGCCCAGCAGATTCACCAAGAAGTCTTTGATGAGATTGATTGTACTGCCTGTGCTAACTGTTGCAAGACATTGGGACCCAACTTCAAAGAAGCTGATATTACCCGTATCGCCAAATACTTTAAGATGAAATTACCAGCTTTTGAAGCGGAATTCCTTCAGGTGGATGAAGATGGGGATAAAGTTTTCAAATCCATGCCTTGCCCCTTTCTAGGAGGAGACAATCTCTGCTCCATCTATGACGTTCGTCCCAAGGCCTGTCGTGAATTTCCCCATACAGATCGTAAAAAGATCCATCAAATAAATCATTTGACGATTAAGAATACCTTGACCTGCCCAGCAGCCTATCTCTTTGTTGAGAAATTAAAGGATAAGTTATAGAAATCTACACCTTTAAATCTTGTACAAAGATTCTGGGGCGGAAGTATCTGATATTTGTTAGACTATAGATAGAATTGAACACGGCCTAAAGCTGTGTGAAAAAGATGAAATTTTCTCGGAGCAGGAGCCCCTCCGTCAATTTTCCAATTTTCACTTTGTTTTTAACGGCCTTAGTATCTTTTATGAGGTGAAAAAGAATATGATGCATCAATTCAATCAAACCATGGATTATTTGGAGCAGCAGCTGACTGGAGAAGTGGATATGAAAAGATTTCAGCAGTTATCGGGCTATTCTTACCCTCTCTTTAGCAGGCTATTTTCTATCCTGGCAGATATGACATTAGCAGAATACTTGCGCAATCGCAGGTTATCAGAAGCTGTGACAGACTTGCGGGAAGGCTCTGAGAAAGTCATCGATATAGCACTGAAATATGGCTACGACTCTGCGGATGCTTTTAGTGCGGCCTTTAAGAAATTCCATGGGGCAACTCCCTCAGAAGTTCGAAATGGAAAAGCTTATCGCGTATTTCCTAGACTTCAATTATCCTTAAAAATCACAGGAGGAAAGAACATGGATATCAAGATTCAAAAGAAACCTGCATTTACTGTGGCAGGTGTCCTATTGGAAGCTATTGACAATAGCCAATGTCCATCTGCTTGGGAACAACTCTATGAGAAACACAGTTTTGAAAATCTAGAAAGTCTGGGTAGTGGCCAATCCTTTGGTGTCTGCTCCGATGTCAAAGAAGGCGAAATCATCAACTACATGGCTGCTTATGATGTGACGGATAAAACTAAAGCAGAAGAACTAGGTATGTTCATCAAAGATATCCCGGAAGGAGAATATGCTATCGTCCCAGTCAAAGGTCCTATACCAGCTAGCATTCACAATGCTTGGAAATATGTCTTGGAGGTCTTTTTCCCTGAAACAGGCTATCGCCACTCAGGCTCACCAGACTTCGAAGTCTATACTGAAGGTGACATGTCGTCACCTGACTATCAAATGGAACTCTGGATACCAGTGATTAAGAACTAGATAATTTTCTGACATTTTATAAAGATGCAAACTTAACTCTGTAGAAGATATCTTTTACAGAGTTTTTTATTGTTGACATTCATGACTATAAATCACAAATACCCATATTTTTTGTTTGGATTTTATGGGGCATGAGAATAGTTTTCTCGGTATAATAGTCCCATAGAAGATAAGGAGGCATGAATATGCAGATGTATTTTGGAGATGTGTCACTTTGCTATAGCTATTCATTGGCAATGGCGCTTGATGCCTATGGTTATGACTTTAAAGCAGAGTTTTTAGAGGCAATCATGGTAATGGGCAATGGCGCTAGTATCGTAAAGGAAGATGAACGACACCCTCTAGTATTTTTTGATAATGGAATGCCAGATCTTTCCATATCTCATTCCTTAAAAATACTTGGATTTGACTATGAGGACTTCTATCTAAAGGATGGAGCGGAAGTAGATTTGGAAGAGATAAAAAGAAAATTGGAAACCTTTCTGTCCAATGGACCTGTCGTACTGGGACCTCTTGATATGGGGCATCTGACCTACAATCCCAATCACACAATCCTTTATGGTGTGGATCACTTTGTAACTGTGTATGACATTGATAATCAGTACCTCTATTTGCATGACCCAGCTGGTTTTGCCTGTATTAAGGTTGCTTTTAATGACATATCAGAAGCCTGGAAGGCAGAGGCTATTGACTATAAGCGCGGAGCCTACTCCATGTGGGGAAATTTTAAGAAGGTCAAGAGTCCTAGTCAGACTGAAATCTATCAGGAAACAGCAAGGGTTATGAAAAAGCGATATCTGAATGGTCAAAACGGTGTTTTGGAATGTTATGCAAAAGCAGTTGCTGAAAACGGCTTAAATACGGAGCAAAAGCAATTGCATCAGTATTTCAGTTTCAAACTTGCGGCAGTTCGAAATCTCTATCTCAGTAAGTTCTTAAAAGTTCATGATCCAGAAGGGGCAAGATTAAAAGAGGAGTTGGCTTCTTTATTTGGCCAAGCCCATCTTTCATGTTTAAAAGAAGATTACCAAGAACTATCCCACTTGCTCTATCAGATAGCAGAAGTAGATGGTCTCTTTAAAGATTTATATGTAAAGTAGTGACTATAAGCATAAAAAATAGTTAGTAAAAGCAGTTTTCCGTAAAATGAAGAACTGCTTTTTGAATATGGTATAATGAAGTAAGAAAATAGCTTATTCTAGTTGAAAATGAAGGGAGAATTCCTATGCCTAGACCAAAAACAAAAGAGGAATTAGTGCTAGCCTCTAAGGAAAATTATGAGAAGCTCAATCTCCTCATTTCTCAGTTAAGTGAAGAGGAGCTACAGACTCCTTTTGATTTTTCAAAAGACCAAAAGAAAAAAGAAGCTCACTGGAAAAGAGATAAAAATCTACGGGATGTTCTAATCCATCTCTACGAATGGCATCAGTTACTTTTGAATTGGGTAGATTCTAATCAAAAGGGTCATGAAAGACCTTTTCTCCCTGAGCCTTATAATTGGAAAACTTATGGGGAAATGAATGTCGCTATTTGGAAGAAGCACCAGAAAACATCTTTAGAAGAAGCGACTAGGCTACTAGAGCAATCGCATAAAGAGGTTTTAGAGTTGATGGAAGGCTTTAGCAATGACCAACTCTTTAACAAAGGTGTCTATAAGTGGACGGGAGGGACAAGTCTAGGTTCCTACTTTGTCAGTAGCACCTCCAGTCACTATGATTGGGTTATCAAAAAACTTAAAGCTCATCAGAAAAATTGTAAGTCATACTAGTTAAAGTGAGTATGAAGTTTAGAAAAAGGTCTTCTAAGCTTCGAATAGCTTAGTTCTCGTGATTTTTAAGCTCTTCTAGCTTTAGAATCCTTCAAAAACTAAAATTTAAGGCTATCATAGACTTAGAATAGGTCTAAAACATTTATATAGGTGTAATTCTAAACTTAGAATTGCATTGATATTAAAGCAATTGGACTGTTCGACGCTTAGAATGCCTTCATTCTGAGAAATGTTGACTAGAAATGGATCGAATGGCTTTTTTCTGATATAGGATGATAGATAGATGGGTGAGATGATGAACATACAAAAAGAGAAAGTTAGAAAAGAGTTGGGGTCCCTCTGTTTGGGAGAACTTGCAGCCATCCTATCCTTTTGGTTGTGTTTTTTTCTTTTGAAAAATCGACTTGGTGATTGGAAGAGTCTAGTCACCATTCTCTATCCTTTGTCTTTACTGACATTTATTTTGCTTCAAGGTTCAATCTATTGGGCGATTTTGATTAGAAGACTGTCGAATCCTCAGTTCGGAAGTGGAAATGTGCCGAAAATATATGGTGGGCTCAGAATACTAGACCTCGTTTTACTTATTTCAGGCTTTCCTTTTATTGTCTGGAACACACAGAGTGTCCTAGTGACTATCATAGCCACGTTGATACAGCTTTTTGCCCTTATCGAATGGGTTAATTATTTCCTCCTACGTCTATCTTATAGTTTGGACCCACTTGTTTTATGGAAACGAATTACCAAGGGAAAACTAGAAAAAAGCAGAATATCGAAGGAGTTGGAGTAGGGGCGTCTATCATTGTTTTGATTTCAAATATAGCAGAAAAGTTTTATGTAAGTATTTAGAGGAGAAAAAGGTAGATGAAAAAATTTTTAAAAATCCTATTCATAACTGTATTGGTTTTTCTAACTTTGTTTGGTCTATATCGTGTCTACCAAAAGAATTATTATAAAGGAGTGTATGAATCTTTAAGTAATGTCTTTTTAGAAATGAACTATGCAGAGATAAATAGTGGTGTTTTACCTGGACTTGCTGATTTTAGTAAAGCTGTTGATGGAAGTCAGTCGTTTAGAGATCCAGACTGGATAATTCCCATGGGACTTGATGCAGGCTTGTCTGAAAATGAAAGCTTAAAAGTGATTGTAGGTTTTGAAGAAACTTTTATTATTGAATACCAGCAACTATTATCTGATGGGAGATATCTTTATATTAAATATGAGTACAATGATAAGATACTCAGCCAATCAGTCGAAATCTCAGATTCTAAATGGTCGGTAGCGTATGACTTAGCTAGTTACAATATACTACACAAAGATGGGGGAAAACTAGATTTAGAGGCATATAAAGAATTATCACGTCAGTCGAAAACAGGGGATTCGATACCTAATTTTTACCTAACTAATCCCAACGAAGTACTAGAGTATTTAAAACTTCATGGGATTGATGAAGTTTGGATTAAAGAAAAATCCCACTTCATGCTCTATGATGTCGTTCTAGGACGCTGGTTTAAAAATGGTAGTCAACGTTACTCAGTTGACAATCTTGGGGATGTAGAGATTGTGCCACTAAGTTTTTCTGAATAGAGTAACTGAACTGATAATAGATATAGTAGTGTTGTATGAAATAAAAAATATATTGGATGAAAAATAATGAAACCGCTACAGGAACCTAACGGTTTGCCGTTTTTATGTGTTGTATCTTGGTGATGACGCTATCATTGAGTACAAAAATGATAAAGAAAACTATTGCCTTTTCATAAAATAAAGGAGAGAGGAAATGGATATTTTAAAACTACAGGAACAGATTGACAGTACGAAGTACTGGGATTCCTACGCATTAGACTTTAGAGCTTCATTTTTCGGGGATGAATGTAAACTCTATATCGAGATTGAAAATGGCAAATCGGATCAGTATTGCTGGGAGATAGTTTTCTACCGTTGTTTTAAGGTTGACTATGAGACGGATGCTGGTTGGACATGTTGGGAAAGTGAGACTGGTACAAGAAATTTCAATATGAAAGATATTCCTTTTGAAAATCTCATGTCTCACACTGTACATGACATTAGACTTATCGAAGAGAAAAATGATATGATACAAGCTACAATTACTTTATCAAGTATGTTAATTAAGATTGTGTGTCAAGCAATTCAAGTCTCCAAAGTTTTAGTCAGAGAACAGAACTTCTTTTGGTGCTAATAAAATAGGATATCATCTCAGCAAGCATCAAGTGCCTGCTAAAAATAGAGATGAGTAAAGCCATATATCCAAGCAATTTTGATAAAATATATGCAAGATATTCTTGATGAATGAATTGGAAATTGATGTTATCACAAAAGACTAGAAGAAAGTGAGTTGAAAATACCATGAAAATAAGTGGGAATATGTCAAAATATAATAAAAAGATTTCTTTTTTTGAGATTCTTTCCAATATCCCATCTAATAATGCTAAATGGTATATTTTTGAATTTGATGCCATTGGAAAAGCACCGAATAATCTGACTATGTCAGAATTTGAAGATCTAGTCTTAAATTCAAAATATGGCTATCAAATGAGTTGGAACGAGCTTTTAAAATTTTCAAAGGAAATAGAGGATATAAATAACTTAATATTAGTTTCCTCTACATCTCCTGTTGAATTTGTAACGATAGAAAAAGGTACAGAAGCTTTGCAAGTAAGAGTGGAAATATACGATAGTACTGCTTGGGAAATTGAATTTTATGGATAACCTTGTACAGTTGACTGTTACTATTACCACATAGAGATGGGAGATGGCAATTTTCTTAGTGGATAATGTCATCACTGAGTAGATTGAACAAAAGACTTGCCTAGCTTATGATATGGGCAGTATCTAAAGAAGGAAGATTTTGGCTGGATAGCTAGCTAGGGAATTAGGGGGATTGGATGTTGTATTATAAAACAATTTGGAATCATACGAATGATGATTTTCCAATAACCATGTACTCAGAAATAGACGCAGAACGATTTGAAACAAAACGATTAGATATATACCATGATGGACATGTAGCTTACTTTGATACTCGGACACCCTTGGAGTTGGGAGAAGCTCCATACCCAAGTGATTTTGATGTAATAAATGCTACAGATGAGTTTGATGTGTCTGAAATATCAGCGATAGATTTTGAGAACATTCTAAAAATGTATGACACGGAAGCTTTAATCGAGGATTATTTTATCAAATTAGCTAGGTGGGCAGAAAGGTAACCAGTATTTGCTGTTTTTTCAATAGTTAGAGGGGGCATTCATGTCAGATATTACATTTAAGCATTCTTTCTTTTCCTATCCACAATCATTAAAGGATTTAGTTTCCGATGGTAGGGTTGATTTTGGTGTATGGTACTTGATGAATGACGATGAAACAGTGAGAAGATTTCAAGGTCTTCAAAAGAGATACCCTGGGAGAAGATTATATCCATTTGCAAGGAGAGATGATAATGATGATGTCGCTTGTTTTGAAGATGATGATAACAGTTTAGTGCATATCATCCATGACTTTGCTGATATAGGATGGGAACAAAAAGAAGTTTTCTCCACCATTGATGCTTGGTTAGAATACATTGGGGATGACAATCTGCAAGATAGACGGTGACTTGGTGTTAGTGTGAGCCTTGGGGTGGATCTTAGCGCTATTGATGAAAATAGTCATCTGTAAAAAGTATCTGAGGGATTTATTTGGGGATAAATGGGAAGGAGAAAAATCTTGTTGCTGTTGGATTTATCTACCAAGCAAAAAGAGCTTGAAGAACTAGATTATTGGGAAATGGGGATACTAGATTTAAAGATATCCTATTTTGGCGATGAAGTTTCTTTGTGCATAGAAGATTATCATAACAAAGAAAAATACTGGGAAATTAAGTTTTTAGTATGCGCCAAAGTAGAGTATAGCAATGATGCTTTAGACATCCAGTGGAGAAAAGATCGGCCCGTTAAAAACATGACTAGAGGAGAATTACATCATCATGGTCAAGAAATTTCTTTACAAATTTATGAGGAGAATCCTGATTTTGTGAAGTGTATTGTTGATATTGGTTTGTTGCAAATGACAATTGTTTGTCGTGATATTCAGATAGAACATCTTGATTTAAAGGGTGCTCATTTCTTTTGGCAGGATAATGATGTTTTATAGATAAATCATCCAAAGAATCAAAGAACGAAAAACTGGTTTGTATTACATAACTAAGCATTGAGAACAATTTATAAGGTAAAATAATGAGAAATACGATGTTTATTTTTTCGAACCCAAAGGAGAACGAATAGACTCCTTAAAGTGTCAAGGAGTAGATGTTTTTCGTGCTTCGAAAAATTTTACTGTGATATATGTATCAGATTATTGAAAGGATTGATACGATGCTCGCTCCCCGATAATCCAGATCTATTTGGAGGCCGACCGGATTCTAGCTTAGATATTGTTGATAACAAAAACAGAATATTTACTTACTAGAAAATTTTATGATTCTGACGGGGAAAAGTTATTGGGAGGTAAGGAAATGACATATGAGTTTTTTAAGGAATTATTATCTTATGGGGAAGAGTTTGTCATATATCATCAAGATAAAAAATTTTATATTAGCCAACGAAGAGATTTGGGGGAGATATATTTCACTGTTTCTGAGAAAGAATATAGAGTATTCTATAATCAAATGGAATTTTTATCTGCAGCATTAATCAATGGTAAAACATTGGGTGAAACATGGGATGAACTCGAAGTTTATTAATCGTGTTGGTGTCGGAGTTCTAGCAGGTAGAGTAATCCGAGTAGGCTCGGAAAAATTTAATTGCAAGATGAATCTATAGTAAGATATGGACTTGTATACTGGAGCCTGTATTTAAAACGAATGTTTTTGGAAAGGAAGTAAAAATGTATTTAGGTGGCTCAGTGGTTTCTAATCATATTTTAGAAAATAAAGCAAAATTGAAATGGGTATTTCGCGAGGATGCCGTAGATGAGCTAGACAATGGCTGGCGCTTTCTTTCTGAAATAGATACCGAAGAATACTTATCAAATCCTGAAAATATGTCAGTATGCGACTGGAGTACAATTGTTGAAATTGAACCTGCTGTATTATTGATTTACGACATGCCTATCGGAACAGAACTTACACTTATTTACGAAAGTGAGCAGAGGTATTTTATAGATACAAATACTGGAAGAAAAATTGAACTCGAAGACAGTAGCAGCAACTAGATAAGAAAGGAGATGAAAGTGACGATAGAAACAGAATTGAAAAGAATTAGTAAAAGTCTATCTTTAATAAATGACAACCAAACCTTTAACAAGATATCTTCTACTAATTTAGAGAATATAGATGATATTTTAAATGATTATTTACCTCTTCATTTAAAATGGATAGAGAAGGGGAATTCTAGAATAATTAAGTCATTAAGCGAAAGTCGTCAATTAGATAGACAAGCATTTTCTCAGTTACTTGTAGGTGTTAGAAACTTATATCTTGATTTAGAAGAACTTTAAGATTTGCTTATTGAAGTATCGAATGAAATAGATGGAAAGTAGATGTTTAATTTTATAAAAAGGAATAGTGGAGTTGAGTATGAAATTAGATATGGAAACTAAAAATGAAGAATGGGTAGAAGTCTTTAAAGGTTTGATTCCCGTAGATAAGTATAAGTTAAAAGTCTTGTTGACAAACTTGTCAGATGGTCAAGAAATTAGGCTGATTGGAGAACAGAATCGTTTTAAATTATCATGTTTTTGCTATGATGAAGCACGATTCTTTAGCAGGGAATTGTATTTATCTGCAATTCTAGACAAAGAGATGTTTAAAAAATATGAAAAAGATAATTTCCAAAATGTCATTTACGAAGTCAAGAATAGTCAATTAGTGAAGAAACTGGAATACACATCATATTATGACCCAGGAACTTTGCATTCACGGCATTATATAATCATAACTCAAGATAGTGTAGTGGAGATTCTTGTTTCTGCAAATTTGAAATTAAATATCAGTCAATACTAGAAAGTTTGCTAATCAAACATGTACATCACCTTAGTACAATTATCAAAAAATAGAACTTGGAGAAATGATATGGAAAAATGGACGGAAATTAAACCGAGCTTCATCCCTTTTGGTGACTATGGTATTGAGATAAATATAGATGGGGATACTCTAATTGCCTACTTGGAAGATTCAGAAAAGTTTAAATTTACCTTTACAAAGGTCTGGGCTTTCCGCTCAGTCTACGAAAGCCTAGAATTAATAGATAGTTACTGGGAGCAAGGATTGGCAGAGAACAGACCACTTTATCTGACCAATTATATCTATGAAGTCGAGAATGCAGAGTTTGGGGACTTGGTCGCTTCTGCAAATGTAGCTAATAAAAAGCTCCATCACTACAAATTAATGTCGACGGATTTTTTAGTGGATGTTGTATCCGAAAACGATGTAAAAGTGGAGAAAGTATAAAAATAAGGTGAATAAGTCCTTTAAGTCGATTCAGATTATGATAACTACCTGTTTCATTTATGCTATAATATTCTTAATGAATTTTCAGAAAGGAAAACTTCAAATTGCCCTACAAATTTTTACTCTTCGACCTCGACCACACTCTTCTTGATTTTGATGCTGCTGAGGATGTGGCTTTGACGCAACTTCTAAAGGAAGAAGGAGTTGCGGACATTCAAGCCTATAAAGACTATTACGTTCCTATGAACAAGGCTCTCTGGAAGGACTTGGAGCAAAAGAAAATCAGTAAACATGAACTGGTTAACACGCGCTTTTCTCGTTTATTTGCTCATTTTGGACTGGAGAAAGACGGTACTTTTCTTGCCCAGCGTTACCAGTTTTATCTCGCACAGCAAGGGCAAACTCTTTCAGGTGCTCATGAACTTTTGGACAGCCTCATCGAACGTGATTATGACTTGTATGCTGCGACAAATGGGATTACTGCCATTCAGAAAGGTCGTTTGGCTCAATCAGGTTTGGCTCCCTATTTCAACCAAGTCTTTATCTCTGAACAGTTGCAAACGCAAAAGCCTGACGCACTTTTTTACAAAAAAATAGGTCAGCAGATTGCTGGATTTAGCAAAGAAGAGACGCTGATGATTGGAGATTCCCTAACGGCAGATATCCAGGGTGGCAATAATGCTGGGATTGACACGATATGGTACAACCCCCATCATCTGGAAAATAAGACGCAAGCTCAGCCGACTTATGAAGTCCATTCTTACCAAGACTTGCTGGATTGTTTGAAACTACTTTAAAAATGGAATAATAAACTATAGAGGAGTTTATAAATTATGGGAACATGGAATGCAACCATTTTTGGAAATGATACCTCCTTAGATGTTAAGGAAGAATTTTTCGAGAGATATAATGGAGGAGAAGAAACAGCTACTATCAAAAATGACTTGACAATGGATTTAGACGATGACGATAGATATAATGTCTTGTTCGCTCTGGCGCATTGTATGTGGGAAGTTGGACAATTAGATGATGGATTCTTACTTGAAATCAAAGAGATTATTGATAAAAAGGAAGATTTAGCTCTTGCCCAAGAATTAGGTGCAGATAGTAAATTTTTAAAACAGAGGAGTGCAAATCTGGAAAATTTTTTAGAAAAAATTAGTGTCAAAAAAGAAAAGCCTAAAAAAGAATTGCTCCGCCTGTTCCTGTCGAAAGTAAATATAGGAATGGTGCTGTGATGGTGTTTCAATATGAAGACGATGTATATGGTTCATTGATAGCCGCAGATGGAGCCTTTTTTGACAAGGAAACCTATTATGCTTATCTACTGACTGATATTAAAATTCCTAGAAAACCCACCATGAAAGATGTGCGAGAAGCACGGATTATCGATCCAAGTTTTCATAGCCAAGAATACAATTCATTTCGAGACTCGAAGTATTACTATACCTTTGTAAATTGTATTTCAGGGTATTTAAAAAGTTCTGCAACGAAAAGATTTGAAAGATATAATGATAGTTTTTTTGAAATTATTGGCTATCTTTCTGATTGGGGGAGTTGCTGTAGCGCAGCTTCTGTAGGATTTGATTATTATAGACAAAAATCGAGTGATGAGTTTAAGACGAGTGTCACAAGAGAATTGAATAAAAGATTTAATGAAAATCTAAATATCCGAACTGAGATGACTATCGATGAGATTGACCAAGAATTTATCCTTTCTAATGCTTCACAAGATGGTAAGTAGTCACTTTCAAATGGAGATTCTTTTCAAAAATTCTCGAAATATTTGTAGAAACTAAAAAAGTGGTTTAGATAGCCACTTTTTGCTATAATAGAGGCAGGAAAAACGAAGGAGTTGGCGATGCAACACTCATCTTGGCATGCTTTGATTAAGGAGCAATTACCTGAAGGTTATTTCAGGAAAATCAATCAATTTATAGAGCAGGCATATGCACAGGGAACTGTTTATCCACCCAAGGAAAAGGTTTTTCAGGCTTTATTGACAACACCGCTTGAAGAGGTTAAGGTGGTGATTCTAGGGCAAGACCCCTATCACGGGCCAGGTCAGGCTCAGGGCTTGAGTTTTTCTGTTCCTGACTCAATCCCAGCTCCGCCATCCTTGCAAAATATCTTGAAAGAATTAGCAGATGATCTTGGCGTAAAGAAATCCCATGATTTAACGTCTTGGGCTGAGCAAGGAGTCTTACTTCTCAATGCTTGCTTGACGGTTCCTGCTGGGCAGGCCAATGGTCATGTTGGGCAGATATGGGAGCCTTTTACAGATGCTGTGATTCGGGTTGTCAATAATCTAGACAGACCTGTAGTCTTTGTACTCTGGGGCGCTTATGCACGCAAGAAGAAGGCCTTGGTTACCAATCCACACCACTTGATTATCGAATCAGCCCATCCTAGTCCTTTATCTGTTTTCAGAGGATTTTGGGGTTCCAAGCCTTTTTCCAAGGCTAATGCATTTTTAAAAGAGACAGAACAAGTGCCAATCGATTGGCTTAGATAAGGAGAGAATATGCCTCAGTTAGCGACGATTTGCTACATTGATAACGGAAAAGAACTGCTCATGCTGCATCGCAATAAGAAGCCGAATGATGTCCATGAAGGCAAATGGATTGGTGTGGGTGGTAAGCTAGAGCGAGGGGAGACACCTCAAGAATGCGCTGCGCGTGAAATCCTCGAAGAGACCGGCCTCAAAGCCAATCCAGTTCTAAAAGGTGTCATCACTTTTCCAGAATTCACGCCAGATTTAGACTGGTACACCTATGTTTTTAAGGTGACAGAGTTTGAAGGTGAGTTGATTGAATGCAACGAGGGAACATTAGAATGGGTTCCCTATGATGAAGTTTTGAGCAAGCCAACTTGGGAGGGTGACCACACCTTTGTTGAGTGGCTTTTAGAGGACAAACCCTTCTTTTCAGCTAAGTTTGTTTATGATGGGGATAAATTGTTGGATACTCAAGTTGATTTCTATGAATAAAGGAGAAAGCAGATGTTATTAATCAAAAACGGTCGTGTAATGGATCCCAAGTCTGGTTTGGATCAAGTGTGTGATGTTTTGGTCCAAGATGGGAAAATTGTCAAAATTGCGTCTGAAATCAAGAAAGAAGGAGCAGAGGTGCTTGATGCTACAGGTCTTGTGGTTGCACCTGGACTAGTGGATATTCATGTCCATTTCCGTGAACCTGGTCAGACCCACAAGGAAGATATCCATACTGGTGCCTTAGCAGCTGCTGCAGGTGGTTTTACAACGGTTGTCATGATGGCTAATACTAGTCCAACCATTTCGGATGTAGAGACTCTTCAAGAAGTTCTCCAGTCAGCTGCCAAGGAAAAGATTAACGTCAAAACGGTTGCGACCATTACCAAGAGCTTTAATGGTCAAGACTTGACAGACTTTAAGGCACTCTTAGAAGCAGGTGCGGTTGGTTTTTCTGATGACGGTATTCCACTTGAAAGTAGCAAGGTTCTCAAAGAAGCCTTGGAAACTGCTAAAAAACTTGGCACCTTTGTTTGTTTACACGAGGAAGATCCCGGATTGAACGGCATTCTTGGCTTTAACGAAAACATCGCTAAAGACCACTTCAAGATCTGTGGAGCGACAGGGGTGGCAGAATACGCCATGATTGCGCGTGATGTCATGATTGCCTATGCAACCAAGGCACATGTTCACATCCAGCATTTGTCTAAAGAGGAAAGTGTCAAGGTGGTGGGGTTCGCTCAAGGTTTGGGTGCCCATGTCACAGCAGAAGTAGCACCGCAACATTTCTCTAAGACAGAAATCCTCCTCTTGACACAAGGTAGCAATGCCAAAATGAATCCTCCGCTTCGTTTGGAGTCAGATCGTCGTGCCGTGATTGAAGGCCTCAAGTCAGGCGTCATCACTGTGATTGCGACAGACCACGCGCCTCACCATGCAGATGAGAAAAATGTAGAAGATATCACTAAAGCACCATCTGGTATGACTGGTTTGGAAACCTCTCTATCTCTCGGCTTGACTTATTTGGTCGAAGCTGGTGAGCTAAGCTTGATGGAATTGCTAGAAAAAATGACTGTTAATCCAGCCAAACTTTACAACTTTGAAGCAGGTTACTTGGCTGAAAATGGTCCAGCGGATATCACCATCTTTGATAACAAGGCTGATCGTACTGTTGGTCCAAACTTTGCTTCAAAATCATCAAATTCACCATTTATCGGGGAAACCTTAAAAGGGCAGGTTAAATATACCATCTGTAAGGGACAAATCGTCTACAAAAACTAGATGGGATTCTGCTCTATAAACTATAAGAATAGAGAGCGTATATGTATCCAACCCATCAATTTAAAGACAAGTTTGTCTTATTTCTTAAGATATTTTTCCCTATCCTGATTTATCAGTTTGCCAATTATTCTGCCTCTTTTGTCGATACAACCATGACGGGGCAGTACGATACTATGGACTTGGCTGGTGTTTCAACTGCAACGAGTCTATGGAATCCTTTTTTCACCTTTTTAACAGGGATTGTTTCGGCCATGGTGCCCATCATCGGCCATCACCTAGGACGGGGCAAAAAGGAGGAAGTAGCATCCGCCTTTTTCCAATTCATATACTTAGCTTTCGGGCTGTCTTTGGTTTTACTTGGCATGGTGCTTTTTCTAGCGCCCCCTGTCTTAAACCATATTGGACTAGAAGCCCAAGTGGCGGTAGTTGCAGTTCGTTATCTTTGGTATTTGTCTATCGGAATTATTCCCTTGTTGCTCTTTAGTGTTATCCGATCGCTACTTGATTCTCTCGGTTTGACCAAGCTATCCATGTACCTCATGCTCTTATTGCTACCTTTAAATTGTGGGTTTAACTATTTATTGATCTACGGAGCCTTTGGGTTTCCAGAGTTAGGGGGAGCAGGAGCAGGGCTTGGAACCTCACTTGCTTATTGGTGCCTACTGGGAATTTCCATCATCATCTTGGTCAAGCAGAAAAACCTAAAAGAACTTCATTTAGAACAAGGTGCCCCTCTGAAATTAGAGAGAATTATAGAGGGAATTCGCTTGGGCTTACCAATCGGTGGAACTGTTTTTGCTGAGGTCATCATTTTTTCAGTCGTTGGCTTGATTATGGCTAAGTTTTCGTCTATGATTATTGCCAGCCACCAGTCAGCCATGAACTTCTCGACACTCATGTATGCTTTTCCCATGAGTATTTCTTCTGCCATGGCCATCGTTGTTTCTTATGAGGTGGGGGCTAAGCGTTTTGATGATGCCAAGACCTATATCAAACTTGGACGTTGTTTAGCGCTGATATTTGCAGGCTTTACATTGAGTTTTCTCTATATTTTGAGAGATGTCGTAGCCAGTTTATATGGAAATAATCCTGATTTCATTGATCTAACATCTACCTTCCTAACTTATAGTCTATTTTTCCAGTTAGCTGACACCGTTGCAGCTCCTTTACAAGGAATACTGAGAGGCTATAAAGATACTGTTGTTCCCTTCTATCTAGGAGTAATTGCTTACTGGGCTGTTTCCATTCCATTAGGTTTATTCCTAGATCATGTGACAACTTTGGGAGCCTATTCTTACTGGATTGGTTTAATAGCGAGTTTGGTCGTTAGTGCTATCCTCTATCAATGGCGTTTGCAAACAATTATGAAAAGATTTGAAGTTTCCAATGTCAAATAAACTTTGTGAAAAAATAATCTAACTAAAGAGAATCCCTGTTAAAACGGGGATTTATTTTTTTACCTTGTGAAATTTTATCGGTCATATACTTTGACAGTGTATACTAAAAAAGGTAAAATAGTAAGGTAAGTACAAAGTTAGAAAGGCAAGATTATGTCAACTTTAGATAAGAATCTTTTGCTAGAGATGTTCCGTAAGATGGAAGAAATCCGTCGCATGGACTTAAAAATTGCTCAGTTAGTGAAAAAGGGGAAAGTTCCCGGTATGACTCACTTTTCTGTCGGAGAGGAAGCTGCTAACGTCGGAGCTATGTTGGCCCTCAATCCAGATGATCTGATTACCTCAAATCACCGTGGACACGGGCAAGCTATTGCTAAGGGGATTGACCTCAACGGAATGATGGCTGAAATCCTTGGAAAATACACTGGAACCTGTAAAGGAAAAGGTGGTTCTATGCACATCGCCGACCTTGATGCGGGTAACCTCGGTGCCAATGGTATCGTTGGTGGTGGTATGGGAATCGCTGTTGGTGCAGCCCTCAGTCAGCAAATGCAACATACTGGTAAAATCGTGGTCTGCTTCTTTGGAGATGGTGCGACCAACGAAGGTGTTTTCCACGAAGCAGTAAATATGGCTTCTATTTGGAAACTCCCAGTTATTTTCTACTGCATTAACAACGGTTACGGTATCTCTGCGGACATCAAGAAAATGACCAATGTAGAGCATATCCATCAACGTAGCGCTGCTTATGGAATTCCTGGAATGTTTATCGAAGATGGAAACAATGTCATCGATGTTTATGAAGGATTTAAGAAAGCTGTAGACCATGTTCGTGGTGGCAATGGCCCAGTCTTAATCGAAAGTGTAACTTATCGCTGGCTTGGTCACTCATCATCTGACCCTGGTAAATATCGTACCCGTGAAGAAGTGGAACTGTGGAAACAAAAAGACCCAATCGAAAACCTTCGCAAGTACCTCGTTGAAAATAATATTGCAAGTGCTGAAGAATTGGAAGAAATCCAAGCGCAAGTCAAGGAAGCGGTAGAAGCTTCTGTTAAATTTGCGGAAGAAAGTCCATTCCCACCACTAGAATCAGCCTTTGAAGATATTTACGCAGACTAAGGAGAAAGAGATAAAATGGAAACAAAAACAATGTCGTTCCGTGACACCATTATCCTTGCTATGTCTGAGGAAATGCGTCGCGATGAAAATGTATTCTTGATGGGAGAAGACGTAGGTGTCTTTGGAGGGGACTTCGGAACTTCTGTTGGAATGCTCGAAGAATTTGGTCCAGAACGTGTTCGTGACTGTCCGATTTCTGAAGCTGCCATCTCGGGAGCAGCAGCAGGAGCAGCTATGACAGGACTTCGCCCAATCGTTGATATGACCTTCATGGACTTCTCAGTCATTGCCATGGACAATATCGTCAACCAAGCCGCTAAAACACGTTATATGTTTGGTGGTAAAGGTCAGGTTCCAATGACTGTCCGATGCGCAGCTGGTAACGGTGTCGGTTCTGCAGCTCAGCACTCGCAATCTCTAGAGTCTTGGTTTACTCACATTCCTGGTCTCAAGGTTGTAGCTCCAGGTACACCTGCGGACATGAAAGGATTACTCAAGTCTTCTATCCGTGATAACAACCCTGTTATCATCCTTGAATACAAGTCAGAATTTAACCAAAAAGGGGAAGTGCCAGTTGATCCAGACTACACAATTCCACTTGGAGTTGGGGAAATCAAACGTGAAGGTACAGATGTAACAGTTGTTACTTATGGAAAAATGCTTCGCCGTGTGGTTCAAGCTGCCGAAGAATTGGCAGAAGAAGGAATTTCAGTTGAAATTGTGGACCCACGTACCCTTGTACCGCTTGATAAGGATATCATCATTAACTCAGTTAAGAAGACTGGTAAGGTCGTTCTGGTTAACGACGCCCACAAAACAAGTGGCTATATCGGAGAGATTTCAGCAATTATTTCAGAATCAGAAGCATTTGACTATCTAGATGCACCAATCCGCCGTTGTGCAGGAGAAGATGTGCCAATGCCTTACGCACAAAATCTAGAAAATGCAATGATTCCAACAGTTGAAAGCATCAAAGATGCTATTCGGAAGACATATAACAAAGAATAATACATAACATAAGTTATGTAAATCAAATAAAGTAGACGAGAAACTTTGTATCTTTTAGGTGCAGAACTCTTTTCGTCCTTAATATCTTATATTCGAACACGGGCTAAAAGCTCGGAAAAAAGATAAATCTCCTTGGCTTCATCGAAGCCAGCGTCGATTTCCTATTTTTCAGTCGCTTTTAACGCCCTTTGTATCATAAATAGAATTGGAGAGGTCATGGCTGATGACAAGCTAAGAGCGACTCCTGCGGCTAGAAAGTTAGCGGATGATCTAGGGATCAATCTCTACGACGTTTCTGGCTCAGGTGCAAACGGTCGTGTCCACAAAGAAGACGTGGAAACTTATAAAGACACAAACGTGGTTCGCATTTCGCCACTTGCAAAACGAATTGCCCTCGAACATAACATTGCTTGGCAGGAAATCCAAGGAACGGGTCATCGTGGTAAGATTATGAAGAAGGATGTTTTGGCCTTGCTTCCTGAAAATATCGAAAACGACACCATCAAATCTCCTGCTCAAATTGAAAAAGTGGAAGAGGTTCCTGATACTATCACTCCTTATGGTGAGATTGAGCGTATTCCAATGACACCAATGCGTAAGGTTATCGCCCAACGTATGGTTGAATCCTACCTAACTGCGCCAACCTTCACACTCAACTATGATGTCGATATGTCTGAGATGCTGGCTCTTCGTAAGAAGGTTCTTGAGCCAATCATGGAAGCAACTGGCAAGAAAATTACGGTTACAGACCTTCTTTCTCTCGCTGTTGTGAAGACCTTAATGAAACACCCATACATCAACGCTTCGTTGACCGAAGATGGCAAGACCATTATCACTCACAACTATGTTAACCTTGCGATGGCGGTTGGGATGGATAACGGATTGATGACACCAGTTGTTTACAATGCTGAAAAAATGAGCTTGTCAGAGTTGGTTGTAGCCTTTAAGGATGTGATTGGTCGTACCTTGGATGGTAAATTGGCTCCAAGCGAACTGCAAAATTCAACCTTCACAATTAGTAACTTGGGAATGTTTGGCGTTCAGTCCTTTGGTCCGATTATTAACCAACCAAACTCAGCAATCCTCGGGGTTAGCTCAACAGTTGAGAAACCTGTAGTCGTCAATGGTGAGATTGTCATTCGCCCAATCATGAGTCTTGGTTTAACTATTGACCACCGTGTTGTAGATGGTATGGCTGGTGCTAAGTTTATGAAAGACTTGAAAGCCTTAATTGAGAACCCAATCTCAATGTTGGTTTAAAAAATACAGTATTTATTTTTAAAGATATAGATAAAGGAAGTAAGACATGGCCTTAGAAGTAATTATGCCAAAAGCCGGCGTGGATATGACAGAAGGACAAATCGTCCAATGGAATAAAAAAGTCGGTGAATTTGTAAAAGAAGGAGAAATCCTTTTGGAAATCATGACTGACAAAGTCAGCATGGAATTGGAAGCCGAAGAAGATGGCTACCTGATTGCCATTCTCAAGGGTGATGGCGAAACTGTCCCTGTAACGGAAGTTATCGGTTACCTTGGGGAAGAAGGTGAAAATATCCCAACAGCTGGAGCGGCAGCGCCAGAATCAAAACCTGCACCTGCAGCTAGTGCCTCAAACTACGACGGCAAGAGCGATGATGCCTTTGATATCGTTGTGATTGGTGGAGGTCCTGCTGGTTATGTGGCAGCCATTAAAGCAGCTCAACTTGGTGGTAAAGTTGCCCTTGTTGAGAAATCTGAACTCGGTGGAACCTGCTTGAACCGTGGATGTATCCCAACTAAGACCTACCTTCACAACGCTGAAATCATCGAAAACATCGGTCATGCAGCAAATCGTGGTATCGTCATTGAAAATCCAAACTTCACTGTAGATATGGACAAACTTTTAGAAACTAAATCTAAAGTTGTCAATACCTTGGTAGGTGGTGTTGCAGGTCTTCTTCGTAGCTACGGAGTTACTGTTCATAAGGGTGTTGGTACTATCACTAAAGATAAGAATGTCTTGGTAAATGGTTCTGAATTGCTTGAAACCAAGAAAATTATCCTTGCTGGCGGTTCAAAAGTCAGCAAGATTAACGTCCCTGGTATGGAATCTCCACTTGTCATGACCAGTGATGACATTCTTGAAATGAACGAAGTTCCAGAGAGCCTCGTAATCATCGGTGGTGGCGTTGTCGGTATTGAACTCGGTCAAGCCTTCATGACATTTGGTTCAAAAGTGACTGTTATTGAAATGATGGACCGTATCGTTCCAGCTATGGATGCGGAAGTTTCTAAGAATCTTCGCTTGATTTTGGAACGCAAAGGTATGACTATCTTAACAAGTACAAAATTGCAAGAAATCATCGAAGAAAATGGTCAACTTCGTATCAAGGTTGAAGGAAAAGACGATATCATCGCAAGCAAAGCCCTTCTTTCAATCGGTCGTGTGCCAGATCTTGAAGGAATTGGCGATGTTGAGTTTGAATTGGATCGTGGTCGCATCAAGGTTAACGAATATATGGAAACTTCTGTTCCAGGTATTTACGCACCAGGTGACATTAACGGTACTAAGATGTTGGCGCACGCAGCCTTCCGTATGGGTGAAGTTGCCGCTGAAAATGCCCTTAAAGGAAATCATGCTGTTGCCAAATTGAACTTGACTCCTGCAGCCATCTACACTCTTCCTGAAGTAGCAGCAGTAGGTCTAACTGAAGAACAAGCTCGTGAGAAATACGATGTTGCAATCGGTAAATTCAACTTTGCAGCCAACGGTCGTGCCATTGCATCGGATGCTGCTCAAGGTTTCGTAAAAGTCATTGCAGATAAGAAATACGGAGAGATTCTTGGTGTTCATATCATTGGTCCTGCAGCTGCAGAATTGATCAACGAGGCATCAAGCATTATCGAAATGGAAATCACTGTTGAGGAAATGCTGAAGACCATCCACGGACACCCAACCTACTCTGAAGTGATGTACGAAGCATTTGCGGATGTTCTAGGAATGGCTATCCATTCACCTAAGAAAAAATAAAACGAAGATAGACTAGACTGGAAAGGTATTTTCCAGTCTCTATCGTATAAAGGGATATCATGAAATATATTATCAATCATTCAAACGACACTGCTTTTAATATCGCCTTGGAAGAATATGCCTTTAAACACCTTTTGGATGAGGATCAAATCTTCCTTCTTTGGATTAACAAACCTTCTATCATTGTTGGTCGTCACCAGAATACTATTGAAGAAATTAACCGTGATTATGTTCGAGAAAATGGCATTGAGGTAGTCCGCCGTATCAGTGGTGGTGGAGCTGTTTACCACGATCTAAACAACCTCAACTACACCATCATTTCAAAAGAAGATGAAAACAAGGCCTTTGACTTCAAGAGCTTCTCAACTCCAGTTATCAATACCTTGGCTCAACTAGGCGTTAAAGCTGAGTTCACAGGCCGTAATGACCTTGAGATTGATGGCAAAAAATTCTGTGGCAATGCCCAAGCCTATATCAATGGGCGTATCATGCACCATGGTTGCTTGCTCTTTGACGTTGATTTGTCAGTCCTAGCAAATGCCCTTAAGGTTTCAAAAGATAAATTTGAATCAAAAGGTGTGAAATCCGTCCGTGCCCGTGTAACCAATATTATCGATGAATTACCAGAAAAAATCACAGTTGAAGAATTCCGTGATTTGCTATTGGAATACATGAAAAAAGAGTACCCAGAGATGACTGAATACGTTTTTTCTGAGGAAGAATTGGCCGAAATCAATCGCATCAAGGATACCAAGTTTGGAACTTGGGACTGGAACTACGGTAAATCACCTGAATTTAACGTTCGTCGTGGAACAAAATTCACTAGTGGTAAGGTTGAAGTTTTTGCCAACGTCATTGAATCAAAAATCCAAGATATCAAGATTTATGGTGACTTCTTTGGTATCGAAGATGTTGCAGCTGTAGAAGATGTCCTTCGTGGAGTGAAATACGAACGCGAGGATGTTCTTAAGACTCTAGAAACCATTGATATTACACGCTACTTCACTGGTATTAGCCGTGAAGAAATCGCTGAAGCGGTAGTGGGATAAAAGGAAAAGAAGTTGGTTGCAGAACCAGCTTCTTTTTACGAGTTCTAGTTTACATAATTTATAGTATGTAACATCTATAAACTGTCTAAAGCATTCTTTTGTTCATCATTGACGATATGGGTATAGAGGTCAGTGACTTGTGTACTGGCGTGTCCTAGCTGATGGCTGACCAAAACTTGCGATTTAGTAGCATCATAGAGCCTAGTCGCCAGAGTATGGCGTAGTTTGTGGGGAGTTACACGGACTTTGAAGTCCTCAGAGTACTTAGCAACCATTTTCTCAACGCTGGAAGCATCGATACGATTGGGAACACCACGATATAAGGTCAGAAAGAGTGCTGTATCCGTCTTTTCCGTCTTATAGCGTTGATTTCGAATGGCTAGATAATTCTCTAGATAAGGCTTGGCAAAGGCAGCGACATTGACCGAGTCACGTTTGCCACCTTTTCTAATGACATCTATAACCATCATTTTGAGATTAAGGTCTCTTAGATCCAGATTAACAGCTTCAGATAAGCGGACACCGGATGCTAGGAGAAGGGCGATAATGGCCAAATCACGTTCTTTATTTTTATTGAATGACGAGAGAGCGCGATTTGAGAGTTGTTGTGGATACTCTTGGTCGATATAAGTCAGAAAACCTTCTGTTTCATCGCCTAGAAAGAGCTTTTGCTTGATGTTTTCAGCTCTGGCAGCAAGGGTTTCTTTCTTTTTCTTGGTTGAAACTTTCTTCATTACATTACGATAGAAATAGGGCTCTCCTTGGTCGTTTTCAACTTCCTCGGTTAAATACTTGTAAAGACTGGAAAGTGCTGATAAGGTTCGATTGATGGTCGACTGAGAAACGCCTTGTTTGGTTGTATTGGCATTCAGCAAAGGTCGTTCTCTTAGATATAGGATAAAGGATTCCATATCTTTCTTTGACATGTTTTCCAAGACCGATAAAGGAATATCAGCCATTTTATCAGCATTTGAAATCCCAGACTCTAAAACCCAGCTGAAAAATCGGTCATATTCCTTGAGGTATTCGTACAAGGTTGTAAAGCTATAGGGGACAGCAAGCTTAGATTGGTAGTATTCCAGAACATACAAGGGCATGATTTGTTTTAGTTTGTCGATTCGTTCTAGTAAAATCTCACGTTTCATGTATTTTCTCCATAATTAAGTCTACTAGTAGTATAGCATAGACATATTTATTTTTCAAGAAAATTATAGTTTTTCGGAAAGATATAATAAGAAACTTAAAACAGAAGTCTAACTTAAGGAGGTAACCAAAAATTTTTTAGAGCTAATTATACTCAATTATGTACTTTATTTAAGTGAACACTGGAAATTTTTAAAACCGTTCATCTTCTCTAAAATGTACTTTATTTAAGTGAAAACTAAAAATTTTTCAAATGTATATTTTATATAGAAAAAAACACTTTTATTTAAAGTGTTTTTATTTATCTATATCTTTCTAAACTGTACAAAGTGTTCATGCTTTCTTCTGTAGCCTTTGCAAATGGAACACGCCCTTTTATTTCGTTTTTTATATGCCATTCTTTCTTTTACTTGAATTTTGTAACGGTGATTAAGGTTTTCTTGACATATCCACCATACAGACATATTACTTAACTCTGTAATTTCAGTTGGACTTGCTATCAAGAAGTTATTTAGATAATCCCACTCATTCATTAGGCTTTGTTGAGTTGTTGCTAAGTCGTTAAATCCTTTTAAAACTTTTTGATTTCTACAATATGGACAAGAATTATCTCTGTAAAACTTTTCTTTAATGACTTGCTGATATTCTCCAGTACATACAGGGCATTTCCACCATGCGTTATATGTTGAATTTGCCCTTACAGAAGACATTTCTTGTTTATTAAATGTTGACCATTCTTTAATTAACCAAGGATGTGTAGTTTCAAGATCATTATAACCTTTTGCAGTCTTTTTAAAAGAACAATATGGACAACATTGGTCGTTTTCGTGGCGTTCAGAAATTTTTGCTTTAAAACTTCTGTGACATTTTCGACAAATCCAATTGGTTAAAGCATTTGAATCATAAAAGAAGGTATTAATATCACCATTAAGTTCTTTTACCCATTCATTGTTTAAGTACGGTTTAACATAGCTTAGTGTTTCGTTTGGTTTAGGAATTTTTTTATTACAGTAAGGACATATAGAGTTAAGTCTATTAGAATTATTGTTAGTAAACACATCTAGAACAGTCCCTAATCTCTCTTGAAATTCTAAATCACAACAATCACAAATCCAATTAAATATTTTATTCTCGGATTCTACTGATTTTGTCACCTCATCAGGTTTTTCTAAATTCTTGCTACTCCAAAGGTCACACAACTCAGGATAAGTATCTGCAATTGTATTATAACCTTTTAATGCTTGATCGTTATTACAATATGGACAGCTATCTATTACTTCTTTTCTTATTGGAATTGAACAAAGGTATTCACCTTGACAAATAGAACACTTCCACCAATATTTTTTTGTTTCAATGTGGCTCAATGCTAAATGAACAGGCAATCCATTTTTATCGCTCCATTCTTCCTGTAATTTTGGGAAATTATAGAGTATATCATTGTTAAAAACAAGTGTATCCCAATCACAATGATTAGGACAAGTTTGAAAATTACTATTCTCTAAGTCGGTTCTTGAAATCATTTCAATTGGGCTACAATAAAAACTGACATGGCAACAAGGGCATTTCCAATTTATGCATTTAGAAGACTTATACCAGTATTCAGAAATAGGTTTATCATTACTTTTATCCCAAAATTTCTCTAAATAAGGATGAGTTTCTTGTAAAGTATTATATCCTTTTAACATCAATTTATTATCACAATAAGGGCAGCCTTCAAGATGCCTTTTGACAACACTACATTCATATTGACCATGACATTTAAAACACTGCCATCTTACTAAGATGTCGGATAAACTATCAATCATATTACTTTTTACATGAGTTGGAATAAATTGCTTAAAAAGATTTCTATCTGTATGTAATAAGGGGTTGGCTTTCACTTTAATTGGGGTATCGAATGTAGCATTACAGTTAGTACAATAGAAACTATCTCTTTTGATTCTTGAAATTAGCTGATCAATAGACAACTTAAAGATATGGTCACATTTGTCGCATTTCCAATTTCTAGGGATTGTAACATTGTCATTTAACTTCAAATCATTAAACTCTACATCGTTTTGCTCCCCTGGAAGATAAATTTTCCGAAGATTAGGGTATGCTTTAGTGTAAGCTACAAAATGTGTATTCTCATTACATCCGACATGAATAAGCTCTTGATTATGTTTATTGGTTAATTTAGAAGTATTTGCTACATCTTTCCAACCAACATGACAGGTAGGACATTTGAAGTGAAATAATCTCTTTGAAGAAAAAGATAAATTATCAATCTCTTTCTGAATAGTTTCTATATTTTCATAATGAAAGTTTATGTACCTTAGAAAGTTAGGAATCCTTGCAGATATAGAGTTTTCCCCTTTTATGAACACTTCTCCAAGCTCACATACAGGACAGATTTTTGAATGATTTTGGATATTCTTATAAGATTTTGATGCACTTGCCTTCCATTCATAAGAACAGGTAGGACATTTCCAGTTAATGTGTTTTTTACTGGTAATTGTTATTTTTTCTACATCTATTTTAATATTCTTGTCAAAGTCCCAATAGTTCAATAAAGCTGGAAAATCAGTGATGAAGTCTGACATTTTTCCTCCTAATACTTAGTCTTATTATCCAGTAAGTTTTTAATTTCCAAAATCTTACTTTTGCTTGTTTTCTTCTCTTTATGAGTATGCTTTTCAAAAGATATTTTTGTGTCTGAAGTAATAACATTCTCACTAAGATACTTCTTAGTTACTAGTTGCTGATCAGATTTTAACAAGCCCTCTTCTTTTAATAATTCATTTGCAATCTCAGGATACAAACTAGTTTTAAGAAGATTCCTTAACTTTTTGTTTTCCTCTAATAATTCTTTGTTTAACGCTGTCTGTTCCTTAATTTCAGTATTTTTCTCATTAGGTTGTGCCACCTCATTTTTTAACTCTGAAACTCTTGTTTTAAGCTTACTAGTTTCATCCTTATATTCAATCGCTGCATCAACAACTCTTTTATAATAATTGTTAAGCTCCATCAATGCTGATTTGATTGCTTTAGGGGTTCTATTAGTCATTAAGAAACGTTCCACATCTAGAGTTTTATACGTTATAACTGTTTGATAGGTGTCGTCCTCAAATAGTTCCAATTTATCATTAAGGGCTTGTCTAAATTCTTTGTTTCTTCTAATCGTTGTGTCTGCAACTTGCGGAAATCCGTTGTTTCTAAGGTAATTTCCAAACTGTGGAATTTTGAATAGTCTAGGATTATTCGAACAATGTTCTAGTAAATAATGTTCGAATAAAAATAGCAATTCTTGATTATCAATATACTTCTTTCTCGCCATTTGAGAACTCCTGCAAAGATAATTGTTTTTCAGTTAGATATTCTTGATAAGAATGACTAACGGTTTTAAGTTTTAATAACGCCTCACCAATATCTTCTACATTTCCCTTTCCTTGTCGAACTCTTTTTATTGCCTCATCTACAATTAAAGCTTCCTCATCGATTGATTTCTTAAATGTTTTATCCATAGAGAAATAATCTTTTCCAGCTTTTCTGTAAAATGGACAACTAGTACAAGCACCAAGCTCTGCATGTGAGCTAATGACTTTAAGGCAGTCTGAATAATCACCTTCCGCAAATCGAGGTGAATAACATCTACCTTTATTATCAAGAGAAACATAGTTTTTATTAACGGTGTATTTATGTTGGGTTTTACTGATAGCGTAAGACGTTTGAGAGTTTGTTAATTTACGATAAAGCTGATAGCTCCTACATTCAATAAACTGACTCAGATTTGAAAAATAATGTGAGGATGTTGTGACACTATCATGTCCTGCTAAAAGCATTGCTGTTACTGGACTAGCCCCTTCTGCTATCAGGTTGATCATTGCAATGTGTCTCGTATCTCCAATATGAATGAAATTAATCTCGTGTTCTTCTAATTGCTTTGGGGAATTGATATGATGGACAAAATACCCATACTGTTGAGATACAATCTCATTAAAGAAATATTTTAAAATGGTATTTAAGTTACTATAAGTCAAAAAGCGATTTTTAGTACCTGTAACACGTTTCCATTTACGATAATGTGAGTCTGTCACAAATAGGGTATCTAACTGTGTAGATGATAAATCTTTGGTTAGTTCTAAATAATTTAGAATCTCACTCGCAAGCTTAAATGGTACTTCGTAAGTTGTTAAATAATAATCCTCTGAAATTTTATGGGATACTCCCTTGTCTTTTCCTTTTAAGTTATTTCGTCTGAGAGTTAAGTAATATTTTCCGTCTTTTTCTGTGAGACAATTTCTCTGAGTGAGCAAAAACTCCCTTGGTCTAAGTGGTACTACTGCTGTTATTTGCCACCATAGGTAAAGAGGGTAATAAAATAATCGCTCATCATCTGATAATGGTTTAACCCAATAGTCGTTTAAAATATCATTAAATAAAAAATAGGATTGAAATTGAGCTAACTTTCGTTGTTTTTTAGTGTTCAGTCGATAACTAATAGTTAAAAGTTCATCTAGTTGTTCAATCAATTGGGTTAATTCATTATCCTCTAAACATGGTAGTGTAGAAAGAAAATCTATACATATTGAGGGATTGTAAATCTTAATATGTTCCACATTGAAATCTATATCCGAGCTTGTTTCTTTGATCAAACGCTTTATGTCTCTTAAAAATGTTTGAAGTGAAATCAAAACATGATGCTCCATAGATAGCACTAAAAAACTCTTTAAGTAGGTAAGAAAATCATCAAAAGATAATTGAAATACTTGTTCATAAAACCTTTTATATCGGAATTTATTCAAGTTAAAAATGAAGCTTACATTAGAATATTCATTAGTTGTAACCCATTTATTCTCTTCAAAATTGGTGGTTAGGATAATCCCTTTTTCAACATAGTCTTGAAAACATTCTTTTGCGTTCTCAATCATATTGTCATCAAACAGGACAATTTCATTTACTTTACGAAATAATTTTGATTGATTATTCAACTGACTAACTCCTTAATAATATCCTCATAATCAGATAATACAGCTTCGCCATACTGTTCTGATAACGCTTCTAACATTTCTGTAAGACATGGTTTAATCTGCTGCTCAAGAATTGCTCGAACCTTTCCTCGTTCAAGTTCATTATGTAATTTTTGATATTGTTTATTGAGACGATTAAACTCACCAATTAACAAAAGCAAGGTAGATTTTGTTTGTAATTCATACTGGCAGCCAACACAATGTTGACGGTCATCATAGGGGCATAGTTTCCCTAACGCAGACAAGAGACACATACTTTCTCCCTGCTTAGAGAAAGCCTCTCCGTTGCCAATTCGATGGCAGATTGTCAGTAATTGTTCAGGTTCAACGTTGTTTTCAACTAGAGTTTTTAAAGCTTGTTGAGAGCGCAAATCAGCCCTAACGCTCAATTCTAACGTTTTTTCAATTTCTACTGGCGTTAAATCTAAACTTTTGATCATTTGAGTTTGTTGGCTTGGACTTAATTCTTTATACTTTCCTCTAGTTACAATGGTCAATAGCATAGACGGAATCATGGATAATACGCCTCGTTCAAATAACTCTTTTGCAACCATTTCAGGTTTTAGTTGACCAAGTTGGGCATCTTTCAGATAAGTTGTTGTAGTTTGTGCAAATTCATTAAAATCCCCTTTATGGCTACGAGCTAATGCTGCTAGAAAATACCCTTTAATATTCAATTCTGACTTTTCTTCAAGAATATCATCTGCCAACATTGCGACTGATTGTAAGTAAGACTTGTTTGCAGAACGACTACTAAAGTTACGCTCTAAAAATAAATTTCCGATTTCCTTCCCCATATAACTAGTAATCTTTTCATAACTTTTAATTTGTCTGATCAATGGATTTTCTGCATTGTATGGTATTTGAAGTTGGAAATGTGCCTCACAGATAGCTAATAACGTACCGATAAGAACCTGACAACTTTCTGGGACATGAAACTTTAACTGAGCAACATTAGAAGCGTTTTTGGTTTTATTAGGTGTTAAGTTTAAATAAGTCAATCTTGTTGTAATACTTAGTAAAGTCCTTCTAGCTTCACTACTACTCCAAGTTCCATCTACTACTGCTTCTAAAACTTCTAATGGTTCTCTTGTTAATTTAGGATGTCCTAATCTTTCTAAGTCTGTTGATCTTAGTGCGCAAATAAAATGTAACCCTAGATACAACCATGTATCTGCATAGTTTTTTGAATTTGCTGCTTTACACAACATATCATTTTTTATGATGTAGTCTTCGTTAAACAGGTAATACATTAATTCAAGGTATTCATCTAATTCATACGCTCCATTTGTACTCTCAATCGTGTAACGTTTCGTCATTTCAAAACTTACTCGATAACGAGTAACACCTTTATTGAGTAGCCATTTAATAAATTGAATGAGGATATTACCTTGTGACTTCGTAAGAACTTCTGTTGCTACTTCTACTAAGGTCTCCACTTTAGCATCACTATACAGAAACAAATCTTTTGTTAAGTAGTATGCTAAAAAATCAAGTAGATAGAAACGATTTGTTCCACTCAGCTTTTCTTCTTCAGCAAATTGTACGAATAATTCACTTGTAGAAGGGAATTTTTTTGAAAAGATTCCTTCCATACTCTTAACTCCTGGAGGTTTTGTTAGATAGTCTTTGATATGGTTTTTAAGAACTTCCGCATCTTTTTCAGCAATAGTATAATCATCAAGGTTTATAGACACACCGAACCAATCATTGTCTAGTAAAAATCCACTGACTTTCTCACGGTGTTTTATTGTATCCATACTTAGCTCGATTAGAATTTTTTCAAGATAACTTTTTAAATCGACTACCAACAGCTACTCCTTTCAATGTTCTCCAAACAATTTTCCTGCTTGCCAGTTCATATAATCAAAAACACCATTGTTAACCTGACCATATTGTTTTGCAATTTCTCCTTTATTTTGTAAATAAACCCAAGCACTTTCTGGAGAATTATCACCTCTAGCAGACATCAGCTCACTAACTTCATTAACACCTGATAACACTAATTGAGTGGTGTACCAGTGCCTAAAGATATGGGGTGAAATATTATTTTCTTGCAAGAGTTGACCAAAAAAGACAACCTCTGGGTCATCAGATTTAAGAAATATTGGGATCATTTCTTCTCGAATAATCTTACGAAATCGTTGATAGTACACATCGTATGACAATGCTTTCCCTTGCTTGTTAAGGTTTAATGGACCATAATCTTTCTCATACCTTTTACCCTCTAGATAGCTCATATAGTCATTATAAGTGTCTAAAAAGACTTCCAAGAAGATATAAGGTACAGCTTGAAGTCTTTCCTTTTTAATTCGTCCAGTTGGCTTTAAATCACTTCTAAGAGGCATTTCTTTTCGTAGATCAATCTCAATTTTAAATACTTGATTATCACTTTGGTGAAATAAAATTCCTGCCCCTAAAGGACTATCTTCACGTCTTACATTACAAGCTTCTGATGGTCTTAAACCAACAAAAGCTCCTAGAGCGACAACCATAAGTAAATCCTTATGATATTGAGCAATGTGAGCAAAGAGCATTTCAAAGGCGCTGTTTGGTATGTCTCTGAAAATTGACTTCTGTGTATTGCTATCATCAACAAATATTTCAAAATTCAGTTCTTTCTGTTTAATGACTCTACCTCGTCTATTAGTGAATGTATTGATAGAATAAAGGTCTTCAGGCTTCAATTTAGTCTTCCCTTTTCGTTCACTCAAGTATAGAGTTAAAAAATCAAGAACTGCATTTACGCATTTTTCGACTGTACTTTTCTTTCTATTTTTTCTATCCTCTGGTAGTTGCGCTAAACCATAAAGTATAAAAAACTCCTTGACCATTTCAAAAGTTAGTTGATCAAGATTGTTTAAACCAACTGTTCCAAATAGAAAGTTTAAAAACTTAACAACGTACGAAAAACGTTTGTTTCCATCGTCTGAAATAGGTTTAATCTTTGTGGCAGATTTTACAAATCTATGAAAATCAGTGAATTGTAATGTACCATCATCGTGTTTGAGTGCAATCAATTGCTTTGTAACGATATTATTATCGCCTAGAATCAGTGAATGTTTATATACAACAAATCTCATGTTATCACCTTGTTTATTATGACTGAAGGTTCTGACTGTGTTTTATGATGTCAATACACAAAAAAACGATCAAATCAGTACCATTTTCCTTTGTGCTCTAAACTGCATAAAGGGAATATTGATGAGTACTTTCATTGATCGTTATTATAATTTAAATTAATTCAATAATAAAAGTAACTTCATCTAAGTAATAAGAGCAATTAATTAGCTCAGCAACAACGATAACCACAGCAACTCCTTCTATACAATGAAAGGAATATTTGCCGTGGCTATCTATTTACTTCTTTTCTTTTACTTTTGTAAGTTACTTTTGTTATTTTTACTTTTTTTGTATTATATCATATTTTGATTGAATTGTCATCTGAGATAGTGATTTAAAAAAAATTGGAAATTTTTTCAATTGTAAATTTTGACAATAAAAAAACACTTTAATATCAATTTAATGATTTTAGAGTGTTTTTAGCTTGTTTGATTTTAAAGTTGTCTTCTATTCCTCAGAATTACTTGAAGAACAAGAAAAATTCGATAACAAAGTTGTTGATCTATTCAGTTATAGAACCTATGAAGGCCTTTCTGCAGGAACGGGCTACTCCTACTTTGGTGATGGCGACTATACCCTTACTTATTCAACTGAGAATATTCCTCATGATTTTGCCTCATGGGTTGTAGGTGACTCAATGGAACCAGAACTTCCTGATGGTGATGTAGTATTGATTAAGTAATCAACAAATATCGAAGATGGACAAATTTATACAGTGGAGTTTAATAATCAAACCTATGTAAAAAAAGTGTATCTTCATAAAACCTATCTACTACTTGTTTCAATAAACAAATAGTATGATGATATTTGTGCGCCTTACGAAGAAAATCCTCGTATAATTGGGAAAATAGTAGGTAACTTCACGCCTATTGAGGAGTAAGAGGATAGATATTAGGAAATATACTAAACATTATCTATGTGATTTACAGATTCAATATTTTATAGATAAGCCTTCAGGCTTTTAAGCAAATTTATATTGTTATTTTAGCTCTTTATTTTTGTATTGGTTAAAACAGAGCTACAAACAATTTTCTCTATTGGAGTGCTATGTTTATCTTTTAACTTTAGTATAATATGTGTAAAGAATAAGGCAGTAACCTAAAAATAGTTACTGTCTTGCCTCATTTTTTTGTTAAATATTTGATAAACGCAGAAAATAGTTGCCGTTCTTATATCTGCGTTTATCATTGTAATTCTGAGAGATTTATATGTTTATCTTTCAAATAATTGTCATAGAGAACATCTGGTGAAAGCATTCTTACTTCAATAACTCCAAGACCAAGCTGTTTTAACATATCCAACTTTACAAAACCTGGAATTTCAGAATCACTTGCTCTTTTAGGCATTAAAAAATAATTTTTAACTTCCTTGACATTATATTTAGCCAAAATTTCTTGATAGGATAGATAATAAAGATATTGTTTTGCGATATCTTCAATTCCTGGTTGTCCTTGAATATTTGTATCATTCCATACAGGACAATAGTATTTAGCATCAAGAATATAAAAAGCATAACTTGAAGTCTTCTTTAGTTTTTCAAATCGAATATAATCAGGATTAAAAGTTCTTTTTGGTATTCCTTTACTGCCTTTTCTATATCTCTTCCAGATTGGTTGTTGTATTAATTCTACAAGAATTGGAGGCTCATGTTCAAACCTTTTATTGATTTTCTTATAATTAATAAAAGGTTCAATCTCATAAATATTTGGATGCCTTGTCTTTGTGTCACCTTTCTGACTTCGAAATACTTTAGCACATACTTCTTCCCAAATAAGGTTAAAAGAGCGTGTCCCCATTATTTGTATTTCAGTATCACCTGTAAGGATTCTCTGACTCAAGAAATACAAGCGAATTGCCCTTAACACTTGTATTTTTCGCTCATCAAATATTTCACTAAGTTCTGAATCAATACGACTAATTATATAATCATTGTCTCCGAATGCATCTTGTTCTTCTTCAGAAATTTCTACTATTGGAAGGTTATAAAACGAGCTAAGTCCTGCTTTTGACATCTCATATGAACATTGACTGACAACGTATGCATGGAGTCTCTTTATGTATGATGCATCATTTGAAACCTTTTTCCGAGTATAGATTTCCACATAATAAGGTCTATTGTTTGAAATCAAAGGATAGGTTTCATCAATAGTTTTTTGCCAATAGATTTCACCGTTCCCATTAATTTCAAGAATTTCTAATGGTTCATCATAATCTCCATTTGTAGCATAGTCTTCTAATAAATATAACATCACAGATAAGGTGTTAATCCTTCCTTTGTGATCTATATCTGCAAATAGATCAATGTTGTAAATCTCTTGCTGAGCTTTTTCTCTACTATACTTTTCAATTACTCTCATAACCTGTTGCATCTCAGTTACAGGTTCATCGTCTAGTGGAGCATTACTTTCACCAAGATATTTAGGATAAACATAGGTAACAATATTTTGGATTATCAAAATACCTACAAAATTAAATTTGTAACTTATTGAGTTAGAAAGGAGTGTATCATCGGTATAATTGCTGAATTCTATATCAGCTGTAGAATTAGAGATATCATTATTTCTTTTTTCTTTAAGAATATTACGACTAAGCAATTCTTTTATATATTGTTTAAGATATTTATCAGCATTCTCTCTAGTTCGATATCTTTCAGCGTTAAAAGAAAATATATCTTGTAAATCCTTGACCGAATAGTACCAATCTTCTCTAACGTACGCAGAAGTAATTGACATAGCACCTTCTCCTGAATTTATAATTCGGCTTTTTCTTTTGCCTGGTCTCTTTCTGAAAGTTGTTCACTATATTCCTTCGTCAAAAAATCAGTTCCAAATATGGCGACACCCCTATCTCTGAATTCTTTGCAAATATAAGAATAGCGATTAAGTTTATCTGTATCTTGACATCCTGAAAAAAGTTGAGCACGTTTTGTTTTTGCAGCATCTTCAAAGAGATACATCAACACCTTATTACAGAAAAGATTTATAAATTCATCGTCATTTATTATAACATTTCCGTCACTGTTCATTGTTTTTAGGAAAAACGGCCCCATTAGTTTATCTTCGTGGACTCTCAATATTGCATTAGACAGCTTAGCATTTATTGCTCTTCTCAATACATTCCATTCAATAGTACCGCCAGCAATTGTAAATTCACCACCTTGGTTTTCTCTTGCTGTTTTTTGGCCACTGTTAGGATTTTCTTCTACATAAAATTCTTCTTCATCAACCCCTATATATTTGAAATCCCAACGTCTTTTAAATGCTGTATCCATAGGGAATACACCTTGATCAGCACTGTTCATAGTTGACCAAATGAACATATTATTTGGAAGTTTTATGGAAGTATATTCATTAGGAGTTCCACCAAGATTTTCGCAAAGATATTCTTTTATTTCTTCGCTCGGCTGTATTTCATACTCACTAACACCATCATCATTTCTATCAAGTAGCTGAAATACTTCACCAAAGACTGCTGCTGTATGCGCTCTATTAATTTCTTCGATTAGAAGTAAATAAGGTTTAATTTTTGTTGTGTCGATTTGACCAGATGTTATATCATAAGCGTCAATAATATTCGCATATGCTTTTTTTAGAATTCGCATAAATGGACCTGGAACAAATTTATATGAGATATCACCTGTAGATACTGTTACTGGCTTATATGTTCCAACAAACTGAGCATAAGAATAATCAGCATGAAATGTTACTCGTTCAAAATCAGAGTCTAGAATTGACATTGATTTCCTATCCTCATTGAGGGAATAGCTTTTTCCAGTACCTGGAGCACCAAAAACAATGTGATTATAATTAGCTTTGTTCTGAGGGATTAATCCTGTATTGTATTCCAATGGAATTTTTACAACTGTACCAAATGGATTTGAAAAATTGTTTATAAACTCAACTCTATACCTATCAAAATTTATAATTCCTCTTCGATTCCCAGTAAATAAAGACTCTAAACCAATACCTGTTGGCCATCCCGCTGGCATAGTTGAAGTATTGATAAATGAAGCATAATAGCGACAATAGGTTGTTCTTATTATTAAAATAACCAAATCATCAATTATCCCAACAAAATTACCAACAGAAGTATATGCACCTGTTATGGGATCAGTATTTGGAACAGGGAAGCCGTTGTTTCCAGGAGACCACGCAGGATGCTTGTGTCTCAAAGTTTGACGGCTAATTTTATAATTTGCCCGATTTGTTCTTGGTGCAAATTCCAAATCTCTAAATAGTCCTATATTGCCTAAAGTATACGTTTTGGCCGTATATGTATACCTTTGGTCGTTAGGACTATCATTTTTTTCTGCTATTGATAAAAAATCAACCAAACTTTCATTTGAAATGCCAGCTGCTTCAAGATATGTTTGACCTCCCCCAGTTGCAGGTCTATCAATGTCATATAACTTTTTGAAATCAGACGGATTGATTTTCCTATAAAAAATTCTATCTATTTTTTCCATGTGATTGCTACCTTTCCACGTATATTAAGTATTCTGTAATTTTTTGAGGTAGTGTACTACTGTTGCTTTTAAAACGATTATAATCAATTTCATGGACTGATACTGTACCAAACTGAGAAAAACATTCTTTTAGCTGCTCTATACTAAACAAGCCATCTTCACTATAACTAATTAAGAACTTGTTACAATTCATTTCTCTAAAAATCGTTTCAAATGACTCTAAACCTCTCGTTTTAGTGCAAAGTTTAGAATGTTGATCCCACCAATCTCTTAACCCACTTTTTCCTATTGCATCTGGGAAATCACCCCTGGCAATTGTTTCTAAGATATGATAATTTGCAGCATATTGTCTTTTCATATATGGTGGGTCAATATAGCACAAATCTGCTGTTATACTACTAGCAAGTTCTTCTGCAAAACCTTGTAAAACGGAATGTCCGAAGCAATTTTCTTCAATAAATGAAATAGGTTTTAATTGTAATTCAGTTAGCGCATTCTTCCTAAATGAAGATAGAAAATAACCATACGTTCCAGAAATATTGGCAACATCATTGGTTGCGAGAATTAATGTATGTTTTAATAATGATTCTTCTAAAATAGTTAGTAGTCCTTCATCAATCCATTCATTAATTTCTTCTCTGATAGCATCTATTTTCCCTGCATTCTGAGAAGTAAAATATTTTCTAGGTTCGCCACCGTTTGATGGAATTCCATCTGGTGAAAACTCATTGTAAAAAAAACTTTCAATTGCAGGTAATTTATTTAAGTAATCCAATACATCTAAATAAGCATCAGTAGTTGTTTCTTTTATATTCAATTTGGCTTTAAGACCATCAAAAGACGGAGCTGAAGATAATTTTAAGTGTGTATTTAAATGATGCATAGAATACGTCATTACATCTGCTGCAATTACAGCATAACCTTGTTTTCGAAACTCTAAAGCTACGGAACCTGTACCAGCCATCAAATCGACAACTGTACCATTTTCCCCAATAAGTTCTTTGGTATGTTTAATAATATGTGGCAACAATTTGGTTTTATTTCCTATATACCTATACATAGTTCACATCCTTAATCTTCATGTTATTCACAGCTCCTAAATCTGGCAAAGAATTAATCTCTGTTAGAATTGTTTGAATTTCATCTGAGTTTAATCCATATTTAATAAATATTAGCTTTTCAAGAGCAAGATCTGTTTCATGGCAATATTTTTTTGAAACAAGCAACTTACTCGCTAACTCAACGATTTCTTTATCAAGTTCATCTCCTTTGTACTCAGCTATTGGTAATGAAAAAATAATTTGCTTTGTTAAATACGGATGTGATTTCCACTCATTTTCACCATAAGTTTTAAGATAATAGTAGTAAACCACCCTAGAATTAAGCAAAGCTAAATAATACTCCAACGGTTCATGACAATTTTTATCTAAAAACTTCAGGATGTATACTGTTTGACTAGTTTTACTATCTGTATAATCAATGGAAGCATAAATACCGAGGCCCGTTTTTCTTATAAGAAGTTTTGGCGAACTAAATAGAGAAATATCTTTATAGTTGATTCCTTTAATATTGTTTACAATAAAACTATTTGTTTGGCATGAATATCTGTGGACATCTTCTCCAACAATAATAGGAGATGTATCATTATTATCACTCTTTAGAATAATTTTTTCAATAGTATTAGAATTTATTGCTATTTCCTCTTTACAGAACGAACATTTCTTCATTGACTCGGCTAATTGTTTTTTACTATAGCCTTGAGCGTTACTACATAGCGGACATATTGTAATGGCTCCTGTCTTGGAGATTTCAACACCTCTGCCAAATCGAAATTTATTGCTTATATCAATCCCGATTTCTTTAATTTTCTTCAGAAGGGACTCATCTTCTTCGCGCGTATCAATATCAAAATTACATGCTTCGTTTGTAATAAAACGTCTCTGAAGAACAGTATGTTTTCCCTCTTGATAGGAAGCTATTAGTTTCTTGTTACCTGATAAGATTTTTTTTCGTTCATCAGTGGATAGTCTAAAACATGTTGTTTTACTATCTGGGGTAGGAGGTGTTTTTTTACAAATAATAACAGTTGTTGCACGATTCACATTTTCAAAGAGTTTTTCTCCTAATCGAGCTATCACCTTGATTTGCATTTTTGAAGCCAAAAAACGACGTAAACATTCATTTTGAGCCTCAAACAAAGAATCAGGAAGAATAAATGCAAAATATCCGTTTTCTTGAAGAATAGAATATGCCAATTCTAAAAAAAGAACATAGCTGTCAAATTGACCTTTAATTAAGTTAAAACCACCAGCCTCCAAGTCTGCTTTACTGTAAATCTTCTCAGAGCTCCATGGAGGATTAGCTATAACTAGTTGAATTTTTTCTAAAGCTTTCAGCCAGTAATCAATTGTTGTCCCACATGCCCCTTTTGGAAGGATTGCATCGTTATGAATAAAATGGATATCTTCAGGAAAAGTTGGTACGACATCCTTGTCTACATCTATACCGATATAATTTGTCTTGTCTTTAAAATAAACTTTTAAAGCCTGAAGCAATCTTCCTTCTCCACAGGCTGGGTCAATCGCACATTTTATCGAATTAATAGAGTTATCGTTTGATGTTAATTCAAAAAGTAGATTAGCGACAAAATCAGAGAGTGCATGGGGTGTATACACTACTCCATATTTTTCTGGAATCATAAATCAACTCCTTTCAAAGCTTTTGTTCCAATTATTATTCCAGATGCACTTTCTTCAGTATTTTGATCTTGGCAGCGTGTAGTTTCTCTATTTATAAGAGCATTTACATTCATTTTCCCGTATACATCTAATCTTATATACTGTCTAAATATATCAATAAGTTCACTTTGGGTTTCCCATTCACCAGATTGTTCTACTTCTTCTAACAACTTTGGTGATGTAGCATCGTCAGAATAACCGAGTATATAATCAATTCTTCGGTCAAATATATCAGCCAACTGATTTACAACTTCATAATCAGGTGTACGTTTACCAGTTTCCCACATAGCAACGGTACCTTTAGATAAGCCAAGTGCTGTTGCAAGTGTCACCTGTGTATATCCATTTTCTTTTCTTAACTGTTTTAGGCGGCTAGCAAAAGTCATTTTAGATACCTCCATTCTATATATAATAACATAAAGCGTTATCTTTTTAAAATATTCTATCACAAAATGTATTGATAAATAAAATTTGATTCTAACTAAATGTAAGATTTAGGATTAATAAACAACAAATTACCCTACTATACATAAAAATATGAAGTTTAATATACATGATTTTTTTCATTAAACAATAATCAGATAAAAAATGTAGAAGATGAATTAAAAGACATAATTTTAAAATAATACAAAAAAAGAATCAGTTGATTCTTTTTTTATTAAATATTCTCAAGTGAAAACTCTCTATTATAATCTTTAACTTGTTCATACGTTCGATGCATAGCCTGTACACTGTCTAATAATATATCTTTACCAGTAATTTCATCTTTAATCTTGAGTTTGCTGGGAATAAATAAATGATATGGGTCTAGTAGAACTACTTCTAAATAGTGTTTGGTTCTTTCTTTTTTATGCGATGAAGATTTGATTGTATAAACACAAATGACTCTAAATCTTCCTTCGTGGGGTGACAAAATGTTGAAATCGTCCAAGATGGATGATTTTCTAAAATAAAATTCATGAAAATCAACAAAAGCCTGTTCTAAAAAATTATACAGGATATCTTTTATTCGTTTTCCTTGGTCGTTATTTTTAATAGTAATTCGAGAAGAGTTCCTTTGGATAATAGATGGTTCATCAATGATTTTTTTTAAACATAACATTGTTTTCGAATCAGCACCCAATTCATTTTTCTTATTTGAAAACTTTAAATTTGGTAGATTAATAAATTTTTTTGAACAATCTTTAAAAACAACTTCTAATTTAACATCTTTAAAATCAATCGAATTAGGTGGTGTGTATGATTCCGAATTAAAGACTTTATTTTGGAATTTTATTTTTGATTGTTTTTTCTTTAATAGCTTTGGATTGCTACCAAGCACATCAACTAAAAACTGATCATTACACATATTTTTGAGCATATTCATCAACAATTACTTGAGGATCCATTTTTATATGCATTTTACCATCATTTTCCTCAAATGGGACACACCATGCATCATCCTCATGAGTTCTATCAACCAATGTAAAATCATCGACAGCATCAGTTTGTTGAATGATGCTGTCAATAAATTGAAGCACATTCCTTTTTTCTGAAGGAGTAAGCTTTTCGTTTAATTTATCTTCAGTTAATTCAACTGCTTCGTATTTATCATCACGATAAGCTGTATAGACTTCATCATCAACTGGTCCGTACTTCCATGCTTCGAAATTTGGTTTAAATAAAAAATTAGTGTAATTGACAGATTCTAATTCCCCAACACTTTCCTCACCTGATAATTTGCCGTATGTTGCTCCATAAAAAGCAAATAGGAAATATAAAGTCTTTTGGATTTTAATTGGAGAGGCGTCGCTTAATTTATAAAATAAATGATTTACAAGATCGGTTTTATCCTGAAAGATATAATCAGTCATTTCCCATTCTCCTTTTTAGTACAAAAAAATACAAGCAACACACATCTGTCACCTGCGTTTAACTTTATAATTACATTATACACCCTTATAAAATTTTGTCAATTATTTAGCCAATAAATTTTAAAAATAATGTTTACCTTAATAATAATCAATGTCTAAATAAAATGTACAATTGAACCACCACTTCTTCTGTTGTTACTAGAGTAAAAAATGTACAAATCAATTTCTTAGATTAGAGTATGTGATGTACTAGAAAACATACAAAATACCACTCTAAAATAATGTACAAAACAAAAATAAAGTACACTTTTTAAAGAATGTACTTTATGCTTCTAATTCAGTTGTATCAATGGTTTAGCTCTAGTTTAGTCAATTGTACATAAATTTTTAGTTTTTATTCCATTTATTCTGAACTACTTTATTAAATTTCATCATACTTGAGCAACATATTCGGAATCTTCGCTTCAAGACTCTTGCGAACCTTACCTTGAATTGCAGTATCCATTTGGCTGTTTATGCTTGTGATAGTTGATTTGGTTTCTGTAGCAATTTTTTCAGCTGCCATATTAAAGTTTTCTTTTAATTTATTTTTTGCTGATATTGCTAATCTTGCTTCCGTAATAATTCGGTTTCTTTCCATCATTCGATACATTTGTTTCAGTGCATATTGATATTCTTCATCAGTGTAGTATTCATTCATTGGCGCTTGCATAATCTCTCCTTAGTTTGTGAAATTCTTCATCTAAATCATTTCTTTTTTTGCGAAACTCGTTATCGTATTTTTCTCTCTCATCTTCGAGTTTAATTCTACGTTCTCTGTATACCTGATCTGAAAAGTGTCTCATATTTTCTATTTCTGTAAAGTAGTCTCTAACATCATCAGCACTTGTCTCAAATTTTCTCAAAATATGATACATTTTATCTACTTCTTCGGAAATTAGTTTTTCTAAGTTTGCATTTCGTTCGTCTAGATCAAGGGCTTTGTTATCGAGTTTCTTTTTTTCTTGATAATATCGGTCTTCTAGAGCAAATAGTTCTCTTTCTTTCTCTTTTATTTCCTCCCATTTTACATCTTTTCTTTCCATTGTCGAAACTCCTTGGCTAATTGCTTATCTGTTGCTACTGTTTTTTCGATAACTTCCTGTAATTGTTGATCCAAATTTTCAAATGCTTGGGCAGAAGCATTCATCTTAGTGACTGTTTGTTTTGTTTCTGCTTGAAAAGTATCGATAAACTGTGCTTGAGTGATACCTTGGCTAGCAAAAAGGGCCTCAACCTCATAGGGAGCTAAGGCTGTGTAGCTTGAAAAGTCGATTTTTGACCAAATTTCTTGTAATTCTTGATTTGCTTTTTTGGCTAAGGCGCTGACTTCATCAGCTCCAGTTCTTGCTGCTGTAGCCATTGATGATGATAGGATAGAACCTTGAGCTGCATCTAAGTATATTTCCTCAGAGCTACTAATGCCACCTGATGACCATTTTGACTTCAAGTCCTTGTAGTGAGCCATTCCTCGGAGACTGTTGGCATACGCTCGATAAACGCCACTGATTAAGGGTTTTCCTCCTTTGCCATCTACAAGTTGACCAGTTACAGGATCAAACTCCCAGTCACCAATTTTATGACTCGAACCATCAAGCCAGTGAATCGTACTAGGCATAGAATTTGTAGTGGTAGTATTATACCATTCTGGATGGTTAAAATCATTCCAGACTACTACGTCATCATTTTTTCTACGGTAATCTATAAACATAGAAGGGTTACTTTCAATAAATGCTTTTTCTTTTAATGAAAGGGCTCCATATTTAAACCAAGCATTAAAGGTAGTCGTAGGTATATGATATTTAGCCCCTACTTTTAGCATATAAGATCCTTGTGAATAACCAGATAGTTGACTAACTTCATATCTGGGATCATCCATAATCTCTTTTACGAATTGGTCAGCAACCTTATATTGTGGAGATAAATAAGTTTGCCTTGCAATTATGGCACTATTGACGTCGCGTGAGCTGAACATAGTTTTATTCACCGGACTATCAGGATCCGTTCCAGCAGCAATCACAGCTACATTTTTATAATCTGGTTTGCCGTTGACAATAGGTGCAACTGCCAGTCCATCAAAACCTGTTTCAGTGTCAGACTTAGTGGCAACAACACGGAATTCTTGACCATCGGAGGTGGTTATAGTGTTGGTTTCTTCAAAATCAGATGAAGAAGGATTCGGATTAGGAGCTTCTGTAGCCAAAGGTTTATTATTTCTCTCAGCGTATTCAGAATTGACACTGTATACATTCTTCCCGTGGTTTAATTCATTAAGTTGTTTATCAGTATAATTAAATACCATTACTGCTCCCCTCTTTCTTTGTTAGAGTATGTAACCGTAACTGTATTAGTTGTTATTCCTTTTCTTAGGTTAAGAAAATCTCGCTGTCCATAAGTCATACGACCATTATAATTTTCTTTATCATCTAAGTTATGTGGAATTCCATAGAATATTTTTTCTCCATCTTCAAACAAAATATCAACCTTACAAGACCAGTCGCCAGGAGGGTTCGTATATGTTGGATTGGAAATTTCGATTTCTTCTATCCCTTGATAAGAATTCTTCAAGGCATTTACCAAACTAACTTCATATTCTCTATTTCGACGCTCTTCTTGGGATTTCCCTAACATACTAAACATAAAAACACCTCCTGCTATGATAATTGCGAGTAGAAAAACTATGAATAATGGTTTATAACTTTTTCTTAATTTGTCTTTATTCATTATCATTTCCTCTTTTTCTCAGTATATTCAGAATTGACGCTATATACATTCTTCCCATTGTTTAATTCATTGAGTTGTTTATCAGTATAACTAAATGCCATTATTGCTCCCCTTCATCATTATTAGAATAAGTTACCCTAATTTTTGAAGCAGTTTTACCTTTATTTTCATTTAAAAATTGTCTATCTTTTACTCTATTCTCCCATTCCAATGAAGCATCTATTATTTCTTCAGTGTCTAGAGAATATCCAACACCATACTTAATTTTTTCTTCATGTTTAAATTTGATTTCTACATCACAAGACCACGAACCAGGAGGGCTTGTATACTCTGGATTGGAAATTTTAATCTCCTCAATCCCTTCGTAGGAATTCTTTAAGGCGTTTACCAGACTAACTTCATACTCTCTATTTCGACGCTCTTCTTGGGATTTCCCTAACATACTAAACATAAAAATAGCTCCTGCTGTGATAATTACGAGTGACAAAACGATTAGTAGCCTTTTATGGCTTTTTTTATTGCTGGAATTATTCATTTAAGCTTTTCCCCTTTTTCTTATTATACTATATTTTAATTAATTTTAACGATATAAGAAGTAAAAACCGATCTCTGCTCGAGAATCGGTTTCTAAAGTAATTTATTGAAAATCCAGAACTTAAAATACATAAAATAAATTATGCAAATACTACCTATAACAACAAATCCTTTACTTTGCCAATTTCACTTTTTGGAATAACCAGATGAATCATATCACCCAGATACATTCTGGTTGAGCCGTTAACTGTTTGGCTTTTGCCATTATGGACTTGGGTGGTGATGAGTACGTTATGTGGCAAGTTGAGTTCGTGAACCTGTTTTCCAGCGATTTTATCTGATACAGGGATTTCAATTAGGGTAACTTCTCCTTCGTCTGTTGCTTCTTCTGGCAGCATTTTTTCTAGCATGGCCTCATAGACTGGCGCACCTTTAAGTAAATCCATGATGATATAGGCAACTAGGGTTACCAATCCAAGTGGCATGAGGTTGCGAATATCTCCAACCATCTCAGTTACGAGGATCATGGCAGTTAAGGGAGCCTTGGAAATTGCCCCAAAGTAGCCGCTCATTCCCAGAATGACAAATATAGGGAATTGTTCCTGACTGACAAGCCCAAGATTGACACAAATGACACCAACTAGGGCACCAAGTAAGGAACCAAGCGCCAGAATGGGTAGGAAAATTCCTCCTGGAAGGCCACTTCCATAACTAATCATGCTCCAAACAAAGCGAATCAAAAAGTAAGCTAATAGAACCTGAAAACTAAAATCTTGCTCAGTCAAAGAAAGAACGACCTGATTTCCACCACCAAGAATTTGTGGCAAGAAAATCCCGACTGGTATGATAAGGATAAAGGCTAGGATTGGATAATAAGCTTTATCCAAATGGATTTTTTGACCAATCCAGTCATAAACTCGACCAACATTGAGTACAGCTTTCTCATAAAGAAAACCAGAAAGTCCGAGAAAAACTCCCATAAGGAGGTAAATCCAATACTGGTCTAGGGTCATGAGAGGAATGTTGTCTGGCATATCCAGTACAGGTGTTAGACCAAATATGAGCAGTGAGACAAAGTTTGCTACGAGACTGGCTGCTAGAGTTGAGACCCAGAAAAAGCGGGAAAAATGGTGGTATACTTCTTCTACGACAAAGAGCAACCCAGCAATCGGTGCATTAAAGGCAGCAGCTAAGCCAGCTGCAGCACCACTGGCAATCAGGGAGCGTTCCTCTACTGGGCTAGATTTGAGCCACTTGGCAATACCTTTTCCACCAACTGCTCCAAGTTGAATACTTGGCCCTTCTCGACCTAGCATAAGGCCACTGGCAATAGCAAGAATCCCTAGGACATATTTTTTCCAGAGGACACTCCACCAGTTAAGAGTCATGAGTCCTTTTAGTTCGGCTTCGACTTGAGGAATTCCTGAACCCTTGATATCTTTTTCTGACCGAGTTAGTTTCGCACTGAGCCAGCAAACGATTAAATAAAATAGGCCAATGATAAAAAGATTGCGCACTAGGTGCGCTTGATCTTGATAGAGTCCTTGTATCAGGTGGAAGCCTTTTTCGATTGAAAACCGAAAGGAACCTACGATGAGGCCGACAAAGATACCAACGATAATTCCTCGCCCAACTTGGGATAATATGGTACTTGAGGCAAAAGCGAATTCTTTCTTGGATCGGAGTATGTCTGACTGTTCCTCCATAAATATTTCCTCCAACTTAACTTTCTTTATTTGCTGCAACCAGTGATTTTATCGGTTCAAAACTGGTTCGATGAATGGGAGTAACTCCTAGTTTTTCGAGACCTTCTAAGTGTTTAGCAGTTCCATATCCAGCATTGGCAGCGAAATCATAGCCGGGATATTGGTTGTCATATTCCTTCATCAATTCATCCCGTGTCACCTTGGCCACGATAGATGCGGCTGCGATAGAGAGGGAGTTGGCATCTCCTTTGATGATGGAAGTTTGTGAAATGGGTAAATCCAGTTTCATGGCATCGATCAAAAGGTGCTCAGGTTGCGGACTGAGCTGGGAGATTGCTTCCTGCATGGCTAGTTTGGTTGCTTCGTAGATATTGACTTGGTCGATGACTTGATTATCCATGATACCAATTCCGATTGACAGGGCTTGGTTTTGAACGGCTTGGAAAATTTCAAGATGTTTCTTTTTAGGAATTTTCTTGCTATCGTTGAGACCTTTAATCTTACAATTTTTAGGTAAAATAACGGCTGCAGCGACTACAGGACCAGCAAGAGGACCACGGCCGACCTCATCAACACCTGCTATTAAGGTCAATCCTTGCTTATAAAGTTCCTTTTCATAGGAAAGCATGGATTCCAAACGAAGATCCTCATCCAGTTCTGCCTGAATGGCTTTTTTACGCTTGTTGATTTCCTTTTGAACTCCAGAACGAGTATCTTTTTCGAATTCCTGAAAAAGAGGGTTGTCTAATTCTTTGACAGTAGCAAGAAGTTCTCTAATTTCTTTAATCGTCGTCATCGATGTCGTCCAATGTATCTAAGGTGTAGTTACCGAGTTTTCCATCACGGACTTCCTTCACGAAGAGGCTGTAAAAGCGGTCGTAGTCGTCTCGGAAACCAAGTGCACGGGTCATATCCATGATGATAACAGGTGCTTCTTCTTCTATCTTCATTTGTTTGAAGCGTTCAGCAAGCTTTTCTGGATAATGTTTTTTGAAATAATTGAGACCAAAAATGGTCACCTCATCCATAGGAAGCAACTGGTCTTTGATAGCTCCTGTTAGGGCTAGTTTTAGAGCGACAGTTTCATCTTCGAACTTAGGCCAGAGAATCCCTGGTGTGTCTAGGATTTCAAGGTCTTTATTGGTTTTGAGCCATTGTTGCCCCTTGGTAACACCTGGTTTATTGCCGACAACCGCAATCTTTTTCCCAGCCAAACGGTTCATGAGAGTTGACTTGCCGGCATTTGGAATTCCGATAATCATGGTCCGCAAGGTTTCGATCTTGATACCGCGTTCTTTCTGGCGTGCGATCTTATCAGCCATGAGCTTTTTAGCCGCATCTGTCACAACTTTTACAGTCACTTGCTCTTTAGAATTGATAGCCAGTGTTTGAATCCCCTGTGATTCAAAGTACTGACGCCATTCTTTTGTCATTGCTGGATCAGCTAGGTCTGCCTTGTTTAAAATCAGAAGTTTTGGTTTGTCACCAACAATTTTATTTAACATAGGATTTTGACTAGATAGAGGTAAGCGAGCATCCACCAAAATCGTCACAAAATCAACAAATTTTAAATTCTCCTGAACCTGTCGCCGAGCCTTAGACATGTGGCCCGGAAACCATTGAATAGTAGCCATAATATTTTCCCCTTCCGACTAAAAAAACGTAATAAAACGTTTTCTTTCTCACCATCTATTCTATCATAAATTAGGTGCTTTTGCACAGACTTTGACTAAAATAAAATCACACTATAGCACATAACTTAATTTATGTAACTCAACGTTCGCTTGACTTTATTTGCCGTTTGGTATATACTTTGTATATACGATTTCGTGGAGGTAGAGTGATGAATACAGTAAAGACTCGGAAGGTGGGGAATTCTCTCACTGTGACCATTCCTAAAAATTTGGGTATGACGGAAGGTCAAGAAATGGTTGTCTACAAAGGAGTTGATGGGGTTATTGTCTTGGCTCCAAAACTAAAAGACCCTTTTGATGGGATTGCTGACTTAAGAATGACAAATGATTTTGAAGGGGTAAGGTCACTTGATAGCGAAATCTGACTATATTCCTGAAAAGCAGGATATCATTTGGCTGGACTTTGATCCATCAGTCGGTCGAGAAATCCAGAAAAGGCGACCTGCCTTGGTCGTTTCTAGGAGAGAATATGCCTTGCAAACTGGTTTTGTAGCTGTCTGTCCTATCACTCATGGCCAACAACGCTTGGCAGAAAAAGGCTTGCTCGTTCCTGTCTCGTCGGATAAGGTAGATGGCGCTGTCAATCCATTTCAACTGTATACCTTTGATTTTCGGATGCGTAATGCTCAAAAAATAACAAGAATGGACACGCAGTGTTTTCAGAAAGTCGTCCAACTTTATCAGTACATCTTCGGAGATACATAAATCCTACCATGCATAGACAAGGTAGGATTTTTTCTATATGAGTAACCTATTTAAGAATGGGTGAAGGCAATTAAGGAAAATTCCTCTAATCCAGCTTTCTTGTGCTGATGATAGATGTTCTGCCTGAAGGCATTCTTTTAGAAAATCGCGGACTTGTTCTGGTGCAATCTCAAACTCAAAGGCCTTCATCTTGTAGAAAAAGTCGATTAAATGCTCAGACATGTAATCATCTGAAAAGGGTACTTCACCAGTTTTTCGATACTCCAGTAAGAGTCGAAAAAATCTAGCTTTTTCATCAGGCAAACCACGAAAATAGGAATTAAGAAGCCAAATCTGCTTTTGCTTTCGTTCAATAGGATCTTGATTCGCAATTCGCTGATCCTTTTCCAGCTCTTTCTGGTTTTGTTTAGCCTTGATAGCCCGTTCGTCTCTATTTTTTCCAAAGAGAATTTTCTCCCATTTTCGTTCTTCTTGGGTGAGGGTTTCTGTAAAGCCAAAGTAATCTTGATAGGCGCGTTCAGCAGGCCCCATGGCAAGAATGAGGTTGTCAGCGTATTGCTTGGCGATTTTATCTCTCTTCCTGCGTTCTTTCTCCGCTTGAATCCGTAAATGCTGCTCGTAGTCGATTTTCTCCTTGCCTAGTTTGACAAGGTAGAGTTGGTCATCGGTCTTACCAAGTAAAAAAGGTTTGATACACTTTTCCAGCACTTCTTCCATACGAGCCTTCTTCTTTGGCTCTGCCTTGGTCCAACTTCCGCCTTGAAAGACCTCTAGGAAGAGCTGATAATCTTTCTCAGGCGCGAATTGATTGCCACGATTGGCTTTGAAAACACCTTTTTCCCAAAACCATTTTAAAAGTCGTTCGTCAAAGTCGCTTTTATTAACCTTGATTTTTTCCTTTTTCTGAGCCTTTCTGGTTAGGTTTTCAAATTTTCTGAGTAGTTTTTCCTCCTCTTCCAGTTGCTGATCGAGGCTAATACGATGAAAATGGCGAACACAATCGCTGCCAATCGGAAAGAGGCGTTGGCCTGTAACTCCGTTAAAGAGTTCGTAGGCGTATTTTATGGCATTCCCACAGACGCAATTGCTACGGCCAATGCCATTAAAAATCAAGGAAACTTCATTCCATTCCTTGGTAGCTTGATCCCAAGTATCGGCTTTTGAAGCCTGTAAAACCGCATCGTGCAGAGATTTTCTAACTGGAAGTGTCATGAGGTCTCCTTTCTAATACTCAATGAAAATCAAAGAGCAAACTAGGAAGCTAGCTGCAGGTTGCTCAAAGCACTGCTTTGAGGTTGTAGATAGAACTGACGAAGTCAGTAATCATATATACGGCAAGGTGAAGCTGACGTGGTTTGAAGAGATTTTCGAAGAGTATAAATTATACTTTTACAACTTGAACCTCGTCTTTGCCGAGCAAAATCAAGTATTTTTCTATGTTTTCAATCAAATAGGCTCGTGATAAGGCCTCACCATATAGGGCTAACTGACCACGATAGCGGTCTATGAGTTGACTTGGCTCATCATAGCGGTCTGTCTTATAGTCGAAAAGAACGATACGATCCTCATAAAGCAGATAGCCGTCCAAAATCCCACGAACAACGAAGTCTTCCTGACTCTTTTGGTCTTTTTTGAGCATGGAGAAAGGTTGCTCGCGGTAGAGATGGTCGGTATTAGCGAGAATCTCCTGACCAAGTGGTGTGTCAAAGAATGCGAGAATTTTAGAAAGATTGATCTTGTCCCTCACAGCTGGACTAGTCTGAACTTGTTTGAGAGTTTCTGTCAGGCTAGCAAGTGTTGGTTGTTGACTAAGGTCCATTCTCTGCATGAGTTCGTGGGTTGCACTACCAATCTCAGATCCAGTTACTTTTTCTTTAGTTGAAAAATCAGGTAAATCAAAGCTGATTTTCTTCTCTGTTGATTGAGTTTGGTTAGTAATTTCTACCCCTTCCATATCCATAACCGGTTCGTAGAATTTCTTGATTTGGCTTGGGGTTTGAACACTTGGTAGTTCAATGGCTGCACGGTGAAGAGTATTATAAACTTCCACCTCTTTCAGCATTTCCAGAGCTTCTTTGATGATTTCTGACTGGCGGTTGTCTGCTTGAGAGCTATCTTGTAAAGGACTCTTGTTTTCCAATTCCCCAATAGCTTCTCTAGTCAGCTGGTCTTCACCAATAAAACGATAGCTAAAGTTGAGATTGTCTTTGGCAAATACTTTACTGATAGCCCAGATCCAATCTTGGAAATTTTTGGATTGCAGTCTGGTATTGCTATCTAATTTTCCATTGTTTGCTGCTGGGTATTCCTTTGCTTCCAGCTTTTCACGAGATCCTTTACCGACAAGATAAAGCTTTCTCTCAGCTCGCGTCATGGCAACATACAGCAGACGCATCTGTTCAGAATAGCTAGCCAGTTGCAGTTCTTTCTCATTCTGCGTATAGGTCAGGCTAGGAATGGAGAGTTTGATGGTTTTAGGATAGTGTGCTTCCACTGTTCCTGTTTCCACCTTGGCAATGTATTTGACACCAAGCCCATTTTGACGACTGAGAATGACGTCTGACATCGAGTCTTGCTTGTTGAAGTCCTGATCCATATTGAGGATAAAGACATAGGGGAACTCCAGCCCTTTGCTCTTGTGAATGGTCATAAGTTCCACGGCATCTTTAGGCGGTGCGACAGCTACGCTTGCGAGGTCATGCTGGGCTTCCAAAACCTGATCAATCATACGTATAAAACGCGACAAACCCTTGAAATTGCTCTTTTCAAACTGGTCAGCTCGTAGCGCTAGAGCGTAGAGATTAGCTTGTCTAGCAGGTCCGTTTGGCAATGCTCCAACATAGTCATAATAAAAACGGTCATTATAAATCTTCCAAATCAAGTCATAGAGAGAGTGGGTTTTGGCATACAAGCGCCAAGAAGACAAGATGTCCATGAATTGGTTTAGTTTTTCTGCTAGTTTTGAGTGAATTAACTCTTTCTGGCTAGCTGCTTGTTTTTGAGCATTGACCAACTTCTCATAGAGATTTTCTTGGACCTTATCTTCTACTTTCTGAAGGGACAAGCGTGCCAACTCGTCCTCATCAAAACCAAACATAGGAGACTTCATCAGAGCTACCAAGGCATAGTCTTGCAGGGGATTGTGAATGACACGCAGGGTGTCTAGCATGACTTGTACTTCTAAGGATTGGAGATAATTGTTTTGCTCACCGTCGGTTTTGACAGGAATCCCGTACTCAGACAGGGCAAGTAGAATCTGGTCATTACGACTCCTACTGGAAGTCAAAAGGGCTATTTCTTTGAAGGCAACACTTTTCTCCTGATGAAGTGTAAGAATCTCCTTGATGACCAGGCGCATTTCTCCTGTGAGTTTTGTTTCTGTTTGGTTCTCTTCTTCCTCTTGCCCACTATCGTCCTTATCGTAGAGGAGAAATTCTGCCTTGTTGTCTGGATTAGGAGTCAGTTTGGTATTGGCAAAAACAAGCTGGTGCATGCTGTCATAGTTGATTTCGCCGACCTCTTGGTCCATGAGACGTTCAAAAACATCATTGGTTGCTGATAGCACTTCTGAACTACTACGGAAATTTTCCTTGAGGAGGATTAGCTTGCCTTCTTGAGGATTTTGCGCATAACGTTGGAATTTCTCATTGAAAATCTGCGGGTCTGCCTGACGGAAACGGTAGATGGACTGCTTGATATCCCCCACCATAAAGCGATTGTGACCATTCGACAGCAATTCCAACATCCTCTCTTGAATGTGGTTGGTATCCTGATACTCATCGACCATGACTTCGTGGAATCGTTCCTGATAAGCCTCGCGGACTTGTGGGAAATTCTCTAAAATCTCAATGGTGTAATGACTGATATCAGCAAATTCAAAGGCATTTTCCTGGCGTTTACGTTCACGATAAGCTTCCACAAAATCACTCAGAAAGGTTTGGAAAGTTTTAGCTAGCTCCAATGTGTCTAAATGATAACGCTCTTGATACTCGAGAATCGTTATCTGATCTGCTAGTTGTCCAAGTTTTGCAAACTGCGCCTTTCTCTTATCGTTATAGGCATCAGCTAGTGGTTTTAAATCGGCCTTACGACTGGAGTTAGCCAGAGCTCGACCATTTTTCTCCTTCGAGATGGCGACAACACGAGCAAGCACTGCTTGATAAGCCTGACTATCGGACTCTTGATTTAAGGAGCTAATTTCATCCAGAACCTGTTGAACAGCTTCTAAATAGGCAACTTTGGGAAACTCCTTGGCATCGTTATCCAGATGATAACGGAAGAAACTTTCCAAGTCCCAAAGCGCCTGCTTGATTTGCTCAGTTAGTTTCTCTTTTTCATTTGCAAAGTCAGCTTCCTCAAACCCTTTGAGGAAAGACTCGTTCAGCCATTTTTGGGGACTGCTGGTGGATTGGAGAAAATCATAGATTTTGTAGACTTGCTGGCGTAGACCTCGTTCATCCTTGCCACGTCCAGCAAAGTTTTTCACCAAACGGCTAAATTTCTCTTTATTCTCACCTTGGTAATGGTCTTCAAAAACCTGATGAAAAACTTCGTTTTTTAAGATTAACTGTTCACTTTCATTTTGTAGAATACGAAAATTTGGTGCGATATCAATCAGATAACCATGCTTGCCAAGGAATTTTTGCGTGAAGGAGTCCATGGTTCCGATGGCAGCGTTTGGCAGGTCTGCCAACTGACGCCCCAAGTGTTGTTTGAGATCAACATCGCTACTTTCTTGGATTTGTTGGCTGATTTTTTTCTCCAAACGTTCTTTGAGTTCGGTCGCAGCCTTAACAGTAAAGGTCGAGATAAAGAGTTGGCGAATTTCCACACCACGCGCTAATTGGTCAAGAATGCGCTCGGCCATAACAAAGGTTTTACCTGAACCAGCTGAAGCTGAAACTAGGATATTTTGCCCCGCCGTATAAATGGCTTCGATTTGCTCGGCAGTTTTCTTTTGTACCTTGCTCGAATGCGCTTCTGCTTCTTGCAGTTTTTGAATCTCTTCCTCAGTTAAAAAGGAAATGGGCTTCATCTATTCAACTCCTCTCTCATTTTCTCAAACCAAGCTTGCTTGAGTTTTTCTCCGACCAGACGCTTGCCGTCAGCTAAGTCCAACTTCTCTAGGAAACGGGCTTGTCCCAAGTGGTAATTGGCTTCAAAACCTGTAATGGCTTGATGTTGCTGAACGTACGGGGCAATACTTCTGCCATTTTCGGTATAGGGATTAATGGCGAACTGCCCTTCTAAAATCTTCTCAGCTGCCTTCTTGTAAAGATGGGCATTATAGTCTAGTAAGAGCTGGAACTCCTCATCTGTCAACTGGTTGGCCTTGTTTTTGTTGTAAAATTCGCCCAAATGACTGCTTTCTTTTTCTAAAAAGAGCCCCTGGTATTTCATTGACTTGCTGGCTTCAGCTACTGCTCCAGCCAAACTCTTAACAGCTAATAAAGATTGGACAGGCTCAGCCATTTCCAAGTACATGGCTCCGAAAAAGTTCTGTTCCCCTTCCTTTTTAAGGGCAGCAAGATAGGTAGGCAACTGGGAATTAAGTCCATTGAAGAAATGAGGAAACTGGAACTGGGTCAGACTAGACTTGTAGTCTACCACTCCTATCGCTCCATCAGCTTTCAGGCGGTCAATACGGTCAACCTTGCCTCGCACATGGACACTCCGACCATTATCCAATTGAATAAAGGCCTGATCTTTGCCGCCAAATGTTGCTTCCTCTTGAATGGTTTCAATGGCTGGATTATGACGAAGGATGTGGCCAGTAGTCCGAGCCACATCAAGTAAAACTTCCTTGGTAAATTGGGCTTCCAAACTTTCCTGATAAATAGCTTCAAATTCGCGTTCTTGGCTGGTTTCCTTGATAGCTTGCTCCAAACGTTGGTCAAAGGAATTTTCAGCAGGTAGTTTCAAGGCCCGTTCAAAAATACGGTGCAAGAAATTACCATGACTGCGGGCATCCGGACGCAGGCGCACTTCTTCCTGCAAACCTAAGACATAACGGAGGAAATAACTGTATTCATTACGGTAAAACTCCGTCAAACCAGAGGTAGACAGGTAAAACTCCTTGTCAGCTGGATAAAGTGCCTGCAAGGTCTCTTTTTCTAATGGCTTGCTGCTTGGGCTAGTTGGGAGTGCAGGATTTGTAAGACCTTTCTGATCAAGTTTTTTCCCCATGACACGCGCTAGAACCTTGACAAAGGTCACATCTTGTTCATTTTCACTAGAAGCAGCTTGCTGATGATAGGCAACAAGGCTAGACAAGAGACTATGATATGATCCCATATCTTCCTTAGACATACCTTTGTGATGAATCTTCTTCTCTGTCCGATTAAAGCCAAAACTCACCAGTTCCTGAAGATAAGCTGATTCCTTGCTCTCATTTTCATTGAGGAGACTTGGAGCGGATAACACCAACTGCTTACGAGCAGCATTGACCAAGGAAAGCATGGTATAGCGATTTTTCTTGAGGTTTTCACTACTTGCAATCAGTAATTGCGCTCCCTCCTCAGTTGCTTGGTTTAAACTTTGTCTTTCTTCGTCTGTCAAAAGACTGGTGTTTTGCGCGATTTTTGGTAAATGATCCTGAGTCAGCCCGATGGCGTAGACAAAGTCAGCTGTCAGAGGTGAAATTAGATCGTAACTCTGCACCAGAACGGTGTTCACTGTCGCTGGAATGGTGCGATACTGGGACAAACCCATTCCAGAATGGAGCAAGGATAGGAAATCCTCTAGACTAACTTGTGAACCAGCAAAAACCGTCGCAAATTGTTCTAAAACATGGCAGAAGGTTTTCCAAACTTCGGCTTGTCTTTCCTGTTCAAGAGCTTCCATAGTAGCTGTCAACTCTTGCAGTTGCTTGGTCACCGATCCTTCTTTTAGAAAGCTATTCCACTTTTGCAAGAGATTTTCAGTCTTTTGCTTCCGACTAGCAAATAAGGTTTCAAGTGGCGCCAAAACGCGCAGACGAATAGCGTTCAAACGTTCCAAATCGAATTTTCCGTGGTGGGATTTGGTGAAGGTCTGCTGAAAAGCTGGCAAGCCATTGATGCCAAGATAGCGGAGATATTGCTCAAAAGCATCAATATCTGCCTGGCTAAGGTCGGTATACAGACCAGTTCTGAGGAGATTAATCAAATCCTCCTGACGGAAACGGTAACGTTTTAATCGTAAAATAGATTCCACATACTGGGTCAAGGGATGATGAGCCATGGATTCACTTCTACCTAGATAGAAAGGAATTTGGTACTGGTCAAAAATAGTTTTCAGTGATAACTGATAAGAAGCTACATCTCCCAAGAGAATACGAAAATGCTTGTAACTCAGTTCTGGATGATCATGTAATTTCTGACGAATAGCGCGAGCCACCAACTCAAACTCCTCTTTTTGCGTCAAGCAGGACCAGATTTGCAGATTTTCACGGTCCTTCTCATCGAGATCTAAAGCGAGTTCTGAGAAGTCATAAGAAGACTCCAGCAAACGAGAAGCCTTGTCAAAACTATCCATTTTCTCATGTGTCTGAGAACGATCCTGAGCAGGTGTTTGGTATTTTGCCCCCAAATGATGAAGAAATTCCACACTGGCTTGATAGAGATTTCCTTCAGTGAACGGACTGGTATAGGCCTTCTTGCTTGCATAGGCCCCAATAACAATCTCGGCACCTTTACGATGGAGTAGATCCACTACACGCTCTTCCTCAGCAGAAAAACGGGTAAATCCGTCAATGACTAAGGCAATCTGACTGAAATCACTACTTACCTTATCATTCTCAATAGCCTCAATCAAATGGGACAACTGACTTCCCTGAGCCAACTGGCTTTGATTGAGATAAGCAGTTACTTTCTCAAAAATCAAGAGTAAATCCGCTCGCTTGTCGTCATCAGTCAAACTTTCCAAGTCTAAAAAGTTCATCTGAGCAGTCGTCATCTCATGATAAAGTTCAACCAACTGCTGGATAAATTGAGGATCCTGCTTAATAGCACCATAAACACGCAAGTTCTTGGGATCGAGTTCTGCAAGACATTTATAAAAAGCCATCCCAAGACCGATGTCATCTAGACTCGTCTTAGCTGGCAAATCATTTAAAACCAGGTAACGAGCCATCTGAGCAAAACGGGTAACGGTAATCGCAAAAGAAGCCTGCTGGGACAAGCATTCCAGCACGGCGCGTTCCTTTTCAAAAGAAAGAGAGTTGGGGGCGATGTAGAAAACCCGCTTGCCTGCAGCAACTAACTCCTCTGCCTCTCTAGTCAAGATTTCTGTCAAAGAAGTCCGAATATCAGTATACAGTAATTTCATCTCAGCCTCGTTTGGTTTATCAAAGTTTCTTACTCTATTATAGCAAAGTTCGCTTCACAGTCCAAATCCAAAATTCTAGTTGACAATCATTTAATTAGCAAATCAATCATGCTTCATCATCCACTTTCATATGCTGAAAGATATAGAGGAAAAAGTCTTTGGAAACTTCAAAATGCCCATAGCGGAGGCGAGAAGTATAGTCTTTCCATTCAGGATGTTGTCTGGCTATTTCTATGAAGCAATCTTTGACTGGTTGATAATACTCGACATTTCGTCTAAAGGGAAAGAATCCTTCAAATTGCTCTACTTGATAGGCTTTGTCATCTATAATTTTACCTACGGCTACAAAAGCCTGTAATTTATCTTGACTGTTCATATCGTATTTCGGACTATAGTATAAAAGATAGTCACCTTTTTTCATACGGTTTAAGGGGCCGCCCTTTCCATGACAGACCTGACAAAAATTTCCTTCAACTCCTCTTAAAACATGGTTCTTTGAAACAACTCCAACCCAATATCTAGGCATTTTTATCCTCCAACTCTACCAACATGCGATTAAAAACTTTTCTATCGTTAGATAGTTTTTCAAAAAATTCTTCATCAACCCCTTCTACTAAAGGTAAAGCTTGATTGACCTTCTCTGCGCCAGACTTCGTCACTGAGACCAGTTTTGCCCGACTATCCTTTGGGTGTTGATCGCGTCTAATGTAGTCTTTCTTCTCCAGTAGCCTAACAATCTGGGAAACCGTCATGACATCCATACCAGAGAACCGAGCAATATCAACTTGCGTTACATATTCCTCTCTATTAGACAGAAACAAAAGCGAAGTCAAAACGATAAATTGAGGCAAAGTGAGGCCAACTGATTTCAAGACTCTTTTCAAATTGCTTTCCCACTTGTTGTAGACTTTGATGAAAAGAAGACCTGTAGACTCTGTTTCATCATTCTTGTAAATTGAATTAAAGTGATACTTTGACATTTTTTCTCCTTAAATATTAAGTATACATATTATATAAGAATTTATTTTGTTTTTCAAGAAAAGGAAAGTCGAATGTTACAATTCTATCAGACATTTTATAGTCTATATGCTATAATAAAAGCAAAACACCTAGAAAAGGAAGTCTTATGATTAAACTACTTGCCTTGGATATGGACGGAACCCTCCTCAATGAAGCCAAGGAAATCCCGCAAGCCCACATCACTGCCATTCACCAAGCCATTGAAAAAGGTGTCAAACTGGTTCTCTGTACAGGTCGCCCGCTTTTCGGTGTCCTCCCCTACTATAAAAAACTAGGACTTGACCTCCAGAACGAGTACGTCATTGTCAATAATGGTTGTTCAACTCACCAGACTAGTGACTGGGGACTAGTTGACTGGCAAGAACTCAGTCCAGCTGACATTGAATACCTCTATGACTTAGCAGAAAAAAGCGACGTCCAGTTGACTCTTTTTGATGAAGAACACTATTTTGTCCTCGGTGGCAAGCCAAATGAAATCGTTCAAAATGATGCCAAGCTAGTCTTTTCAGACTTAACTGAAATTTCTCTTGAGGAAGCGACTAGTGGCAAATATCGTATGTTCCAAGGTATGTTTTTAGGCACCAAAGAGCAAACAGACGATTTTGAGCAGCGGTTCGCTGAGGAGCTCTGCCAACGATTTAGTGGTGTTCGTTCGCAACCTGTCATTTATGAAGCGATGCCACTTGGAACGACAAAGGCTACTGCTCTTTCTCGACTAGCTGAGATTTTGAAGATTGAGCCGTCAGAAATTATGGCCATGGGTGATGCCAATAACGATATCGAAATGCTTCAGTTTGCAGGACTAGGCATTGCTATGGGAAATGCCAGTGACCATGTAAAATCCCTTGCAAATGACGTTACAACCAGCAATGAAGAATACGGCGTTGCGCGTGCCATTGAGAAGTATATTTTATAATTGAGAAGCCCAGTTCATGTCAACTGGGTTTTGTTTTTTTTTTAAGAATCACAAAACTTTAGAAACTCTTTAGAATTACTTGATGTTTCTTTGATTTCTATACCTTATACTAAAGTTAGAAAAATAAATCAAAAGGAGAAAATCATGAAAACAGTACTCGAAATTCATGGACTGACCAAACAATTTGGTAAACAAGCTATTCTTCAAGATCTTAGTCTAACCATAAAAGAGGGAGATATTTATGGATTAATCGGAAAAAATGGAGCAGGTAAAACTACCCTTATTAAAATCATTACACAATTATTGTTTGCGGACAAAGGTACAGTTTCCCTCTTTTCTAGCAAAGAACAAAATGAGTGGACCAAGGCTTTATCTCGAGTGGGTTCTGTTATCGAATCACCTGTAGCCCATAATCACTTAACAGCTTATCAAAACCTTAAATATTATTGTATGATACGTCATATTCCAAATGCTGATAAGGTGATTCATGAGACTTTGGACTATGTTGGCTTGTCAGATACAGGGAAAAAAGTCTTTCGTGATTTCTCACTAGGAATGAAACAAAGGCTTGGCATTGCTATTGCCCTCCTATCCAAACCTGATTTCCTGATTCTTGATGAACCTATTAACGGTCTCGACCCAATTGGAATCAAAGAATTTCGTCTCATGATCCAGCGGCTCAATCAAGAAAAAGGCATAACTATCCTCATTTCTAGCCATATCTTGTCAGAGCTCTATCTCTTAGCTAATCGCTTTGGAATTTTGGATCAAGGTAAGATTATCCGTGAAATCAGTAAAGCTGAATTTGAAACACTGAGTGAGGATTATATTGTGCTTAAAACAAGCGACAAAGAAAGAGCTTGTCAGGTATTGAAAGAACAAATCCAGCTCCAGTTTAAGGTTGTCAATCCTGACAATGAAATCCATATCTTTGGTAATGAACAAGATGTCAAACAGATTCTCAAGCAACTAACTTTGGCCGATGTTGCTATTGATGAGATTTACTTTGCCCGTCAAAACCTAGAAGAATACTTCACCCAATTGGTAGAATAGGAGAAAAATCATGATACATAACATTCAAGCAGATTTTTACCGTCTTTTCCGCTCCAAAGGATTCTGGATTACAGAATTCATTCTCTTTGTACTTATGTTACTGGGTGCTGCTATCGGAGCTACAGGACATCTGATGTCAGTTCAGACAGCACCACCAGAGACTCCAACCCATGGTTGGGACGGCGTTCAAGCTCTTATCAACACGTCTAGCAATGGTTCAAACCTCGTTTTTCTCTGCATTGTTCTAGTATGTCTAGTTCTAGGAGTTGATCTAATCGGCAAGCTCTATAAAAATAGTTTGACAGTTGGCGTTTCTCGTACAGAGTTTTTCTTCGCTAAATCCTTTGTACTAGCAAGCATCGCTCTCTTACAGCTCATCGCCAGCCTTGTGATTGCTTTTGTTCCCTCAACTCTACTAAACGGACTTGGTACGATACCTGATGGTTTTGTTACTAATCTCCTCTTGACGATTTCCCTTCAATTTCTATGCCTTCTCGCTTGGCTTTCGATTGTTTCCTTTATTCTCTACCTAACTCATTCTTATCTTGCCGTATTTATTGGTTATCTGATTAGCTCTATCGTCCTTTCTATTCCAATTCTTGTTTTCCCAGACATTGAAATTCTACGATATTTAATTCTAGATTTTACCTATGCTATGACTACTAATAGTCAAGCTATTCTCTATACCATAACGGTTTGCATCGCTATCATACTTTTCTTCTCTCTCAGTGGACTGACTGTTTTCAAGAAGAAAAGTTTATAAAAAGAACCTCCTCTAGGATATAGAGGAGGTTTCTTCTGTTAAAAGTAAATAAAGACCGAAAACCATTCGCCATCAGCAACTAGCTTCATATCCGCTCCAAGAAGATGAACTAATTCCTCGGTAATATAGAGACCTAAACCAGAGGATTCTTCGGTATCCGACATATTTTCAGAATAAAAACGATTGCTGAGATTGTCTATATTCTTGATAGGTTTTTTGACTAGATTATCAATTTCCAAAACAAGCCCCTTTTCTTCCTTTTTCAAGGAAAGTCGAGCCTTCTCCTTGCCGTGCTTGAGAACATTTCCAAGGAGGTTTTGTATAATTCGATCAAGCAAGTCCTCATCAGTCGTCGTTTTCAATCCAGGTTCAACGTTAAAATCAAAAACAATATGTGAAGTTTGAAAAACGTCGTAATAAGCTAAAGTCTTTTTCGTTATAAAAGTTGATAAATCAAGCTCTTCCGGTTTCGGTTTGACTGCTCCTTCCATCAAATGACGGTATTCGAGGAGAGCCTCCAAACGTTTGGAAACCAAATCCTGATGATGGGCTATTTTATTTAAGGTTTCTGGACTATTATCGGGGTGTTTTATTAGTTGCTGAGTATATCCTGATGCGATTGTCAAAGGTGTCCGAATATCATGAGCGATGTTACTGATTGCCATATCTAGGGTACGTTTTTCACGCTTCATGATTAGCTGATTTTGCTCCACTTCTTGAAATAGATTCTCAATTTGGTTATGTAGACGCAAAATGGTCTTTGAAAAGAAATTTACACCGATCCTCTTCATGCTACCAGAGCGAATCTTTTCTTCCATTTGTCTGCTTAAATCTCTAATTGCTATATGATAGCGAATCAAAGAAATCGCCAAAATAATGTTAGTAAGGAGCAATATTGATATCAAAATGTAAATCATTGCTTGTCTCCTTTTAATCGAACACCAACTCCCCAAATGGTTTCGATGTACTCGTGATTTGGATCCAGTTGATGCAGTTTTTTACGGAGATTGCTTAGATGGGTGTTGAGCGTATTGTCTCCAGGCAGGTAACTTTCTTCCCAAATCAATTCATAGAGTTCTTCTTTGGTGAAGATTTTTTTAGGATGATGGAGCAACATTTGGAGAATCTGGCACTCTTTCTTTGCGAGACGAATGGTTTCAGTAGAGTTGCTTATTTCAAAACTATCCGCATCAAACTGGATATTTTTAAAATTTTGTACGAGGTTATCAATTTCTCTTCGATCTTCTGACTGATGTTCACCACTTTGGCGTAATTGCACGGTGACTCTGGCAAAGACTTCGTCCAAATCAAAAGGTTTTACTACATAATCATTGGCACCATCTAGGAGATATTGGCTGATGAGCTTTTTATCACCCAAAGCAGTGAGCATGATGACCGGAGTCTGACTAGTTTGTCGAATAGCTTGCAAGACTTGGTCGCCGTTTTTCCCAGGGAGCATGATATCTAGCAGAACGAGATCGATGCCACCTTTGTCAAATTGCATTATACCTTCTGTGCCAGAAAATGCTTGAATCACCTCATGTTCCTCTGCAAGAAGGGTTCTTAAAATTTCCTGGATTTCATTATTATCTTCAATTACAAGTATGCTCGCCATAAACCTCGTCCTTTCTAAAACTATTATAACATGTTTTGTTAGGAATTCCAGATACAGAAAAGCTCCTCTCACATTTTAAGCAAGAAGGAGCTAATGAGTATTGAATCTACTTAACCAAATAAGCAATCAAGGCTATAATCCATAGATGCGCTGGGTAGAAAATATAAAAGAAATATTTACTCCAACTAGTTTCTTTTCCTCGCTGTCCATTATACAAGGCCATAAAAGGAAATACGGTGATAAAGAGCCAGTCAGAATTGTAAAGCATCATTTCCAGTGTTTGGTACCAAGTATCATAGGTATGGATAGAAGTCACTAATAGGAAGGCCCAAAGGAGAGTATAGAGGAGATTTCGCAATCCCTTGCGATTCCGACAAGAGTAACTAATCAAGAGAAATGGTAGCACGGTGATACCACCCTCAGTAAAAAGACAACCGAAAATCAAAAGCCCAGCAACTCCAATCCGACGCCACAACTTCTCTTTTTGATCCAGCTCTTTTCGAGGAAAACCAATCCAAAGCATGGTGACACCGATGGCCAGAGTCAGGAAAATGTTATTATTTACCATTACTCCTTTAGATACAAACAGGGTATTGAGGAGGCTATTTCCTGCGAACATGATAAGAGCCCAAGACCAGAGGCGGATGAGATAGTCTTTTAGATTTCGAGTATGGATAAAACCTTCCATAGCCATATACGCAAACCAAACTCCCACACAACGGGTCAAGGCGTGAAAGATACCTTCCCACAGAGGAGAAACGATTCCGGTAATATGCGGAATATGGTCTAGAACCATTACTGCCGCCATCAGATACTTCAACTGTGTCGCATTCCATTTTTTCATAATAGACCTCTTTCTTTTTGATCTACATAGAGTATAGCATACATTTCTACGTATAATCGTACACCTATCTTACATTTAAAAAGCCTATCTTACATTTTTGTAAGACAGACTTATAGCAACTATTTTATAAAAGAATGTTATTTGATTTTATGCTTATTCATTTTTTCTTTAAAAATATCTGTAATGATTTGGCGCAATTCTTCTCTTTCCTTCTCAGGAATCTCACCACTTCTCTTGGCAATTGCATAGAGCTCTGGATGTTCAATAGAAATTCGCTTTATTGTCCGAGTTGTTGCGTGTTTTCGCACGAAAAAGGGAATGCGTTTGATCCATTCCTGAGGCACTAGGGCAAGGATTTTCGCAGCGGTTTCCTTATCGCTAATTTCAGATGTTGTCAGTCCCTGCTTTATCATGTCCTGTTCTTTTTCAGTAAAATCTTTTAATTCCATGATTCTTCTCCTAGTTGGTAAATGACTCTATGATAAATTATATACTAATCCTGACCAAAGTACAAATAGAATAACATCAAAAAAACTTAGTAGATCTTTATTTCACTAATCATCACGCGCTACTTCTCCAACTAGCTCAAAATCTATCATATGGTAGTTCTCATCCAAGCGAATTAAGGAGAAATACTCATTCCAAAACAGGTGGTCACTGTGACTTTTCCACTGGATACCATACCATAGTTGGGTCGAATCGACAGGATGTGCAGGCGGAACTGACCATAATTTATTACCAAAGGTTGTTCGCATAGCTCCTTCTTCAATTCTAGTCAGTAAATCTACACCATTCAGCTTATAGGAGATAGCTTTTGATTTTGCTGCTTTGATACGATCTTCATCCAGCTTAAACTGGATAATTTTACAGTCCTCTAAGACAGTTTCTTTTATTTCATCTCCATATAATGCAATACTTCCAAGGATTAAACCATCTTTTCCAAGAAGATAGGGAGCATACGACACAGCATTACTATCTCGATGAAAACCTTTTTCGATAAAAATACTCTTATCAGCCTGATATTTTTTGATTTTCCCCGAAGAAAGAGCCTCATCATAATCGTTACTAAAGCTATCCTCCTCCCTGATATAGATGTCAAAACCTTCTTTCAGAAGATCACTCACACTTGTTTGTGTTAGCGTGATCGACTTGTCATCTATCATCAATTCTGGTGCTTTAGGTGGCATCCCTATCTGACCATAGGCTATCATAAGAAATAAAGCCACCATAAAAGAAACCACAAGTGCGATCATCGCTTTTCCCGTGCGTTTTCTAGCATTAAAAAGTGCCATAATCGGTGGTAGGATCACAATTCTTGCCAAAATAGCATTACCAGTTCCTCCCCTACTCATTATTTGCACTACAAAAACGCCAGCAATCGCAATTATCGACAAGTAAACTAGAAGTTCGCCAAGCCCCATCTTATCTGTACGAGTTTGCTCATTTACTGGCTCGTCTAAGACGGATTTCCCATTCACTACCAGCCTTTTGAGGAAGAAATACATTCCGAGTCCAATCCCCAAAAATGCTAGTCCAAGAAAAGCCAGTGATCCGATTGCAACCATTCTGCCCATCTTTATTTTCTCCTTAGTTGATACATTCAGCCTTTATTTTCTTTTTTAAAGTTCTATTCGCAATCAGTAGCACGAGTAAAAGAAAGGGTACCCCATTAAGAACAAATATGGGGAAGGCCTTAATAGCAATCCATAAAATCGTCCCTTTTTTCTCAATCCAAGTCCCTCCCCAATCACCATTGATCAATGGAAATAGTGATTCTATATAGCCTTGATACCATAGAAAAAATGGATTTTGGGAGCAATTTGCATTCAGCCAGATAATTATCAAACAAAACAGAATCAAGTAGACCAGACCGACAAATACACTAATCCGTCTGGTAGTCTTTGTCGCCTGCCGACAGATTCTTTCTTTGGCCTCTTGATCAATCCTTTCCAGAGCACTATTCTTGAAAGTTCCCTTTTCAAATCTGTAGAGTAGATACCGATAGAGGTAATCCTTTCGCATATCGCCTTTCATATAAAACCTCGTCTAAGTCTTGGACAACAAATTCAAAATCATTGTTTAGACTTCTAATTTCAAGGAATTTCCATCTAGATAGACTGCTTTCGACTCAGTGATTTTGATTTTTTGCTCTTCTGAAAATCCAATGGTCTCCCCATCATTTAGAATCACATCACCCTCCAGAATATACTGAAGAATCGACAAAAGGAAATAGTATAAGTCATCATTGTCCATAGCAGAATCTATAATCTCGATTTCAGATTTACCGAATTCTTTCATACCATAGGTGTAGACACTACTTTTATCCTCTTGATTGATAATCCCGATATAAAGCCAGAGTTGAAGGGGCAGATTGTCCTCTTTCAAAAAGTCTGAAAAGTCAAGATAAAGATTTTTAGGTAATAACAAGGTTGCAGAACCTTGATATATCCCAATAGCATTTTCACAGGTTCTCAAAATAGATGCATTGACCTTGGTCAGTAGGGAATATTGTTCTACTGGTGAAAGAGTCTTAGACAAGATTGAAACAATGGCATGATTGGTATGCTCTCTAGCTTCATTTTCAACATTATTCCATAGATAAGAATAAGCATATAAATCATCAAACTCACTTGCAGGAATTGTGAAAGGCATAGAAGCTAGGGCGACAAGGTCCCCATTTATTTGAAATGTTGATGTGTTTTCATCTTCATCCACTTCACAGACATCAAGGCCCCAGTAGTTTTTCAAATCCTCGATAAGAGTATTTAAGTCATAAGTCTCTTCTCCCTTAAACAGAGGCATGGATAAGACTACTTTTGTTTTTTCTTCTACCTTTTCTTTCTTGCTACCAAAAATATTTTTTAAGAATTTCATAAAACTTCTCCTTTTTCTTACCTAGTATGAGAATATAGACTCCTATTCATTTAAAGCATGTCGCTGTACCAAGTTTCATCATCAGAACCACTTTTATCAAAGATTAGCTCAGTTAATTCCAGTTCTGAAATAGCTTCATCAGGCCAGTTATCTTGAATAACCTTTTGAGCTTTTTTATCTAGCTGCTCCAAGTCTCTGTAGAGCCTAGACATCAAATCACCCGATAACAAGAGTAGATCCTGTTCACAATAGCCTGTAAAATGAATATTTATGGTTTTATTAAGACATCGCCCTAGAAAATTGATCTCCGAATCATTATTTTCCCAGTTTCTTCCCTTCCATAATGCCAATAAATCTTTTTTATCTCATGCCATCCTCGATTAATATTGGATCTTGAAACCCTTTATATATAAAATATTTCTCGTTTTTCTTCTATTATACCACTTAAACGACAAAAGCCTGTAGTTTCAGTGTACTGCAGGCTTACTATGTAGAAAGAGACAATGATGACCACAACATTCATACATTTCAGGTGCTGATATTGATAATATGTTTCTTTGTAGTTTTAGAGCTGGAGAAACTTATCTATCAAATAACTCTCAAATGTTTCTATATGATTGGTGTCTAATGCTTACTTAGAAATCTAATAGCAGATTTTTGAGCCTTTTTAATTTTTTCAAGGTCCATATTTTCTCCCGCAGAAGATGATATCCATCTCTTGCCAAATAATATTTGAGCTGCTTCTATCATCATACCGCAAGCATAGAGGTCTTTTTCTTCGGTAATAGCTTGAATAAAACTAGTCTTTGCTTCTTTGGATATGATTTCTACTTTTACTCTATGAAAGGACAGTTGCATGAGACTTGTCGCAGACCATGCACGACAAAAAGCATCTCCATCACCTAGCATTTGTCTTGTCAAAAGACCAATTTCTTTTTCTGTTCCTACCCAACCTAAAGCTATGACCACCTTTTGACGAAGAATGGTATTCTTTATATCTAAAAGTGAAATGAGAATAGGAATCAGTTGGTCACAAAGCGACCAATAAAAATCTCGATGCTTTGATTTAGAAAGGATTTCCGCTATAAGATACGCAGTCAATACACTTTGTTTTTCATCTTTAACTTCATCCAACTGTTCAAATAGAAACTCTAATCCATCTCTTCCATGTTTATCAAAGCTACCTTCTAAATGCAGGTTTCCACCTTCATTCCAATCTTTGCAAATCAGTTCATAATGATATGCGATTTCTTGGGAACTACCCAAATTAGCTACAAATTTGATTCTTTTACCAGAAGGAAAGCTTTCTTTTTCCAAGTCAAGATATGCTTTTTGTAAATCTTCTTTATCCATTTTTTGCCTCTAGCTATTTTATTCTTTTAGAAACGTTTGATAAACCTTTTAACAAATAGTGACCATGACATTACCATTGAGCTCTAAAATCTTCTTGTAAAAATCTTTCATTGCTTGGAAATACTCGCAGATTTCTTCTTCAATCTCTTCCTCTTCGCCATCATAATCCCAAATATCGGGATAAAGATCAGCATTTTTACAAGCTTGCATACTAAAATGCGCCATGGCTTTTTCAATATCAAAGTTTTCCAAAGCTGAACAAATCTCTACTACTTTTGATTTTTCTGTATAAGCAATATATTCCGTAACATTTTCAAGGGGTACCACACCCAAAACAGCAACGCTCAAAGGATTATTTTCGCTAGGATTTGAAGTGCCAACACCTGTAAGCACAAAATGAAGAACATCCCACATCTTATCTATATCAAGTAAAAGTTCTGCTTCCTCTACTATCTCAAATTGATCATCTTCTTCAGCATTAAACCTTTTCATTTGATGTAAATACTGATCATTGATATATCTATAATTAGCAATCATTCCCATTTGTTTTTCCTCCAAAATTTCTATGTTGAATGACATTTTTATATAAGCTCAATTTCGCCCAGGTTTAGTTTTTGCCTGATTTATTGTATCCTCAGATGTTTTCCCTATAAAGTGTTATAATAAAGGTGTATCCAAAATGTGGATTATAGTTTAAAAAGGAGAATAGCGATGGGCTTTTTTATATTTGCTTTGACTTTTTATTTTATTTTTTTCCTATTCTTAGTCTGTACGATTTATCTCTATTTTAAACTGGCGAGTGCCGTTAGCGCCGGCGAAGAAGTTCCTAAGTGGATGTATCAGTTTGGGCAAGGTTTTCAAGGACGCTACCATATTGAATATGAAGATATCACTAATAGGAACGCTCTCAAAGAAGTAAACTTATTTATTTTCTATTTTGTTCTGGCTAATATCATCACTCTAGTGGCACTGTATGTTAAAATGGACAATTTTTCAGCAGCTCTTTATACTTGTTTAAAGGCTCAATTTGCCATTGTTGTAGCAAGTATGCTGTTTAGAAACCTTATCAACTTAATGTTATTTATAGTAAAGCGTCCAAAGAAAAACCATCACCGCTATTCATCATCCAATGCGGTTGTTGGTGCTGTCTTTTTGACTACTTTCATCTTTACTTTTTGCATCTTCATTACTGGCTTTCCTGCTCAACCTTTTGGAATACAAATCTATAAGACCAATGTGGTGGTCGGAGAAACAAGAGCTTCAGAACTACTGGACCAGGGGTTCAGCTTTACTGGAAAAAATCCTGAGAGCGAGATTGTGAACAAACGCAATGACCACTTCTACTACGGAGAACTGCTTGAAATAGTCCGAGATGGTAAATCTTATGGTCTCATGAGCATTACACCAAAGTGGAAAGACATTGATAAACTCGAGAACTGTGTGGTTACATACTATGAAATCTCAGCAGACAGCCCGCAACTATCCCAAGTTAAAATCAGCGACCAAGACCTCTCCAAACTCACAATCACTGACTTTAAAACAAAGAAATTAACAGATATCTTTTCACTGAAACCTGCTGATGCTAAAGAAGTGAAGCACGATACCTACTTCAGTCTGAGGCTACAAACTGCCGACTATGTACTATGGAACAGCTATCAATTTGTGGCGAATTTCAATAATGATCAGTCCCCCAATCGATACGGAGTAAGAGCTCAGCATACAATCTGGGAGTGAGAAAATCCCTACTCCTGATAGGATAATGTAACGCTGTCTATCTCTTTGAAATAGGTCTTCATCTTAAATAAAACTCTTATATTTTTATAGGGAACTCCGTCGCTCTCCTCTTCACTAGTGGAGGGCCTTTTTGTTCCAAGCATATCATACAAATCAGCAGTTAATTCTTTTCTTTTATCAAATTCAAAACAGACATCTCCAATATACATACTTGCCGGATCAGAGATGACAGCCTTCACCAACGTTCCATCTAAAACAGAACATTCCTTATCACTTAGATTTTTCACCTGCACTGTAACTTTTGTATAATACCCCAGACTATTATCATTATAGTCTTTGGCCAATATATAGCTTTCGCTGCTTTCTCCAGGTTGCAACTTGATCTTTTGAAGTTCTTCTACTGTGGTAGATGATAATTCGAAATGCTTATATAAGCAATCATCAAGTGTATCGCTTCCCAGTACAAAGGAGGTCGTGTTTACTACAAATACAAATCCCTTTGAATTCTCAGGGTGTGTTCGTAGTTGGGGTTCCAATTCTTGACGAATTTCTTCAAAAGGTCTTATGTTTAATTTCCCATTTTCTGCATTGCAAACTTGTCGATAAATACTAGTATCGATTGAACCATCAAGATTCCTCCTCGAGCTCTTTAATCGAATACCACTGATATCCATTCGTACCCCGAAACAATCAGTTTCTATTAAAATAGGATACTTCAGGCTAGTATAGTTGATAAAGTCCAACATCTTGTCATAGGATTCTTTTAGTTGATCTAAATTTGTTACTTCTATAGAATAGACAAAATTTACGGGATGCAGATAGGAAAGGACATCATCACCTAGATTATGATTTTCCTTATATTCCGCAAGAGCTCTTGTGCAGAAGGTTTCTTCAAAATCAGAATGAATAAAAGGTGATCCCATTGCTAGCCAATCATGGGACGCACCACAAGTAAAGGGAATATTTGGATAATCCTTCAATGTCACAAACCAATAATAGGGATGACTGGGATCTTCTTTCATCTCACAAGTATTTTCTCCATAGACGTTATTGAGATATCGAACCAGTCGCTCTTTGTCTTCTTTATGCGAGGTACAGGCACTTAGTAGAAAGGCGCCAACTATAATAATAAATAGACAGGAAATTTTTTTAAATAGTTTCATTTTTCCTCTTCCTTGCTATCTAATCAATATTCTCTACGATAAAGGGACTTTTATAAGTTGAATTCTTTGACTTGCTTCCTTCTAATGATAGTATGAGTGGATAATAAATTCTTCACTTCTTCAACACTAGATCGACTATTTAAATTCGAGTAAGTTACACTAGATTGAGTAAAAATTGTATTTTTTCACACTTTTCTCTTGTAATTAACTGTAACTCACCGCACTCTAGCATCTACAACCTCTGCGATATAAAATACTCTCATCAAATAAATTTGCTCAAATCGTCAAATGAATAATCTTTATAGATTTGATTTGGTTTAAGTACAGAATCAGTTGTAACAGGCAAGTTTTCCAGTAATGTTTCCGCATTTAGTCCTTCTGGTAAGGAAATCAATTCTCTAGCCATGTTTTCCTGTCTATGCGCAGTAAATAGAAACTCCCCTTTTTCCCCAATCTATTGCAAAATCATTCATCACTTCAGATTTGGATATGTCTAACAATTCTTCCTGTTGTGCTATAAAGTTTTCATAGATAAATTCATAAAGTGCTTCTTTATCTATTTTTACAACTCTAAGTATGTTAGCATCCATTGATTTTCATACTCCTTTTAAACCGTGACCCAATTATTGTCTTAAAATGAACTGTCTTGATAACTAAAATTATAATAGCTCCACTTCAATACCAGCCTCATCAAAGATTTCTTTCACACTATCAAAATTGCTGCTTAAAATCGTTGCTTCTTTTAAGTTTGGAAATTGTTGCAATTCGAATAAACTGAGCTCATTCAAATCAAATGTTTCATCCTCTCCATCCCATTGTGGAATGATATTCATATAAATCTCATTTCCACCATCCATGTAAATTTCTTTGACCTCTTCAGCATATTTCTTAGGAATAGATAATGCTTCAAAATACTCAAGAGCAGGCCTTATAACTTCCATGCTTTCAGTATCAATCTCTTCTTCACTGTATTGATCAGCAAAAGTATATATATCAAAGGATGGTTTCAATACTTGTAAATCGTACATTAAGACCTGAATGACGGCCAATTTAAAATTCAAATGATCAAAATGGAGGATTTGTTCAGAATCCACATTTGCTTCATCATTTTCTACATCAAGTTTCTTTTCAGAAACAGCCTGATTTTCTTTAGCCTTGTCACGTGACTCCTGATTGAACCGCTTGTTTCTTTTTCGCTTAAAAAAACTAAACATGATTTCTCCTTACTAAGTTTCATCTAAATAAATTTTTACTTTGAGGTATTCCTTGTCTTTAGCATCGGTAAAATCTCCGAGTTTCGAATATAGTCAAAGATGTTCTCATCAAGATCTTCGTCCCATATAAACTCTCTAAACTCTGCATTCTCACTAGTCGGCTTATAGAAAATATCTAAATGGACTTGATAAAATTCTTCATCATCATTAGGAACTTGTCGAACCATGGACATTTGGTCAGTGATCTTTTCTTTTAAAGATTGGACTAGATGGTTCATCGTTCTCTTTTTTCTAAGGGTTTACCTCTGGTATTTCCTTTATTATACTACATAAATAGAAAAAAGACTGAAACGAATGGTTGTCCATCATTACAGTCTTTCTTGTATAACAATTGGAAAGTTTTCTGAGATTACATCTATCCCAAAATTAATACCAAGAATTTGAAAATGGTGAATCGGCTGAGGATAATGGTTTTTGATTTGATTCTTAAGGTTGCTATTAGTGACTTCCCACAAAACTCCATCAGGTATATGAGGCTGTTTTTCATCACTTTCAAACTTTTCTTCATAAGGATTCAAATTCCAACCTTCATCTATTGCTCTGCAAAACAATACTTTTCCAAAATCAAGATAATAAATATTCTTTTGATTTTTCAAACCATATAAAGAAACCCTGAGATGATTATCTCTGGATAGTTGACATCGCAATTCATACCAATCATATTCAATCTCATTATCAATCTTATCCCACTTCATTTTTCACCACCTCTTCTATCTGGATATCAGCACCTTGCCCCTCATAGAGAATGATGTCAATAAGTAAATTATTAGTAAGGACCCGATAGTGCTCAAGTTCTTGTTTGTATAGTACTCCTCCTGCATTATGGACAATTTGTTCAATTAAAAAACTATTTTCAATTCTGTAGAGAGGATATTCAGCGCCTTTACTTGGATTGACTGGAATATCCCAAATCACCGAAGCTAAATTTCTTTCGGTAATTTGATAACAATAACTAAAAGGAAAACGTATGCGTACTCGACGCTTCTTCCCTTTTAATAAAATTGTAGCTAATTCAAAATGAGTATTTTCACTAAATTCCGCCTCAGCTTGATAGCAATCTTTTTCAACATTACCCCAAGTTACCCGTCGCTCACTCCTTGTTTTGTCTCGAAGAATATTTTTATAAGGCATCTGCTTATTGCTCACTTTCTTAGTTTTAATATTTTTACAGAAACTTCAGCAAGGAAAAGTTCTAAATAATGTTATATTAAAACATCATATCATCCTAAAATACAACAAATCCTTTTGGTAAGATGACAAGCTGATTATCTAGTTCTTGGCAATGACTTGCTAACGCTACAGCATCAATGTCTTCTACAAGATAGTTTTCAGTTGATTGATTAAAAATAGCTTGGATCTTTTGCCCGTCATGATTCCATTCCAGAGATACTACATCAGGCTTGATTTCTTTCAGGTTGTAGGTTCCATGTTGAATAATGTCCGCAACTCCTTTACGAAGCTGAATCAACTTCTTCATGAAATCGAGCATGTCAGTGCTATCGGAAACACGTTCCCAAGGCATAACACGACGGCAATCTGGGTCTGGCCCTCCGTCTAACTCTAACTCGGTTCCATAGTAGAAACACGGTGTCCCCCTTTGTAAAAAGAGGCAGGCTAGGGCAGACTTAACGAGTTGAACATCTCCCTTGGAAGTAGCCAAAATGCGCTCCGTATCATGCGAATCCAGAAGATTGAACATCACTTCCGAAATCTGCTGTCTATAATACATGGACTGACCGTTGATCTCATCAATGAATTGACTGGTTTTCTTGACCCCACGCAAGAAATAATCCTTGATACTATCAGAGAGAGGATAATTCATGACCGCGTGAAACTCGTCGCCATTGAGCCAAGGCTGAGAGGTATGCCAAACTTCTCCAAGAATATAAAGGTCAGGCTTTTTAGCTAGGACAGCCTTCCGGAACGCTCGCCAAAATTGGTGATCCACTTCATTGGCCACATCCAAGCGCCAAGCATCGATATCAAACTCTTCAATCCAGTAGGTCGCTACGCTCAACAAATAGTCCCTAACTTGAGGATTGGCCGTATTGAGCTTGGGCATATAGCTGGCAAAGGCAAAGGTATGGTAAGGGAGCTTTCTTGGGTTTCCCAGCTTATCCTTGGTCACGGGAAATTCTTGAACATGGAACCAGTCTTTATATTCCGACTTTTCACCATGCTTGAGAACATCCTGCCACTGCGGAGACTTATCCCCGATATGATTGAAAACAGCGTCCAGCATGATTTTCATGCCTCTCTGATGGGCCTCCTCCACCAGTTTACGGAAAGTCTTCTTATCTCCAAAATGACGGTCAATTTCGAAATAATCCGTCGTATTATACTTGTGATTGCTTGGGGATTCAAAAATCGGACAGAGATAAAGTCCTGTGACCCCTAAGTCTTGCAAGTAATCCAGATGGTCAATGATACCTTGTAAATCACCACCAAAGAAATCACTCGTTTTTGGTTTGATAGATGAATCCCAAACCAGAGCCCCTTCTGGAGAAATCTCCGGATTGCCATTAGCAAAACGTTCCGGGAAAATCTGATACCAAACTGTATTTGCTACCCAGTCAGGTACATGACAAGCATCAATCTCATGGATATAAGGAATTTTAAAGCCGTTTCCTTCGCAATGAAGGTTTTCTAAGGTATTTTCAACACAACCTTTATCGCCATACAAAATACTCTGACCTAGCTTATCTTTGAGTTCAAAAAGATACTGTAGTCGAGCATAGCCCACTGAAACTTTTGCTTGCCAATAATCAAACAAAGCATCGGAGGTAATTTTGGTCATCTCCTTGATTGCTTCATAACGATCCTCTATAAAGATAAAAGGATCTCCATAATGTAAGTTGATGCTTTCAATATCATCTTTCTTAGTCCGGATACGAATGTGCATTGTCTTATCCTTATAAAGATAAGCATACTCCGACTCTGGTCTATGGTAAATAGCTGTTAATTCCACTGTATTTGTCTCCTGATTTACTTTCATTCATCTGCGACGCAAACGTTTTCATAATCATAACTCCAGTATACTACTTTAAAATTTTATTTGCAAGGCTCGTTTGTATTTTCCAATAGTTTGTTGATGAAAATAAAAAAGCAGTAAATCTCACAACTTACTACTTTTTAAATGATGATTTACAAATGGCTTTCCAGCCAATCTATCTTCTTAAAATCTTTATTGCTATTTTGATTGTTTCGATAGGAGTCTTGAGAAGAAGCTTTATAAATACTTAGATACTGTTCCAGACTTGGAACACGAAAAGTGATGTTCTCAAGATGAATCAGCTCTATATCTGATTCCGAAACTCCTGCAAAATCAGGTAAGGAATCGATGCTTCCAAATTCAACACTCAAGCCATCTTTTTGGAATTCATGCTCATGGATATCTATCAAGGTGTAACCTAAGTGGTTCATAACTTTCATTATCTTGTCCCAGTCATAAATCCTGAGATGATCAGGCGCTTCCCATCCTCTAGGATCTCCAGGGACATGAATGTCAATGTCAGATGGCTCCCATTCTTCATTTGAACGGTATTCAAATCCCAAAGAACCCATCAGTGTCGGTGTAATTCCGACTTGGTTTAAATGGAAACAAATGGTTTTAAATTCTTCAAATAAGAGACTCATGTTTACTCTAAACCTCAAATGCTAATTTCATCTAAATGTTCGTTATTTCTACTTTATTATATTAAAAATCTTCAATAATCTCAATTCGAAAAACAAGTCATAGAATCTAAGTAAAAAGATGAATCGCTTGCCTTGATAGTTAAAAATCAGCAAATATAAAAGATTTGCTGATTCAACATTATTTCATAGAACTAGAGATTTGTGGCTTTTATTCTAAGGTCTTATTTTAGGTTTCTGCTGCTTATGAAAAGATTGGCTATCTAGATTATATCGTCGGCAGCTACTACACTGCACATCTCTTAAAAGATTATTACAACGGCTTCCAAGGATATAAAATCTGTAATTCTTTCCTTTCGAATATAAATTGATTCATTTTTTGTCACATTTTTTCTAAACTGAGTGACTACCTGTTAAATTACAGAAAACTGTTGTTTGATTTCAGACAGTTCTTGTAACTTCCTTTCCAAAACCACTGGATTCATTCCATTTTGAACTGCAATTTCATAATACTTATCAAACTCAGGATGATTATTTTGTTTTACAACTGCTAAAAGTTCTGCAAAATATCCCCAAACATTATTATAGCTCCTTGTTGAAGTATAATCTTCTCTTTTCGGCATCCACTGCAGTTTTACAAAATATTTGTAAAGTATCTTGCTCCATGTTTCTATATCATCGTCATAGCAAAAAAACTTGTTTTCAAACAAACTGCCGAAACGCTTATCCCAAAATTTTACATTATCAGGTAAATACCATGTATTACGGGTATCACGACCTATCAATTCTATTGCTATTCTTTCAAGTATTACAGCCGGATCTCCACCTACACAGTCATAACTTCCAGCAACCATGCTTTGTGCGGCTTCTTCTTTTAATTCTTCATAAGCTGTGCTGCTATCAAGCAAGACCAAAGCAATTTTGGCACGGTGACCGAATGCTTTTCCTGCACTCAATATTCGATACTTCTCAATTTGGTTCATAGTTCCTCCAGCAATTATTTTTCCTTATGTTGATTCATCTTTTTATAACAATTCCTTATACAGATATCACAATCCTCTCTAAGATTGATTTCTCTTAGTTACTTTTGTTGAATAAAACTATTTTCTTGATTGATAGAATTCCTTATACTTTGGATCGTCAGACTGGAAATATCGGTTGCCTACACCTTTTTGTTTGAGCAGTTTCTTCCATAGTTCAAATGCTTTGTCTAAGTTTCCAAGTTCAAATTCATACTTTGCCTTCATGTGTTCAACCTCAGAATCAAACAAGTGCAGCTCATCATTGTTTTCGATCATTCTGTCCAACCAAGATTTTGCTATCACCATATCTCTATTTCTGATCGCATGCTTGAAAAAGCTTTTCGCATAGTTGTATCCCTGATTCCATTTTGCTCCCGACTCTGGAAAAGAGTTCCAACCTTGTTCTGCAAGAACGAATCCCTCCTCGATCTTGTTTTCGCCTATCTTGGTTACAGCTTCCTTACCATAAGCAATAACCTCTGCATATCTTTCATCATCCAACAACATCCTACATTCCTCCTCAAATTTTTATTGTTATGTTATCTTTTCAGTCACATGATTGCATTCGTTTTTATCTTAGCAAATACTAAACTATCTTTTACACAGTTACAACAAATGATTTCAATATTCTTTATATTTTTCTATCTAAACGTTAAATTATCCATCCTATTCTCTTATGATTATAACATTTATTATTCAGCATTATTCTTGTTCAGATACCAACTTGGGATTATTCGGTTCATATAGTGATACCATTCTAAAATTTCCTTTGCTTGATTTTGCATTACTGATACTTCTTCTTCTCCATAAGCAATAGCCCGTGGAAGAGCTCCAACTAGGTTGCTTAGAATGTAAATTGCAAGAAGTTTCTAAAATAAATCCGGAACCTCGTCATCAAAATATCCATCTATCATACCAGATGCAAAAGAGGGAGATACTTGAGTTCTATCTTTTAAAAATTTACGAACTCCAAGAGAAGCAACTTTTTCCATAAAATCAAATTCAATTTTCTTAGAATCTAGCTCCTCTTTATCAGAAACACACATACCATAAACTTCCTTCTTGTGAACTATTAGTTTATACTGACGTTTCTACTTGCCATACTCTTTTATTTTATCAGCATGTTCAGTCAAAATATTTTTTGAATAAACTTTTTCATTCTTTGAGTCTCGGACTTCTTTCCAAAGAATGGAAGCTACTTTTAGTTTATTCGAGTAATTGTGACTATTTTCGTCTGCACAGAAATCCTTTAGAAATTGGTTCCATTGACAAACCGAATGATCATACTTGGCATAATCTGAATTTCCATGATAAACTTTTAGCATATCCTGTATTGTGAAACTCAAATCATTGTCGCTTTTTACTTTTCTCCAAGCAGTCGCCATATCGGCAGTAAATTTAAAGGGCGAAACCTCTGTTAAAGTTGAGAAATATTCTCTAAAGTCTGCATTAAAGGAGAATTCACATTCAAGTAAGGGCGTATCTAAGGTAAGGACTTCTACTCGTTTCTTTTTCCTTTTTACTGTTGATTTTTTAATCAATTTCCCCTTAAAGTACTGCTCAATATTATGATTGAGTTCCTGTTTTGTACATCTATATTCAAGCCCTAATGACTTGCATATCTGTGAAAGTTCATCACGATACCAATAGTATTTATTAAACTCATCAAAGGATGTGATTTTATCAAACTCAGGTCTGCTCTCTATCAATATAACACCTCCGTAAATTCAATTTAGGTTGACATCTCTAAATAATGGAGTTTTAGTTTCTTTATTTTGAGGATTAGCAACATTTCACTAACAAACTCACACACTCAGTGGTTCGGACTTACCGTATCACCCGTGAAAAAACAATCTTCCCGAAATAAAGGAAAATCCTTCGTTTTGATATTGTTCCATTCGTAAACTGAACCTACAATATCACCAATAATTGCTCCTAGCATAAGTTTCCTCCTTATGGCATATCAGATTCGTTACACATTTCTAATGAATCACTCTTTAAAAATGGCACCACCAAATCAATCCACTCATAAGGCAGGTAAGCTGATAAATAACCGTGGTTATACCCTTTTGCTTCATACAAAATTGTATTTGAATGTAGCTGATGAAATAATTTCGCTGATTCTTTCACACAGTTCAATTCTTTTTCACCATAGATATACATAACCTGAGCCTTGCTAGCAGAAATCATATCTTTCAGCTTGTAACATCCCATATAGTTTTTGTAAATGGTCACCAATGTTTTGACAGGCGTCCTTGGCAAATCTTCCAAATAATAAGCTTTTATTTCCTCTGGATAAGCCAGTTTAGGATAGAGTTTGTTCATCATGCTTAACTGAAGTTCGCAAGAGAATTTATTGAACATCAACTTACCAAATAGAGACACTAGAAAGATGCTGATTTTAGCTAACCTTGGTTGAGGAATACAGAGGCTTCCGTCTATGATGGCCTTCTTAGCAATTTCACTGTCTAAAGACAAAAGCTCCATGGCAATTTGACCACCAAGTGAAACACCACCGATTGCAAACAATTTCCCATCACAGTTTGCTTTGATATAGTCTAGAATCTCCAAAGCAGAATCTTCAGTAGAAACATAATCAAGTTGATATTCCTCGCCGTGGCCATTCAAAGTTGGTAGAATAATACGGTATTCTTTTGACAAGATTCGTGCTTGACGAAGATAATTCCACCAAGAACTACCACCACCATGTATCAGTAAAATAGGAGGCAAATTCTTATCACCAAATTCATGGAATTTCATGTTTAAACTCCTTACTGTAGAACTTTCACTAGCTACATCCTTGTTTAATCAGTTTGAACAAGCAGTGATACCGCCTCAACATGTTTTGATGGTTACTACCTATACTATGAAACGAAATAAAGGCTGTCTGATTAACTGAATTAAACAATTAAACGTAACAAGCCTTTATGGTTACTCATTATATATTATGTCCTTCTCTAATCTAGAAACATCCTCCCATGGTAAGAATAATTTGTGTGTGTTTGAAACCTGTATTTTTACTACTACATTCCATAATAATGTAATAGTCATCATCACCTTCTGCTTTTACGACGAGCCCCATTGAGTATGGCGTTTTCCAAAGAGGTTCTACTCCATAGAACTTTGCTACAAACTTATTTGTTGGATTTGGTGTTTCCATACTAAAGCCATTCTCAAATAGCCAAGCATGCCAATTTTTAAATGCTGGTGGAAAACCAAACATATGAACTGCTTGCATTGTCGATATTGCAAATTCCATTTCATCTTCCAAATTAATAACATACTTCTCAGTAGGATTTAGTCTATATCCATCTATAGTTTTTTCCGATTTCATACCACTATTAAGTTTAAGCTTTTTCATGATAATGCTCCTTTATTTATCTTTTGATTCTGGTCTTGCTTTGGTGTATGGCCTGGTTTCAGATATAAATTGCTCTACCTCTAAGAACGATTTTCCCAATTCATTCAAACTGAGAACCAACATATACTCTGCAACTTCACCAGCATGGTCAACGTAGCGCATAGGATGTAATTTTTGGCGGAATTGCTCAAATGTGTCTCCTACAACGATCCAATCATCCATTTCATTATCATACCAACAATGAAGTTGTTGCCATAATTCAGAATCACTTTCTTCAAAAAATTCTTCATCAACAGAAAAATTAGCCCAAGGGAATAGCTTAGGAAAAACTTCTTCATAAGGAGTAAAAGGAAACCAGTACGGGTACAAATACTCCTTGGTTTCATCTCCATCATTAACAATTAACTTGGTCTCACCTTTTCCACTTGATTTGTTAACCCACTCCGTTGAATGTAGTTTAACTTCTCCACCACTCTCAATAATTTCCATAAATTTTTTCTGAGATAATAGAAAATTATAATTCTGCAGATGTTGTGGCAAATTTGTATAAGAAAGAATTTTTCTATTCGAGGAGTCGTCCAAAAAAATCTGACTACAAGGCACTTTAACATAGTAACCTTTTCCTTCACCATTTCGAGTTTTTTGAATCGTTTCAGTATTAAGCTTTCCCCAAATACACATCTCATCAGTAGGATTATAAAGGACTAGAATACAGGGTAAAGAATTCATTGTCCAATAGTTATACTGTCTCTCATTAATATCTCTAAAGATAATACAGCCATCTTTTTTCTCCTTAAACCAACTTTCACCAGATTTGATTTGCAAAGCAAGAAGCTGTTTAGGTTTTCCTTCTTCTATAAGCTCCATATGTGCATCAATACCTATATCATTTATAGGTTGCTCTCGGAATAACCAATTATTCCGTTCCGCAATTTTGCCACACTCATATATACCAATTCGCTCTGTTGAATTTGCCATAAATAGCTCCCTTTAATTATATCACTATGATTTTTATATACATGTTTAAATTTCACATACTACTCAAAATACTTTTTAAATTCAGAATGACTAATGTGATGCAAAAGTAATCTCGGTACCGAAATGATAACTAAGACCTTATTTTCTCGAGTAAAAAACTTCACTTTGTATGTATCATTGCTATCTTTTGATAGAACTATCCCAACCAGACCTTTATTATATCCATTATAATCAGCAATAAGCTCAACAAAAAAGCCATCAGTCTCGGTACTAGGATTCGTGTGATTAATTAACTCAAAAATAGGAAACCCACCTAGATTATCAAATCGTTTTAAGTCTAATTCCTCAGTGCCAGTAGTCTTACCAAATCCTCCATGATATCCCGTCCCCATCATGCACCTCCTTGATTATAAACTATTATAAACCAATGAAGTGTAACTTGGATAATGAACAATATTTATCCCCTGAATACGATACCAATCGAATACATCATCTGGTAAAGCACCGTAAACAAGAATTGTAATAGGCCGGAGCTTTTCTACAACATAATCAAGCCCATTGATAAAATGCCTCTTATCATCTAAATCTTTCATCTGACCATGTGAACCTACAGCAATCACATTATTTTTTGATACGCCCAGACAAGCAATATCATACGTTCTAGTATCTCCCCAACGAATGTTAGGAATGACAGAGATCCCTAACGATTGTAACCAGGAACCAATAGCACGACTTCTGTATATGTTATTTACTTGCACATTATACGGCATATCTCTAAATAAACTGAAATCTGGAAGAATTATCCCTTTAAACTTAGAAAACGTTTCTAAATGGAGCTTTGGATTTCTCCAAATCTTTTCGAATTTATAATCATCCTCATAAAAGCATAACCATGAAAGTTCTTTCTCAATTTGATGTCGTTTTGAAAAAAGTACCATTTTTTCCGGCAATGTACCACTGTAGGGGTTAATGATTGGAATTTCTTCTTTTCCAGCATAGTTAGCATTCTCAACTAAGAATGCATTAAAAACATCTTTGCAGCCTTTTCGGCTGCTTTGAATTTTCACCATATAGTAAAACCTTTCTATTGAAATATCAAGGCGACTATGGTAAACTAATACTGTGTATGTCGGTTTACCCAGCCGCTCTAACCAGCCTTGAGTCCCCACTCAAAGGCTTTTTCTTTTACCATCCTTCTTTCTCATATTGGCCGAGTTGAATTCTAGCCATTGCATGAGTGACCTTACATTGTTTCACCACCTCCTCAACAGACATATTTTTAACCAATCTTTTTGGAACTAATAACTCCCCTGCAAAACAATTCGCCTGCCACTCAGGATCTTCATAAACTTTTCTGTTTTTCATTTCTTCAACAGTGCGACAAAAAACTATCTCTTCTTGACGATGTTTAAAAAAGTGAAGGAGTTCATGAGCAATTGTGGATCTAGAAAAACCATCATCTTTACAAGCTTTATCATATATATCTTCACGAATCCGGATTAGATTTTCACCTTGAAGAGTTTCCCCATAATTATCTGGCATATCTTCAATTGAAATAACTTCATAATTATAATAACCTGCCTCCGCTAATAATTCAAAAATCTCAACAATTGGATATGCAAGTTCATCATACAATTTTGTCTTTTTGCGAAAATAATCAGCAAAATTTCGAATCTCTAATCTTGAACATGGAGATACTTTATAATTATAGGTCATTAACTCCCTCCTGAGTCTTACTAAAAAAATTGGCTAATTTTGATAAATCTTGTGTGTCAAATTTCTCAAGACTTCTAGCAAAAGCAAAAGCTGTATCCTTTTGAGCTTCTGATAGTGTTTCTAGGTTTATTTCTATTAATTGTTGACTGTCTTGTTGACTACGTCTTAATTCCTCTAATTGTTCGCCATTTAGTTCATACTCAGTTGCTAATTTGGTTTCCCATGTTTTAGGGATTTTCTTTTTACCATTCTCTACAGCTGATAAAAAAGCCGAGCTTACACCTAGTTTTTCCGCCATTATTTTGAGGGTTTGACCTTGATCTATTCTCAATTTTCTTAGAAATTTACCATACTCCGTTATCATATTCAGTTTCCTCCATTTATCTTTCATATTAATTATAAACCATTTCAAATAATTTGTAAACCTTTTTGGTTTATTTATTTTCTGATCTCGGTTAATATGCGACGGACTGAAAATATTTCTATTAATTGAAGTAGTAAGGTAAAATTAACGCAAAAAAGACCCTAGTTAGAAAACTTACTTTCTAACTAGGGTCTTATAAATCAACCTCTGTTCCTTCTAAAAATCTAACGGCTATCTGTCCATCCTCCGAAATCAAAATACTATCTAGTACCTGACACATCTCAAAGGAATCATATTCCCAACAATCCTTGTTTATTAATTTAGCCAGCAACACACTGTAATGCTTTTCTAATAACCGGTTTTCTTCCAAAATTTTATTCCACTTTCCATGCAACAAATCCACATTCTCACTCAGTAATTTTACTGCCATTACTACGGCTTTCTCTAGTGTTCCCTCATCGATATGGTTATTCTGACAACCAATCAGCCTCTTTACCTTATAGCGGTTGTTACACTGCCAAACTTTACGTTTGCCACGACTTGTCGTCCAATTCTTACGTCCAAAAGCTGAACCGCATTCTGCACAGAAGATCTTGTTAGTAAAAGAAGCATTTCAATAATTTATTCATGGCCGTTAGCTATATTTCTTTCCCCTCAAACTCCTTGTCAATGGAAACAAACACGTACCCACAGGGTAAATGGAAATAGAATTAGATAATTTCTAGCTATCACTTCTACTCACTCCAAAAATTTTCTCACTCTGATACTTCCCCACCACATAAGAAAAAGCCTTGCAATCAAGACTTTTCATTATCCCTTTCGTTCAAAGGTTTCTGGGGTTTCACTAACAAACTTACACACTCAGCGGTTCGGACTTACCGTATCATTTCGTCGGTTTCCCTCCTCATTCTACGAGTCCTATCCCATGGGCGGAGCATCTACTTCTACTTCGCTGATGCCTCAGCTCGTACAAGCAGTGATACCGCCTCAACATGATGCGTCTGCGGAAATAGATCCACCGGCTGGACTTTCTTCAATTCATATCCCAACTCTTGGTAGAGTTTGATATCACGCGCCATGGTTGCGACATTACATGAAATATAGGCAATGCGGTCAGCTCCTGTTTGGCTGCTTACCTTGATAAAACTCTCTGTGAGGCCTTTTCTTGGTGGATCCACTAATATAACACTTGGTTGAATACCTTCCTTAAGCCAATTCTTCATGGCATTTTCAGCTGTATCGCAGACATAGTGGGCGTTTGTAATGTCGTTCAAGCTAGCATTCTTCTGGCTATTCTCAACTGCTTCTGGAATCACTTCAACACCGTAGACTTCTTTGACATGCTTCGCAACGGACAATCCAATCGTTCCAATCCCTGAGTAAGCGTCAATCACCACATCATCTTCTTTTAACTCTGCAAAGTCAATAGCTGTTTGATAAAGTTTCTCAGCCATTTGAGTATTGACCTGGTAAAAGGCTGGGCCAGCGATTTGGTAGTCATTTCCCAACATCTGGTCCGTAATATAGTCCTGACCATAAAGAGTCTTCCACTCCTTACCAAAAATCGCATTGGTATTCTGGTCGTTGATATTTTGCATGACAGACACAATCTCTGGGAACTGCTTGATTAGTTGTTCAATCAACTGCTCAACACGAAAAACTTTCGGACGAGCCGTTACCAAAATGACCATGATTTGTCCTGTATAGTGACCACGTCGCACAACAAGGTTCCGAATCAAGCCAGACTGTTCCTTTTCATCATAAGGTTTCAAATCATATAAACGAAGCAAATCTCGAAGAGCTACTACGACTTGGTCAATGACAGGATCCTGGATAAAGAAATCTTCAAGAGGCATGAGATCGTGCGAATTCTTACGGAAAAAGCCAGTTTCCAAGATACCATTCACTCGACGAACGGGCACCTGTGCCTTATTTCGATACTTAACAGGATTCTCCATACCAAGTGTTTCAGCAACCTCTACATCGGTAATACCAGCAATCTTGTAGAGACTGTCTTTGACTTGCTTGGTTTTGAACTTAAGCTGCTCTGGATAGGCAAGATGCCCCAAATCAGCGATACCTGAACGCAGATAAGCTAGGTCAAGGTCTTGGCTACGATGTGGAGAGTGAGTAAGGTATTCTTCAACTTTTCCATAGCCAATCTTTTTATTGACCTTAAGGACACGCATGAGGATTTTCTCAGTTGGTAGAGCATTTTCTACAAAGAAAACCAAACCACCTACCTTGGCAACCCCTGCACCTTCATGAGTCAAATCAACAATTTCAACTTCTACAATATCATTTTTCTTTAGCATATTTTTCACTTTCTATCGGCCGTCAAAAAAAGACGGCAACATTTCTGTTACCATCTATTATATCATGAAATGACCTAAGCACCAAAACTCTTGAAGAAGTTGACAATGGCTTGCCAAAGGGAGCTAAAGAAGTTGCCCCCGTCTTCTAGCGCTTTATTGGCATCAAAGTTGAGGTTGATATTTTTAAAGCTATCTCCAGCTTGAGAGACAATGCTTTCCTTGAGGTCATTTAGGGTTTTAGTGAAATCAGCATTGTTCAAAATGTCACTCTTTGAGAGGTTAAGTGCAAAATTGATGATGATATTGACCTGGTTTCCTGTTATAACCTGATCGAGTTTGTAGTTTTTTAGCGTGTCTTCTACAATTTTGCGGACATCTTCCTCTGTCAGATTGCCTTTGGCTTCTTTTGCCTTTGCAATTCCTGCCTTGATATCTGCCAAAGCAACATTGAGTTTATTGGCATCGTAGCCTGATTTGTCCTTGTTTTCAGCATTGATATCGGATAAGGCTTTTAGCTCCTCTTGAGCCAAGTCTTTATTGGCTTGCGGTACTTTGGCACCATTGGCTTCTAACGAGTAGTAAATACCTGCTAGGGCGCTCTCTCCTGTAACTGGAATAGGAGCTGCAACTGTGATTTTGGCATGCTCCACTCCCAGCGTCACTGCTGCGTTGCGGTACATATCCTGCGTCACCTTGGTGATATTTTCAGGCGTTTCAATCTTGACCTCTAGAGGCGACTTGTCCCCCAGCTTTTGAATCTTGGCTGACGAATAGAGCTGTAGACTAGCATCATTAGCCACATTCATGATTTTCGAGTAGATATCTGGTGTCATAGTTTTGATATCTTTGGTGTCTTTTGATGCATTATAGCCAAGTTTGCTAAGAGTTTGATTTTTCTGGTCTTCAGATAGAGAAGAACCTAGGACATATTCGGGTTGTACATAGGTTTCATCGATTACTTTTTGAACATCTGTTGCTGCGTGGACGCTTGTCATAGCTGTTGCGGCCCACAATACTGCAGCGCTTGTTAGAAAGAATTTCTTTCTCATGGGATATTCCCTCCTTTACCTTTCTAGGTTAATAAAACAATCTTAAAGAAAGCTTATAGTGAAAAACACCTGGTAAAACCAGATGTTTAGAAGAAATTAAAGAATTTCATGATATAGAGATTAAAGCGAACCTGTCTAGAATAGTAATAGTTTCCACCATTCTCATAGAGTTCGGCACCGTGAAAGATAGAAATTGGGTTGATATAGGTGTAGGTCTTCCCAGTGGTATTTCCAAGAATTGGAGCGACGGTTTCACGAGAATATTGTTTGGCTAATGCTAGAGTATTTTCCTTGCCATTTTGAGCGATAAAATCGATATAAGCGGGGCCAAAATTATAGGCTTGCACGGCTGTCCAGACATCAACACCCTTTTCCTGAGCTAGATAGAGATTATCAGTCAATGTCTGAATTCCCTGACGAATGCTCGTCACATTGTCATTGATAGTATTTGTGGTACCACTAGCAGACTCGCTAGACTGCATGACATCGCCTTCTTTTCCTTTCGTTTCGGTATAAATCATGGCGAGCACAAGCTCTTCATTGGCTGGAGTATCTCTTTCACTTAGGATTTCTCGAACCATGGGTTGATAGGTCATGACTTGCTTAACATCTTGGTGGATATGATAGACTTTATAGACAGCGAAAAGGAAGACTGCTAGCACTAGCACTCTTCGTAGTAATTTAAACATTATTTACTTTGAATATCCTCGATATTTTTGATTAAAATAGAATAAGTTCCATTGTCATTTTGGATAAACTCGACCGATTCTGCGTCTTGGTAAACATTATTGGGAACGATGAGTTCAATTCCGTTTGACAAGGAAAGTTTTTGGTTTTCAAATTTCTTGAGCTGACGACTGGCATCAATTTCATCAAACTGGACTGGTTCTGGTACAGCTTCCTTGACTTGGTCGATAAAGCTTAGACGAGCTGTCAGGTTGTTGTCAAAAAGGTCATTGGCCAATTTTTCAGGTGACAGTTCATTGCTTTCTTCAAGGTTGTTAAAAATAGCTGATTTGACCTTGGATTGAAATTGAAAATCATCTGTATTAAAGGATTCTGCAATTCTCTGAGCCGTTTTTTCCAGTTCCTTGATGGATTTTTTTGGCGAAATCTTAGGAGCGACAGCAAGAAGATTATCTGAAAAATAGTTCAAAAAAGTCCCGTTGTACTTGATTCGTTTTTCAATCAGATGGTACTTGCGACTTTGAAGATTAACCACCAAGGCCTCATCAGCCCCCGTTCCAAAACCAGGCAAGTTATTCTGGGTTAGCTTAATTGGATTATCAACTTCTCCACCGAGGTGGGTCAAGGTCTCACGCAAGGCAATTCGTAAGAAAGCGAAATGTTCAACGCCTTCTTTAGAAAATTGCACAAAAATCAAGTCATTGGTCTTGAGGTTTTCAGAAATACTGAACTCCTCTTTCCAAAGATTAGCCAGTGTTACTGATGTCTCCAATAAATCATCTGTGATGTGATTGAAGAAGGGATTTTCTTCTTCGAAAATCCCAGTCTTGGCTTCATCTGAATACACACGTTCGATTTTCTTACGCAGGTATTCTTCGATTTTTGGAGTGATATTGAGAAACTTATCCGCTAGGAACAGCTCGGTGTCATCTGAGCTGAACTGATGGATAATAGCTTTCTTAATATAAATGTCCATAAAAGTATTAGTCCTCGTATAGTGGGAAGGCATCTGTCAATGCTTTGACTGCACTTCTCACTTCTTCTAAGACAGCTTCATTTTCTGCATTCTTAAGGGTTTTAATAATGAGTTCAGCTACTTTGCGACTTTCTTCTTCACCAAATCCACGTGCAGTGATGGCTGCAGATCCGATACGAATACCACTTGTCTTGAATGGTGACAAGGTTTCGTATGGGATTGAGTTTTTATTTAGGGTAATATTGACTTCGTCCAGCAAGTTTTGAGCAACTTTTCCGTTTTCTACAACCTTAGTGACATCAACAAGGAAGAGGTGATTTTCAGTCCCTCCAGAAATGATACGGAAATCAGGGTCTTGCAAGAAGACTTCAACCATAGCTTTACTGTTCTTGATAACATTTGCTGCATATTCCTTGAAGGCTGGATCTAAAACTTCTTTGAAGGAAACAGCTTTAGCCGCAACAACATGCTCCAATGGACCGCCCTGAATACCTGGGAAAATAGCTGAATTGATCTTCTTAGCAAGTTCCTCATCATTAGTCAAAATTAAACCACCACGTGGTCCACGAAGGGTTTTGTGGGTCGTTGTTGTAGTGATATGAGCGTATGGCACTGGGCTTGGGTGAAGACCAGCTGCAACCAAACCAGCGATATGGGCCATATCGACCATGAGTTTAGCACCAACAGCATCTGCAATTTCACGGAATTTTGAAAAGTCGATAATTTGAGAATAGGCTGAAGCACCAGCTACGATCAATTTTGGTTTTACTTCTTGGGCTTGTTTCAAGATCGCATCAAAGTCCAAGAGTTCTGTTTCAGGATCTACACTATAAGAAACAAAGTTATAGGTTTGGCCAGAGAAGCTAACTGAAGCTCCGTGGGTCAAGTGTCCACCTGCTGCCAAATCCATTCCCATAACCGTATCTCCTGGCTCAATCAAGGCCATGTAAGCCGCGCAGTTGGCTTGGCTTCCTGAGTGAGGTTGGACATTGGCAAATTTAGCACCAAAAATTTCTTTCGCGCGTTCAATAGCAAGAGTCTCTACTACATCTACCACATCTGTTCCGCCATAATAACGGCGTCCTGGGTAGCCTTCGGCATATTTGTTGGTCAAGATAGACCCTTGAGCAGCCATTACAGCCTTGGAAACAACGTTTTCCGAAGCAATCAACTCAATGTTGTTTTGTTGGCGTTCTTCTTCTTTGGCAATAGCATTCCAGAGATCAGCATCGTATGCTTTAAAATCATCTTTGTCAAAAATCATAGGTCTTCTCCTTTATAGTGTGACTGGTCCTTCAGTTTGTTTTTACAAAATAAACTAAAAGATGCGAATAAACCGTTTTTGCACTTTATCACAAGTATAACCAACTTTTTCATAAAATGCATGAGCACCCAGACGATGATCGGCAGAGTTTAAGCGGATAAACCCATAACCCCGTCTTTTTGCTTCTTGATCCAACCCTTGTAGTAAGCTTTTACCGATACCTTGCCCTTGTGCTTGAGGTGAAACCGCTAAGCCTAAGATATTAAATCCTGCTTTGGAATAGAGGGATTCATAAACTTCAGCATGGACATATCCAAGCAAGGCATGACTGGCTGCATCCTCATAGCCAAGTAGGAAATGATGTGAATCCTGAGATAATCTAGCTAGTTGACTAGCTGTGTCCTCTGGACTAAAAGTATAGCCCAAAGTCTCTTGGTTAATCTCACATATAGCTTTCACATCTGTTTCTTGCAAATCTCTTAGCATCTCATTCCTCCTCAAAAGAAATCTCTGGCAACTGAGCAAGAATATCTTCCCGTTTAATTGCCCCTTGGCGTAAGATTTTCACCTTGTCTCCAGACAAATCCAAAATAGTCGAATCCTGTCCAGTTAGAGAAGCATCGTCCTCCAGCCCCAAAACCTCTTGGTCAAAATCCTCTAGAATTTGAGCAAAGGTCACTCCACTTGCCTGACCTGAAATATTGGCAGACGGCCCAATCAAGGGACCTGTCTCTCGAATCAAATCAAGTGTAATGGGGTGACTCGGCATCCGAAATCCGACAGTTGCAAGACCAGAGTTGACCCAATAGGGAACTCGGTCATTGGCTTCGAGGATAATGGTCAAGGGACCCGGTAAAAAGGCCTCTACAATTTTTTCTAGATAAGTTGGCTGATTCTTTGAAAAGTGCAAGATGTCCTCTAGAGAGGCGACATTAAGATTGAGCGCCTTATCTCTAGGACGACGTTTGAGTTGGTAAACATGGTCGACAGCTTTTTCATCTAAAGCCTTAGCAAAAAGACCATAAACTGTCTCGGTAGGTAAAACGACTGCTCCGCCCTTTTCCAACTCTTGTCTAATCCTGTCCATCATCAGCTACAACCATCCTATCTTGACCAAATTGGTCCTTGAGTGTTCGTACTCGTTTTTCAGGAAGATGTTTCCTAAAAAGTGCAGGAACACTTTGACCTTGCTTGTATCCAATTTCAAGGTAAATCTTACCACCATCTTTGAGATAGTCTTTTGCATCTTCCACAATTCTGCGGTAAATAGCTAGGCCATCCTCATCTGCAAAGAGAGCTAGGTGAGGTTCTGAATGCAAAACATTCAAACCGACTTCTGACTCATCTTCACCAGAGATATAGGGTGGATTGGATACAATTATATCATATTTTTCAGAAATTTCTGCAAAACAATCAGATTTTTTAAAAAATATCTGGAAATTCTGAACTTTAGCGTTTTCAGTTGCCAAATCTAGTGCATCCTGTGAAATATCAACTGCTGTCACTGACCAGTCTGGACGATTCTTTGCTAAAGCAAGGGCGATGGCGCCACTTCCAGTCCCGATATCCAAGACCTTAAGATTTTTCTCAGGATTTTCTGCCAGGATGAGCTCCACCAACTCCTCTGTTTCTGGACGAGGAATCAAAACCCGCTCATCCACTTTTAGCTTCATTCCATAAAAATCTGCGTAACCAATGATATACTGAGCTGGTTTGTGAGCTGCTAACTGCTGGTAAATCTCTTCTACAAATTGTCTTTCTTTCTCTGTTACCTCTTGCTGAAGATCAAAGACAAAGTCTGTAAAAGAGAGATTTTTTAAGCTACGATAGACAAAAGAGAGGCTTTCTGCTTCCTCTCCTTGTCTTATCAACTCTTCTTCAAAATCTGAAAATAATTGAGCTAATTTCATTATTTGTTTAATTCTTCTAATTTTTGTGTTTGGTCATAGAGCACCAAGGCATCTACAACTTCATCCAATTTTCCAGATAAAATGGTATCTAGTTTTTGGAGGGTCAAACCGATACGGTGGTCTGTGACACGGTTTTGTGGGAAATTATAAGTACGGATCCGCTCTGAACGGTCACCAGTACCAATAGTAGACTTACGCTCAGCGTCTTGTTCATCTTGTGCAATCTGAGCAAAGTGGTCAGCAACACGCGCACGGATGATTTTCATAGCCTTCTCACGGTTCTTCTGCTGGGTACGCTCTTCCTGCATCTCAACCTTGATATTGGTTGGCAAGTGAACGATACGAACGGCAGTCGCAACCTTGTTGACGTTCTGTCCACCAGCACCCGATGCGTGGTAGATGTCAACACGAAGGTCTTTTGGATCAATGTCGTACTCAACTTCTTCCACTTCAGGCATGACAAGGACAGTCGCTGTCGAGGTATGAACACGCCCTTGGCTTTCTGTCACAGGGACACGTTGCACACGGTGGGCACCAGATTCATACTTAAGTTTAGAGTAAACTGACTGACCTGATACCATAGCAACCACTTCTTTGAAACCACCAACACCATTCATGGATGCTTCCATGACCTCAAAGCGCCAGCCTTGGGCTTCAGCATACTTTTGATACATGGTTAGAAGATCACCAGCGAAGAGGGCTGCTTCGTCTCCACCAGCTGCTCCACGGATTTCAAGGATGATGTTCTTGTCATCGTTTGGATCTTTTGGAAGGAGCAAAATTTTGAGTTTTTCTTCGTATTCTTCTTTTTCAGCCTTGGCATCTTTGAGCTCTTGCTTGGCCATTTCTTCCAAGTCCGCATCTCCGCCAGATTCCTTAATCATTTCTTCGGCATCAACGATATTTTGAAGGACTTGTTTGTACTCACGGTAGGCTGTTACCGTATCACGAGTAGAAGCCTCTTCTTTTGAAAGCTCCATGAAACGCTTAGTGTCTGAAACGACATCAGGGTCACTCAGCAATTCTCCTAATTCTTCATAACGGTCTTCTACAGCTTGTAGTTGATCATAGATGTTCATTTTTTCTCCTTATTTCTCAATTGTTAAATCATAGATTGCTACTACTTCGTTCTCAAATATTTCCCCAGTTTCTTTAAATCCATAACTGAGGTAACAAGATCTTGCATGTTCATTTTCTGGTTCATAAGACAACCAAAGTTTATTGCCTAAACCTGCTGGCGCTGTCCGAACATAGTCTAGCACTTTATCCATAATTGGTTTAAAATATCCTTGATTTTGAAAATTCTTATCAATCATAAAACGAAATAGTAAATAATTTCCACTACTAATTCCAATCTTTTTATCATAAGCTATCATCACAAAACCTATAATTGCATCATTATCATAAACTGCCAATGGAGCTACAAAATCTCCATTTTTAGTGTAGACATATGCTTCAGCTAAACTAATTGCGTTGGTTGCAATGAATTGTTTTTGATATTCCTTGACATCCAAATTCAAAACATCAAAATAATTTTCCATTGTAACATCTCTTAGTTCAATTGTCATAGTTGTGCTCCTTGTTAGATGTTATCATTGGCGCAAAATAATGTTTACGGCAGACTGAGATATAGGTTTCATTGCCACCGATCTGAATTTGTTCGCCATCATAGACTGGCACACCATCCTGCGTACGCAACACCATAGTCGCCTTTTTCTTACAATACTGACAGATGGTCTTTATCTCATCGATTTTATCTGCTAAGAGCAAAAGATATTTGGAACCTTCGAATAATTCATTACGAAAGTCATTTTTCAAACCAAAAGCCATGACGGGTATGTCTAACTCATCAACAACACGAGCTAGGTCATAAACATGGTGACGCTTGAGAAACTGGGCTTCGTCGACCAAAACACAGTAAGGTTTTTCAGCTAAGTCTCGGATAAAGCCAAAGATATCCGTCGTTTCCTCAATCGCAATGGCTGGGCGTTTCATGCCAATCCGACTAGATACATAGCCGACACCGTCACGCGTATCCAGAGCAGAAGTCATAATCACAACTCCCTTTCCTTGCTCCTCGTAGTTATAGGCCACCTTGAGAATCTCAATCGTCTTACCAGAGTTCATGGTCCCATAACGATAATACAACTGTGCCATGCTTCTATTTCACGTCCATTTCTAAATTTTTGCTACATTCTAGTATATCATAATTTTCTGAAGCTTTAAATGGCAAAATGTGGTAAAATAGAAGAAATCAAAACTAGTGGAGGAAGTTATTATGCCATTTGTACGCATCGATTTATTTGAAGGACGCACGCTCGAGCAAAAGAAAGCTCTTGCTAAGGAAGTAACGGAAGCTGTTGTCCGTAACACAGGAGCACCTCAATCTGCTGTCCATGTCATCATCAATGACATGCCTGAAGGAACTTACTTCCCTCAAGGAGAAATGCGCACCAAATAAACTAGCTTAAGCAGAATTGCTTAGGCTTTTTCAATCTCCAAGTAGCATCCATTGAAGAAATAACCTAAATTTGTTACAATTTGAAGAGATGCTTGGATACATATCCTAAGAAAAGAAATACAAAAGGAAATAGTATGATTACACGTGAATTCGACACCATCGCTGCTATCTCTACTCCACTAGGAGAAGGGGCTATTGGTATTGTCCGCCTGAGTGGAACTGACAGTTTTGCCATTGCACAAAAAATCTTTAAAGGAAAAGACCTGAGTAAGGTTGCTAGCCACACGCTTAACTACGGTCACGTCGTTGACCCTCAAACTGGTGAGATCATGGACGAAGTCATGGTTGGAGTAATGAAGTCTCCAAAGACCTTCACTCGTGAGGATATTATCGAGATTAACACCCACGGGGGGATTGCGGTGACCAACGAAATTCTCCAGTTAGCTATCCGTGAAGGAGCTCGGTTGGCAGAACCAGGTGAATTTACCAAGCGCGCATTTTTAAATGGTCGTGTGGATTTAACACAAGCTGAGGCGGTAATGGATATCATCCGTGCCAAGACTGACAAGGCTATGAATATTGCCGTCAAACAATTGGACGGTTCTCTTTCTAATCTCATTAACCATACTCGGCAAGAAATCCTCAATACACTTGCGCAAGTCGAGGTCAATATTGACTATCCAGAGTACGATGATGTCGAGGAAGCTACTACTGCTGTTGTCCGTGAGAAAACTAAGGAATTTGAACAACTCTTGACGAATCTCCTTAGAACAGCTCGTCGCGGTAAAATCCTTCGTGAGGGAATTTCAACTGCTATCATCGGCCGTCCCAACGTTGGGAAATCGAGCCTCCTCAACAACCTCCTGCGTGAAGACAAGGCTATTGTGACTGACATCGCTGGTACCACCCGTGATGTCATCGAAGAATACGTCAACATTAACGGGGTTCCTCTCAAATTGATTGATACAGCCGGTATCCGTGAAACAGATGATATTGTGGAGCAAATCGGTGTCGAGCGTTCGAAAAAAGCCCTCAAGGAAGCTGACTTGGTACTACTAGTCCTAAATGCCAGTGAACCACTGACCGCCCAAGATCGCCAACTCCTAGAAATCAGCCAAGATACCAACCGCATTATTCTTCTTAATAAAACTGACCTGCCAGAATCGATTGAAACTTCTGAACTTCCAGAAGATGTCATCCGTATTTCAGTCCTTAAAAACCAAAACATTGATAAAATTGAAGAACGCATTAATGATCTCTTCTTTAAAAATGCTGGTCTTGTGGAACAAGATGCAACCTACTTGTCCAACGCCCGTCATATTTCCTTGATTGAAAAAGCAGTTGAAAGCCTACAAGCTGTTAACCAAGGTCTTGAACTGGGTATGCCAGTTGATTTGCTTCAAGTTGACTTGACCCGTACTTGGGAAATTCTCGGTGAAATCACTGGAGATGCAGCTCCTGATGAACTCATCACCCAACTCTTTAGCCAATTCTGTTTAGGAAAATAAGAAAAATCTATGATCGTTCTTGCGGTCATGGATTTTATTGTCTTTATTAGTAATCTGGTCTTAAGACTCCTGTTACGGTTGCCTTAGTTGCTTCGTAGTCGCCATCTACGACAACTTTGATAATGCGTTTAGCATCTTCTTCTGGTGCTGGAACTAGAGGTAGACGAGTTGGTCCAGCTTCAAATCCCATATAGTTAAGGACTGCCTTAACTGGGGCAGGACTGGGATAAGAGAAGAGGGCATTGACTTTAGGAATGAACTTGCGCTGAATAGCAGCTGCTTTCTTCATATCGCTTTCTGCAATGGCAGTAAACATCTCGTGCATCTCATCCCCATTTGTATGAGAGGCAACAGAAATAACCCCATCTGCACCAAGATTCATGGCATGGAAGGCATCCCCATCTTCACCCGTATAAATCAAGAACTCTTCTGGCTTGTGCTCGATCAAGTAAGCCATATTTGCCAAGCTGGTACATTCTTTAACACCGATAATATTAGGATGGTCAGCCAAACGAAGCATGGTTTCTGGAGTCAATTCGACAACTACACGACCTGGAATGTTATAGATGATAATAGGTAAGTCAGAAGCCTCCGCAATCGCCTTAAAGTGCTGGTACATCCCTTCCTGAGAAGGTTTATTGTAGTAAGGCACGATAGCAAGCCCAGCTGCGAAACCACCAAATTCTGCTACTTCTTTGACAAACTCAATCGAGTCACGTGTGTCATTGGTACCTACACCCGCAATCAAAGGAACGCGTCCATTGACAACCTTCTGAACAGCCGCAAACAATTCCAACTCTTCATCGTGAGTCAAAGTTGGACTCTCAGCAGTCGTTCCAGCTAGAAGAATTCCATCTGTATGATGGGCCAATAAATGCTCAATCAAGGCTGGAATAGCATCAAAGTTAATGGAACCATCCTCATGGAAAGGGGTAATGAAGGCCGTGATGATTTTACACTCTTTTAAATCTTGGTAAGACATGTGAAACACCTCTCTATTTCAAAGAAGGAGTTCATTCGAACTCCTAAACCATTATTTCAATTCAAATTTCAGATCAGCTGTTGGACGGACCAAACCACGCTCATGAAGCGTTTCTGCGATCTGTACAGAGTTCCAAGCAGCACCTTTAAGAAGGTTATCTGAAACAACCCACATGTGGATTCCTTTCTCGGCATCCAAGTCTTTACGGATACGACCAACAAAGGTATCACGTGAACCAACAGCGTTGATAGCTTGAGGATAGATTTGATGCGCTACATCATCTTCAAGAACAGCACCTGGGAATGCTGCGATAGCTGCTTTCACTTCTTCGATTGGAGCCACTTCTTTTGTTTCAATGTAAACAGACTCAGAGTGAGCAGACAAGACAGGAATACGCACACATGTTGCAGACACTGCGACGCTATCATCTTCCATGATTTTCTTCGTTTCCTTAGTCATCTTCATCTCTTCGTAAGTGTAATCATTGTCAGTAAAGACATCGATTTGCGGAAGAGCGTTAAAAGCGATAGGATAGTGTTTCTTGTCACCACCTGAAGGCAAGATTTCCGCATGCAAATCACGTGGATTCACACCATCATTCAAGACTTCACGAAGTTCACGTTTTGTTTCAAGAATCGCTCCCATACCTGCACCAGAGACTGCTTGGTAAGTTGAAACGATGATACGATCCAAGCCCCATTTTTGACGAACAGGCTCAAGAGCCACCATCATTTGGATTGTTGAACAGTTAGGGCAGGCAATAATCCCGTTGTGGGCATCAAGTGCATGAGCATTGACCTCTGGAACAACCAAAGGAACATCTGGATTTTGACGGAAGTAAGATGTGTTATCAACCACTACAGCACCAGCCTTAACTGCGTATGGTGCATACTTAGCTGATGTCGAACCACCAGCTGAGAAGAGAGCAATATCAACACCCTCAAAGGCTGTTTCAGTTGTTTCCTCAATCGTAATGTCCTGGTCTTTAAATTTCAAAGTCTTACCAGCTGAACGTGCAGAAGCAAGGTAACGAATTTTATCAATAGGAAGTGATGATTCTTCCAACATTTTTATCATCTGAGCTCCGACAGCACCTGTCGCGCCGACTACAGCAACTGTATATCCCATAAATAACCTCTTTCGGAATTTTCTAAAAATTTCTATAATAGATGTATTATACTACTTTTTCCAGAAATTGAAAAGCATTTTTAGACTATATTTTCTGAAAACTAAAAATCCCTAGCCATTCGACCAGGGACTAAGAGGCATCTTCATGTGATGAGCAGGTTCACACAACTCATCAAGGTCCGCTCCTGCGTTATGACCTCCTTATGCTCAATAGTAGTCCGAAGACTACCTATCGACTCATCGCAACTACTATTCTACTAGATAGAGTTATTTTTGTCAACTGTCAAAACTCTTTAGCTTCATTTTCACAGAAGTATAAGAAAAACCTTGGTCCCCAAGGTTATTTCGTATCTATCATGCTAATTGCCGGGATTGAACCGGCGACCTCATCCTTACCATGGATGCGCTCTGCCAACTGAGCTAAATCAGCTTACCTAAAAAGTATACTATAGTTCTATGCTATTGTCAAGCACTCTCTTTTAATTTTCTGGAATGAAAAAAGCTAGATTTAGCAAGAATCTAGCTTATAAACTTCTTATTTTGTAAGGTCGATTCGCTGTCCCAATTTACCAATCAAAATCGCACCTACGATAAGTGATGCAAACTCACCAATTCCAGTAGAAAACCATGTCAAGAAGAACGGAGCTTCTGCAACGATATGAAGTTCAGCTGCAATGGTAATCATTGAAATGGAGAAGAGGATTGAAAAGAAGAAATGATCTTTTCGAATCAAACCATTGAACAGATAGTCTTTCTTGTACTTGCTAAATAGCCATACACCTAGACTAAGGAAAACTAGGGTAGATCCCCCACCGACAAAGACATCTATTAGACCGAAGCTAAAGAAATTGGCAATCATACATCCAATCGTCACACCGATGATATATTTGGGATTGTAAAAGGCCAAGAAATTCATCATCTCAGAAATACGGAACTGGTAGGCACCGTAACTAATAGCATTAAGGGGTGGGGTGATGGTCAAAACCACATAGATAGCAGCAACGATAGCAATATCTGCCATATCACGAACAGTTAATTTTTTCACGTTTTCTCCTTTGGCGGTTTCCCGCGTAAAATATGCTTGGTGAAAGAAGCTAAGCACCAAGGGTTGATTGAATCAACCTTACCAGTATAGCACAATAGCCAGCTTTATGCTATACTAAAATCATGAAAAAACTAATAAAAACTTTCTTTGGTAATGAAATCCTCTCCTACTTATTTTTCGGTGGAGCTACTACTCTGATCTCGATTTTATCACGTTTGCTTATTTACCATATCAGTCACCAGGAAATCCTAGCAACCGTACTCGCAAATATCATTGGGATTCTCTTTGCCTTTATCACAAATGACACCATCGTCTTTAAGCAAAAGAGAAAGAATTGGCCGACTCGCCTGGCTAAGTTTTTCTTAGCTCGTCTCTCTACTCTTGGTCTTGACGTTCTTTTAACTTATATCTTTGTTACATCTTATCCCGATATTATCGGGCAATTTGTCAACGATCAACTAGATCAGGTTAATGCCATCGAAACGCTAATTGCGCAGGTTTTGATTATCATTCTTAACTATATTTTTAGTAAAGTATACGTTTTTTATAAATGAGATGGGTATCAATAAGCATTAAGGTTGCAATATTTAGGTATTTCAGGTACAATTAAGATTAGTTTTTGAAAGGAGATAATGAAAATGTTAAAAGATCTTAAGGAATTTTTGCTTCGCGGTAATGTCGTTGACCTCGCTGTCGGTGTGATCATCGCCTCTGCTTTTGGTGCTATCGTTACTTCACTTGTAAATGACATCATCACTCCACTTATCTTGAACCCAGCTTTGAAAGCGGCGAACGTTGAACGCATCGCTGAACTTTCATGGAATGGCGTTGGATATGGCAGCTTCTTGAGTGCTGTTATCAACTTCTTAGTGATTGGTACTGTTCTTTTCTTCGTTATCAAAGCTGTTGAAAAAGCTCAAAACCTTACTAAGAAAGAAGAGCCAGCTGAGGATACACCTGCTGCTCCAACTGAACTTGAAGTCCTTCAAGAAATCAAAGCTCTTCTTGAGAAAAAATAAGACAAATAAAGGATCTAGCTTCATGCTAAATCCTTTTTCTTTACTCTTTACTCTTTCGGCAATTTACCAGCCTTTTCTAGCATTTTCTTAATCAAGTAAGGCATCTTCACATTTTCACGGCCTTTTTTCTCAATCAGTTTTTTCACAAATTCTGGCATCTGAAGGTCATCTGTCTCCTCCATAATATCCTTGGTGGTTGCTGAAGGCGCTAGCTCATCAAAGGTTTCTTCTTCTGGGAGAAATTCCTTAAATTCTTTTTGTTCATTGGCTCTTACAGTAGCAACTAAAGCATCAATTAAACGAGAGTCTGTGTTTGGCATAGCTGGTCGATGGTAGGTTACACCTAATTCTTGACATAATTCATAACATTCTACATCGTTATCAAAAAGAACTTCAATATGTTCACTGATAAAGCTAATTGGTACAAAAATATAATGCTCTGGATGTTGTTTCTGTTCTCTCAGATACTCAAGTACATCTGGCTTGATCCAAGGGATTCCAATATCACTCTCGCTCTGCCAAGTGTTGGTATACTGATCGCCCGTCAATCCGAGTTGTTCAGCGATTAGTTTGCTATTATCAAAAACCTGATCGATATAAGGATCTCCAAAGTCCAAGGCAAAAATTGGAACACTGTGGGCTGAGAAGATCACCTTAAAAGAATCTTCTCTCACATCGTTTCGTAAAATTTTGCTAATCTCATCTGTCCAAAAGTCCAGCAAAGACTGTTGCTGATACCAGTCCTTAATGACTAAAAATCGGATTTGCTGACTTTCCAGAAACTTCTCATACCCCATAACCGAGTAGAAGGAATAATGGGGTTCTAAAATCAAGCAAATACATTCTTCAACACCATCAGCCTCCATCTGCTTGATCACATCAGGGATAAAGGGGCGAGAAAATTTGTTGGCAAAGTAGATGCCATACTCTTCTCCTAAACGTTCCTTGACTAAATTGACCTCCTCACGTGTAATCCTCTGAAGCGGTGTACCACCTATACGAACATAGTTGTCATAGAGAGTCTGAATCTCGTGATCTTCGGGTCTAACTCCACGACGAATATTGGTAAAAAAATCCGCCACACTCTCAAAGGTAATCTCTTCTGGTGAACCGAATGTCATCATTAAAATTGCTTTTTTCATTGATATGTCCTTGTGATATTTTTTTCAATTACCATTGTACCATGAAATATATCATAAATAAACGCTTTCATTCATTTTATTTTTATTTACTTCTCTTTGTCTTTCTCTCCATTCTATGATACAATGAAAAAAATGATATTAAAGGAGTTTTTATGACTTATCCCAACCTTTTAGAGCGTTTCTTGACCTACGTTAAGGTCAATACACGTTCCGATGAACACTCGACTACTACTCCAAGTACGCAAAGCCAGGTAGATTTTGCGACCAATATTCTTATTCCTGAAATGAAACGTGTCGGTCTGCAAAATGTTTACTACCTTCCAAATGGTTTTGCTATTGGGACCTTACCAGCAAACGATCCAAGCTTGACACGCAAAATCGGGTTCATCTCCCACATGGATACTGCTGATTTTAATGCTGAGGGAGTTAATCCGCAAGTCATCGAAAATTACGATGGTGGAGCTATCGACTTAGGTGATTCTGGATTTAAACTGGATCCAGTTGACTTTAAGAGTCTTGAGAAATATCCAGGTCAAACGCTTATCACAACTGATGGCACGACCTTGCTGGGTGCTGATGACAAGTCAGGGATCGCTGAGATTATGACTGCTATTGAATATCTGACTGCTCATCCCGAAATCAAACACTGTGAGATTCGAGTTGGTTTTGGACCAGATGAAGAAATCGGTGTTGGAGCTAACAATTTTGATGCTGAAGACTTTGACGTTGACTTTGCCTATACTGTTGATGGTGGCCCACTAGGGGAGCTTCAGTACGAGACTTTCTCAGCAGCAGCTGCTGAATTGCATTTCCAAGGACGTAATGTTCACCCTGGTACCGCTAAAGGCCAGATGGTAAATGCCCTTCAGCTAGCGATTGATTTTCATAATCAACTTCCAGAGAATGACCGACCTGAATTGACAAACGGTTATCAAGGTTTCTATCATCTTATGGATGTGACAGGTAGTGTCGAGGAGGCGCGTGCAAGCTACATCATTCGTGACTTTGAAAAGGATGCCTTTGAAGCTCGTAAAGCAGCTATGCAGTCTATTGCTGATAAGATGAATCAAGAACTTGGGAATGATCGCGTTAGCTTGACTCTGACAGACCAGTACTACAATATGAAAGAAGTCATCGAGAAAGACATGACGCCTGTTACCATTGCTAAAGCTGTTATGGAAGATTTAGGGATCGCGCCAATTATCGAACCAATTCGTGGTGGGACAGATGGATCTAAGATTTCCTTTATGGGAATTCCAACTCCAAATATCTTTGCTGGTGGAGAAAACATGCATGGACGTTTTGAATACGTCAGCCTTCAGACTATGGAGCGTGCGGTGGATACCATCATTGGCATTGTATCTTATAAAGACTAAAAAAGACGAGGTAGCTCAGCTACTTCGCCTTTCTTTTTATTCGTTTGGTTGAGCACTTGGCTCAGACTCACTTTGCGCTTGCTTTTCTGTTGGTTGAGAAGAAGCTGTTTCACTGTCTTTCTCAGACTTAGATTGGCTATCAGTTTCACTTGCTTTTGAACGGAGTTCCTGGTTCAAGCTAATGATTTCTTTAGCTAGAGTGAGGAGACCTTCTTTATCACTGCTTTTGGCTGCAAGTTGATCAAATAGGGCATCAACACGTTCAAAGTCAGCATCGGATCCTTTGTTATCCTCTAAGTACTTGTGAAGAGAGAGCAAGACATTATAGAGTTTTTGGTAGATAATCACCGTTTGTGGATCTTGTTCTGCTTCTTTTTTCTCTCGTTGGATAGTCGCTGCAATACGATTTAAAAGATCCTCAAGTTGTGTTTTAGCTTCGTCAAGGTCTGCATTTTCCTTTTCAGTAGCCGCTTTGATATTAGCTGCTTCTTCAGCTAGGGATTGTTTGACACCATCTTCTTTGACACGTGCTAGGAGTTGAGCAGCTTTAGTTAGGAGAGCATCCACTTCTTCCTTCTTAACATGGCCAACCCGCTCTTCTGGCATAAAATCACCGTAGAGTTCTTTTAGGAATTCATAGATGGCTGTCTTAGCAGTTTGACTATCTACTTTTTCCGTATCTAGAATAGTCTTACCAGCTTTTGTAGAAATGGGTTCTTCTTTGAGAGCTTCTTCTACTTCTAGCTTAGTTTGGTAAATAGTTGGGAATAGCTTGTTCAAGTCGGTCGCTTTGAGGAAAGATTGTGACTGGTAAAGTTCCCATGTCAACTGAGCAACACGGTTCCGAAGTTCTTCTCTCAAACGACCATCAGATACATGTTCATAGAAATACTTGATGTACTCTACTGTTGTAACCCCTGTTCGATCTCGGAAATCTTGCAAGGCCTGCAGTTTCGCTTCAATTGCAGCCAACTCTGTCTCATCCTGTGCTAGTTTTGCTTCCTGCAAATGTACCAAAAGATCTTTCTTAGGCAAGCCATAAGTATCTGTATCCAGTGTATTGATCTTTTCTACTAGGGATTGATACTTCTTATCTAAAGGTGAAGTTTCAACCGGTGCCACACTTTGATCCACATGGATATACTGTTTATCAAAGAGATCCAAGGCTGCTAGGTATCCAGCAGTTGAGTTTGTTGCCAGTTTTTTCATATTTTCGGTGAACTGCCCCAAAGCAAGTTCAACACGTCTCTGCATGATTGGCTGGTCTTTGTAGAGACTTCTGCTATCTGCTAAAAGTTGATCCACCTTAGATAGAACAGTTTGTTCATCAAAAGCTCCAGGTTGATAGGTCGATTGTAGGGCCGGAATCTTGTTTTTCAGAGCTACTTCATAGCCCTTAGTTTGAACCTTGATGTAGTGATTGTGGTCTCCGTGAGGAATCACAAAACTATCATTTTCTACTTGCAAACTATAAGGAGACACCCCATCACGTAGAGCAGTCGTATACAGTTCATTTAGGAAATCCAGTTCTGGATTCCCAGTTTGGAGAGGAATACGAACATGTTCTTTTCGAACAGCATAGGGATGGATATGGGTTGGATCATAGGCTTGATCCGGATTTCCAAAGACAAAGAATCCATTTGAAATGCGAATCGCTTCGAGCGGAACTCCGTAGGTCTGAGATATATACTTGATTTTTTCTTCATCGCTAGCATCTCTTGAGAAACTTTCCACAGTCTTTGCAAGTGGTTGAACGTGCTGAGGCTGATGATTTTCTTTCAAGTGATCTTGGGCAGCTTTGATTTGGGCTGCAGTCAAGTCCTTCTTAAAGAAATAATGAGCGTGATCTCCATGAGAAACTACAAAACCTTGCTCATCCTCACTAATGACGCGGTCGGCTGCAAAACCATGATCATGTTCTTCGTCATGATGATGGTCTTGCTGAGCTGGATGATCTACTGGCTTGCTTGGATTTTCCAAAGGTGTTGGCTTTCCACTATCGCTTGCAAGCGGAATCATACGCGCAATCTTTTCTTCCAAGGCAGAAAGTTTTGTATATGGGATGAAATGATAGTGATTTCCGTGTGGAATCGCTACGCCACTTGGTGTTCTGCTTGAAATCTTAGCAGGGTCAAAAACCAATCCATCTGATTCAGCATAACGTTGACTACTTGGAAGAGCATAGAGTTGCTGCAATAGACTCTGTAAGCTCTCTTCTGGATTGATTGGCGTTTCAGCCTGTTGACTTGGGTTGCTAGTTTGACCAGTCTCGTTTGGACTAGGACGATAGTCAGTCACACTTGCTTGTTTTCTAGTTCCAGAGAGGTAGGCTTGGGCAGCAGCCAATTCGCTAGCAGACAAGGAGCTCTTAGGAATATAGTGGTAATGTCCACCATGAGGGACAATATAAGCATCACCAGTATCCTCGATAATATCAGACGGATTAAAGATGTAGCCATCATCGGTAGTATAGCGACCTTGAGATTGAGCAAGCGCCACTGCACTGTTAGAAGTTGGTGCATCATGAGTATGACCTTGTTTTTGGCGCTCAATTTCGTCCTTCGTACGAACATTATCAGCATGAGCCGCATCTTTAAGGTAGACATAATACTTGCCATCCACCTTGATAATGTAGCCACCTTTGATTTCGTTGACAATGTCAGCATCTTTCAGTTGATAATTGGCATCTTTCATCAACAGTTCTTCACTGAAAATCGCATCAAAAGGAACTTTACCATTGTAATAATGGAAATGATCACCATGTGAAGTCACATAGCCTTGATCGGTGATTTTCACGACAATTTGTTCTGCCTGAATATCTTCTTTTTTGCTAACTTGATCTGGTGTCTGATTCTCTGTTTTTTGGGTGTCTTGTTTCCCATCGACATAAGACACACGATTTTTATCTTTGTTTCCTTCTACCTGGTGTTGGTTCAATGCATAGATGCAAAGGCTTAGGGAAATGACCAGAGCCGATCCTGCTGCAAGGTATTTCTTCTTCATTTTCATCATCTCCTCATTTTAATTCTTCTGCAAGAACATTCATATTTTCTTCTAGGTTTTCTAAGTAAGTTTTGTCATTTTCAGGATCTGCTTCCAAAGGATTGAGTGTCTTTAGGCTAACTCCCGTTGATTTGACCAAGGTCTCAGCGACTTTAGAAGAAGCATTGCTCTCAGTAAAGATGGTTTTGACATTATAAGTTTTGACAAATTCTTGGATTTCTGTCAACTGTCTCGGACTTGGCTCTTGTTCAGGGGAAATCCCTGCAATCCCAAGTTGTTTCAAACCAAAGCGTTTAGCGAGATAAGAAAAGGCTGTGTGTTGCGTAACAAAAGTCTTTTGACTCGCTTTTTCAAAAATAGGCTGGTACTTCTTAGTCAATTCTTGCGCCTTAGAGATGAAATTCTTGGCATTCTTTTGATAAGTCTCTTTATTGGAACTATCAATCTCCGAAAGTTTGTCAGCGATAATCTGAGCTTCTTCACCTGCTTTTTCTGGATCTAACCAAGTGTGAGGGTCGTAGAGTGTTTTTTCATCAATGCCGTCACCAGCTTCTACATCTTCCAAACCTGGTACACGCTCCAACGTCATTCCTTCAGAAGCTTCTAAAACCTTAACTTTTGAGTTTTTCAAGTTAGGATCTAGACTTCCAGCCCAAGATTCGAGCGTATGAGAGTGGTAGACAAAGACATCGGCGTCATAGATAGCAGCAATGTCATTTGCTGACGGTTCAAAGGAGTGAATCCCACTACTTGACTGAATCATCCGTACATCATTCAAGTCCCCTGATACCTCTTTGACCATGGCATAGATTGGGTAAAAACTTGTTACAATCTTCATCCCTTTTGCTTCTTGTTTTTCTTTTTGACCACATGCTCCTAAGACAAGAACCAACAGACCTGCCATTAATAATAGAAATGCTCTTTTTTTCATCATTACTCCTTAACTAGTATTTAACCGTTTAATTAACTAGTAAATAGTTTATCTTTATTTACACTATATGTCAAGATATTTTACATATTTTCATGAAAAAAATGAGAACTAGAACTTACATTCTGTTCTCATTTTCGATTTTAACTTTTTTAGTTCTCCTATTCTGTTTTTAGGAGCTAGAAAATTGTATTAGGTTTATCTGCCCTCCTTTAACAATGCCAACAACTTTTCAGCTTCAGCCATAATGCTATTGTTGTCCTGGGCACCAAATAGCAGATTATTTTTTAAGCCAGTGAGAGTTTCTTTAGCATTGGACTTGATAATGGGGTCTTGGATCTTTGCAAGTAGCTCTTCAGCCTCTCTCAACTTCGCTTCAACCTTTTCAGTCTCGACCTGAGGTTCTTCTGCTTCCTCTGGTGATTCTTCTTCCGGCTCCTCAGTTGGTTTTGGAGATTCTGGTTTCTCACTTTGAGGCTTCTCTTCGCGTGGCTTTTCTTCCTCAGGTTTGTCTGTCCGAGGTTTCTCCTCTGATGGTTTTTCCGTTTGATTGGTATCAGCTTGACCATTTTGGTTTCTTTGAACATGGTCACTTGCATTGCCCCAACCACTATCTGAATGCGGACGTTCGTTTGGATGTTCGACATAGTACTTGACAGTCGCAAAGAGATCTTCTAGACTATACCCCTTAGGTGCCTCATAAAGTCCTTCGTCAAACCACTCAAATTTGATGTTATGGTAATGATCATAATGAGGAATGATTAAACTACCGTTTTTAACTTCCACGGTATGTTGGAGATTGTAAGGCATACGATCAAGCGGCACCTTCTTAGCTGCTTTCACGCGGTTGTAGATAGCTTCTGCTCCTTTAGCCTCCGTATTTCCTGGATCCTGATGGTCTGTTGAAGGAGGAGTCAAACCTTTCTCTTTAGCATAAGCCTGGGCTGCCGCTCTTTCGGCTTCAGACAAACTATCTTTTTTAATCCAATGACTATGGGTCATATGTGGAGTTACATAGGCATCCCTCTCATCACTGGTGATATCACGAGGATCAAAGATATAGCCATCTTCTGTTGTATACTTGCCTGCCAACTTGGCTACCTGAATCTCATCATCAGTGTAGGCAATTTGCGCATTTGGTTTTCCTAAACGTTCTGGATGACGAATCGGTGCTAGAAAGGCCAAGATATCATCCACCAACTTCACTTTATCACTTGAGTCATTATTGAGTCGTTCCAACAGTTTATCTAAAGCGTCAAAATCAGCTTGACGCCCTTTATTATCAAGTAAGTCTTGATGAACTGTTGCTAGTAAATCATAAGCCTTATTGTAAAATCCTTGATCACCAGATGGGAGGTTGGTTTTCCTAGCTCCTAGCTTATGAGACAAACTTTCTTGCTTGGCTAGTTTACTATCAATGGCTGCTGCTGTTTCTGCTGAAAGTTCCTTGGCAGAAATATAACGTGAGGCTCCATTCTCCTCAAATACATAGCCATCAGCTACTTTTCGAATCGCTTGTTTGACCAACTTTTTATCAATTGGATTGCTTGGAGCTGATTGAGGATTTGGTGTAGGTTGCGGACTTGGACTAGGTTCTGGAGTCGGTTGTGGACTTGGTTCTTCTGGCCTTGAATCTGGTACCCAATGGTTCGAACGATAACGAAGAGGAATAATACGAGCGATTCGTTCTTCCAATTCAGACATTTGTTCATAAGGGATAAAGTGGTAATGGTTACCATGAGGGACAGCTACACCTCTGGCTGTGCGACTTGTGATTTGTGCTGGGTCGAAAACAAGGCCATCAGATTCTACGTGTCGTTGGCTGAGTGGCAAGGCATAAAGTTGTTTCAGAAGGCCATCAATATCCTCATCACTTTGACTTGCTTGGTTATCGTCGCTACTGTTGTTAGCTGTGTTCGTGTTCGTATAGCTGTTGCTTTGATTGTTATAGCTGTTGCCTTGATTATTATAGGATGGAGTCCATCTATCTACATCGCTGCTAGCACTGTTGTTATTGGTACGGCGATAAGTAGGCATATTTGATTGGCCACTTCTACCAGATAGAAAGGCTTCTGCAGCAGCCAATTCGCTGGCAGACAAGTCACTCTTAGGAATATAGTGGAAGTGATTGCCATGAGGAACGATATAGGCATCACCTGTATCTTCTATGATATCAGAGGCATTAAAGATATAACCATCATCTGTGGTGTAGCGTCCCTGTGAACGTGCCAAGGCTACCGCACCATCGTTTGCTGAAGTCCCTCTTTCACGATGCTGACTATGTTCTTGTTTTTGTCGATTGATTTCTTCTTTTGTACGGACATTATCCGCATGGGTTGCATCCTTAAGGTAAACATAGTATTTTCCATCTACCTTGATCACATAACCACCCTTGATTTCACTGATAATATCCTCGTCCTTGAGCTGGTAGTTTGGATCCTTCATCAGCAACTCTTCACTGATGATAGCGTCATAAGGGACTTTGCCATTATAGTAATGATAGTGGTCGCCATGCGAAGTGACATAGCCCTGGTCTGTTATCTTGATGACGATTTGCTCCGCATTGATGCCTTCTTTCTTGCTGACTTCATCAGGAGTCAGATTCTCCGTTTTTTGTGCCGCCTGTTTTCCATCTATATAGGAAATACGATTATTTTCTTTGACCGTTCTGGCTTGATACAGTCCCAACTCGTAAGAACAAACACTTAACATCAAAGCTGCCGCAGAACCAGCAAGGTATTTTTTATTAATTTTCATTGAAACTCACTTTCTTTTTTGATATTTCTAGTTGCAATTCATTTCTAAATTGCAGAAACTCCTCTCTATTACTTAACTGGTTAATAGTTTACTCCTAAATTTGCAACTTGTCAAGGATTTTATGAACCAGTTAAGTATTTTTCATTCTGCTCCACTACTTTTTCTTTAAAAGGTTTCATGTAATCAGCTTTCCTGAAGTTTCTTTTAAAAATACCAAAAAAAGTCCCTGCAACTTAGTTACAGGGATCTTTCGATTAATCAAAATTAACGTATTCTTTTTGAAGTTCAAGAACTTCTTCCATCGTTGAGCATTCTGTAAGGGCACGGTTTGCGTACTCTTCCATCTTAGCTGTGTCGAGTTTCTTCATCAAGCTACGTGTACGAAGTACAGATGTCGCTGACATAGAGAACTCATCCAAGCCCATTCCGACAAGAAGTGGAACAGCTTGTTGGTCACCAGCCATCTCACCACACATACCAGCCCATTTACCTTCAGCGTGAGCTGCCTTGATAACGTTGTTGATCAAGCGAAGGATTGATGGGTTATATGGTTGGTAAAGATATGAAACTTGCTCGTTCATACGGTCTGCTGCCATTGTGTATTGGATCAAGTCGTTTGTACCAATTGAGAAGAAGTCAACTTCTTTAGCAAATTGGTCTGCAAGCATGGCTGCTGCAGGGATTTCGATCATGATACCAACTTGGATATCATCCGCAACTGCAACTCCTTCAGCAAGAAGGTTTGCTTTTTCTTCGTCAAAGACTGCTTTCGCTGCACGGAATTCTTTCAAGAGTGCAACCATTGGGAACATGATACGCAATTGACCGTGTACAGACGCACGAAGAAGGGCACGAATTTGTGTACGGAACATAGCATCTCCAGTTTCAGAAATAGAGATACGAAGGGCACGGAATCCAAGGAATGGGTTCATTTCGTGAGGCATATCGAAGTAAGGAAGTTCCTTATCTCCACCGATATCCATTGTACGAACGACAACAGGTTTACCGTTCATTCCTTCAAGTACAGCTTTGTATGCTTCGTACTGCTCGTCTTCTGTTGGGAAGTCTTGAGAATCCATGTACAAGAACTCTGTGCGGTAAAGACCAACAGCTTCAGCACCGTTGTCATTGACACCTTCAACGTCTTTTGGAGTACCAATGTTGGCAGCCAATTCGAAATGTTTGCCATCAGCAGTCACTGTTTTAGCATCTTTCAAGAGAGCCCATTCCGCTTTTTGCTTCGCATAAGCTTCACCAGCTGCCTTGAATTCTGCTGCTTGCTCATCAGTTGGGTTGATAATAACCTCACCTGTGATACCGTTAACGGCAAGAATGTCACCGTCTTTAACGATTTCAGTGATGTTGTTTGTACCCAATACTGCTGCAATTTCAAGCGTACGTGCCATGATAGCTGAGTGGCTTGTACGTCCACCGATGTTTGTTACAAAAGCTTTAACAAAGTTTTTGTCCAATTGAGCTGTATCAGAAGGAGTCAAGTCATGTGCAATGACGATTACTTCTTCATTGATAGAAGCTGGGTTTGGCAATTTTTTACCAAGAAGATTTGCCAATACACGTTTTGTCACGTCGCGGATATCCGCTGCACGTTCTTGCATGTATGGGTTGTCTTCCATACCTTCAAAGATAGTGATAAACATGTCTGTCACTTCTTTCAGACCTGCTTCTGCATTCACTTTCTTAGCACGGATAGTTTCTTTAATTTGGCTGATCATTTCAGGATCAGCAAGCACCATTAAGTGAGCGTCAAAAACTTGAGCAGCTTCTTCCCCTAGCGTACCTACTGCTTTCTCACGGATAACAGAAAGCTCGTCTTGTGATGCTTGTAAAGCGGCATCAAGGCGAGCTTCTTCTGCGTTTGTATCTTCGACTGTAACAGTCTCGAATGACAAATCCGGTTGAACGAGTAGATATGCTTTAGCAACTGCAACACCATCTGACGCTGCGATTCCTTTAAGCATTTCTGTCATTTCCTTATGCCAATCCTTCTTTTTCCATTGTTTCTGAGATAGCAGCGATTGCATCGTCAGCATCTGCACCTTCAGCTGAAATTGTAACGTCAGCACCTTGGCCAACACCAAGACTCATAACACCCATGATAGATTTAAGGTTTACTGATTTACCTTTGTACTCAAGAGTGATATCTGAAGCAAATTTGCTAGCTGTTTGAACCAACAATGTTGCTGGACGTGCGTGAATACCTGTTTCTGCCACTACGTGGAAATCTTTAGAAGCCATAGTTTGACTCTCCTTTAAGTGTTTTCTATTTGAGTTATAAGTGATAACCCTTACAATAGTGTATTATATCACCTTCAAGATAATTTTTCAAGTATTTTATGGACTTTCTTCAATTTCCTTTCAGATAACTTGCTGAAAATCTTCTATATAAATTACCAACATACAGGATATAGTTTTGAGTTTTCATCAGTCTTTGACAGGTCAATGAAAACGCAATCTTTATCATTCACCTAATACTATATATAGTGTTCTGTTTTTAAATATTTTTATTAAAAACACAATATTTAGTTAAAATTGTTTGACAAAAAATTTTTTTCTGATATACTAAGATAGTATTAAATTTTGAAGAGGAGTTACAAAAATGGTAACCGTTTATTCTAAAAATAACTGTGTACAATGTAAGATGACCAAACGTTTCTTGGATAGCAACAATGTCGCTTATCGTGAGATCAATCTCGACGAGCAACCAGAGTATATCGATCAAGTTAAAGAGCTCGGTTTCAGCGCAGCTCCTGTTATCCAAACACCAACTGAAGTCTTTTCAGGCTTCCAACCAGGAAAACTGAAACAATTAGCATAATCTTAGTACATCATCCAGAAGAGATTGCTTCTAGGGCTAACTTAGAGGCCTTTCTTTTGTAATTAGATAAAGGAAATTTTATGGGATTAAAACATCTTGAGGACGTAACTTACTTCCGTCTCAATAACGAAATCAACCGTCCTGTTAATGGACAAATCATGCTGCATAAAGACAAAGAAGCCTTGGATGCCTTCTTTAAAGAAAACGTGATTCCAAATACCATGGTTTTTGATTCGATCACTGATAAAATCAACTACCTCATTAAACACAACTACATCGAAACTGCATTTCTCAAGAAATACCGTCCAGAGTTTTTGGAAGAACTGCATCAATTTATCAAAGACCAGAACTTCCAATTTAAGTCATTTATGGCTGCCTATAAGTTTTACAATCAGTACGCCTTGAAAACTAACGACGGTGAATACTATCTTGAAAGCATGGAAGACCGTGTCTTCTTTAATGCCCTTTATTTCGCTGACGGTGATGAAGCAATCGCGACTGACATTGCTAATGAAATCATCCACCAACGCTACCAACCAGCTACTCCTTCCTTCTTGAATGCTGGTCGTGCCCGTCGTGGGGAGTTGGTATCGTGCTTCTTGATTCAAGTAACTGATGATATGAACTCTATCGGACGTTCTATCAACTCTGCTCTTCAACTTTCACGTATCGGTGGCGGCGTGGGAATTTCCCTCAGCAACCTTCGTGAAGCTGGCGCACCTATCAAAGGTTATGAAGGTGCTGCTTCTGGTGTCGTACCAGTTATGAAGCTTTTTGAAGACAGCTTCTCTTACTCTAACCAATTGGGGCAACGTCAAGGTGCTGGGGTTGTCTACCTCAACGTCTTTCACCCAGATATCATCGCTTTCCTTTCAACTAAGAAAGAAAATGCTGATGAAAAAGTTCGGGTTAAGACTCTTTCACTCGGTGTTGTAGTACCCGATAAATTCTACGAATTGGCCCGTAAAAATGAAGAAATGTATCTCTTTAGCCCATATTCTGTAGAGCTTGAATATGGTGTGCCGTTCAACTACATCGACATCACTGAAAAATACGATGAATTGGTTGCAAATCCAAATATCCGCAAGACAAAAATCAAAGCGCGTGATTTGGAAACTGAAATCTCCAAATTGCAACAAGAGTCTGGTTACCCTTATGTAGTCAACATTGATACAGCTAACCGCGCAAATCCTGTAGATGGAAAGATTATCATGAGTAACTTGTGTTCTGAGATTCTTCAAGTTCAAGAACCAAGCTTAATCAACGATGCTCAAGAATACCTTCAAATGGGAACAGACGTCTCATGTAACCTTGGTTCAACCAACGTGGTCAACATGATGACCTCACCTGACTTTGGTCGTTCTATCCGTGCTATGGTACGTGCTCTGACTTTCGTTACGGATAGTTCGCACATCGTAGCTGTTCCTACTATCGACCACGGAAACAGTTTGGCTCACACCTTTGGTCTTGGTGCCATGGGACTTCATAGCTACCTTGCCCAACAACTCATCGAGTATGGATCTCCTGAGTCAGTTGAATTTACAAGCATCTACTTTATGCTTATGAACTACTGGACCTTGGTGGAATCAAACAATATCGCCCGTGAACGTGGTATCACCTTCCACAACTTTGAAAAATCAGACTACGCTAACGGTAGCTACTTCAACAAGTATGTGACAGGCGAATTTGTTCCAAAATCAGACCGTGTTAAAGAACTCTTTAAAGATGTCTTTATTCCAAGCGCTGCTGACTGGGCTGAACTTCGCGACAAGGTTCAAGCAGATGGACTTTACCACCAAAACCGTCTAGCTGTTGCTCCAAATGGTTCTATCAGCTACATTAACGATGTTTCTGCTTCTATCCACCCGATTACACAACGTATCGAAGAACGTCAGGAAAAGAAAATTGGTAAGATCTACTACCCTGCTGCAGGCTTGTCTACAGATACCATTCCTTACTACACTTCTGCTTACGACATGGATATGCGCAAGGTGATTGATGTTTACGCTGCTGCAACTGAGCACGTGGACCAAGGGCTTTCACTCACTCTCTTCATGCGTAGCGACATTCCGAAAGGTCTTTACGAATGGAAGAAGGAAAACAAACAAACGACACGTGACTTGTCTATCCTTCGTAACTATGCCTTTAACAAGGGTATCAAGTCTATCTACTACGTCCGTACCTTTACAGACGACGGTGGGGAAGTTGGTGCTAACCAATGTGAAAGTTGTGTGATTTAATTTTTATCTGAGGCAACCACATTTTCTCAGACTACTGATTAAATTACCCGCCATACAAAACTTGATAAGTATCTTAAATACCATGAAAAACTAAAAAGTCGGGCTTCCGACTTTTTGTGCGATACTCTTCTCGGACTATGATAAAATAGAGATGATTCGACAATCGCATTATTACATACAGAAAGAGATTTCAAATGGAAACTTACTACAAAGCCATTAACTGGAATGCCATCGAAGATGTCATCGACAAATCAACTTGGGAAAAACTAACGGAGCAATTCTGGCTCGATACGCGTATCCCCTTGTCAAATGACCTAGACGACTGGAGAAAACTATCAAACAAAGAAAAAGACTTGGTTGGAAAAGTCTTTGGTGGTTTGACCCTTTTGGATACCATGCAATCTGAAACAGGGGTTCAAGCGCTTCGCGCAGACATCCGTACACCGCATGAGGAAGCTGTTTTTAACAACATCCAGTTTATGGAATCTGTCCACGCAAAATCTTACTCTTCTATCTTTTCAACCTTGAATACCAAGGCTGAAATTGAAGAAATCTTTGAATGGACCAACACTAACCCCTACCTACAAAGAAAAGCGGAAATTATCAATGAAATCTACCTCAATGGTAGCCCACTAGAAAAGAAAGTTGCCAGCGTTTTCCTTGAAACCTTCCTCTTCTACTCTGGTTTCTTTACGCCCCTCTACTATCTCGGTAACAACAAACTGGCCAACGTTGCAGAAATCATCAAACTGATCATTCGTGATGAGTCTGTTCACGGAACTTATATTGGTTACAAATTCCAACTTGGTTTTAACGAATTGCCTGAAGAAGAGCAAGAAAAACTTAAAGAATGGATGTACGACCTGCTCTATACCCTCTATGAGAACGAAGAAGGTTATACAGAAAGTCTCTATGACGGTGTTGGTTGGACCGAAGAAGTTAAAACCTTCCTTCGCTACAATGCCAATAAGGCCCTTATGAACCTAGGACAAGATCCACTCTTCCCAGATTCAGCTGATGATGTCAATCCTATCGTCATGAACGGTATTTCAACAGGAACTTCTAACCACGACTTCTTCTCTCAAGTCGGAAATGGTTACCTCCTTGGTGAAGTCGAAGCCATGCAAGATGATGATTACAACTACGGTTTAGATTAAAAATAAGCTTTAATCCATACTTCTCACAGTTTGTTTAAACAGACTGTGAGATTTTTGTTTTTGTTTTATTTTGTTTTTTCTATTTGATTGATTGAGCGTTTTATGGTAAGATAATAATAGTAGAAATCGAGGTGATAAGGATGCTGAAGCAAGAAAAGCTAGATAGTATTTTAGAAACAGTGAATACTAAAGGAACTATTACTGTAAAAGAAATTATGACGCGTCTGGATGTGTCAGATATGACAGCTCGTCGCTACTTACAAGAACTAGCAGACAAGGATTTGCTGGTACGCGTGCATGGTGGCGCCGAAAAACTTCGTACAGGTTCTCTCTTAAACAACGAACGCTCAAACGTTGAAAAACAAGGCTTGCAGATTGCTGAAAAACAAGAAATTAGCCGTTTTGCGGGTCATTTGATTGACGAAGGTGAAACCATTTTTATCGGGCCAGGAACAACCTTAGAATGTTTTGCTCGTGAGCTCCCTATCGATAATATTCGTGTCGTAACAAACAGTCTTCCAGTTTTTCTCATCCTAAACGAACGAAAACTAACAGATTTGATTTTGATTGGCGGAAACTATCGCTCTATCACCGGTGCTTTTGTAGGGACACTTACCTTACAGGATTTGACCAACCTTCAGTTTTCTAAGGCTTTTGTTAGCTGTAATGGTATCAAGGATAAGGCTATTGCCACCTTCAGTGAAGAAGAGGGCGAGGCTCAACGAATCGCCTTGAACAATGCCAATAAAAAATACTTACTGGCAGACCACAGTAAGTTTAATAAGTTTGATTTTTACACTTTTTACAATATCTCAGAGATTGATACCATCGTTTCAGATTCTAAACTGAGTCAGGAAACATTTGAAGACCTGTCAAAACAAACAACCATTCTTTTATCCAAACCATAAAAATTCCCCTGCCTTTTGGCGGGGAATTTTTGTTGAATTTTAATCAATAAGTTGTGTCTCAGCTAGTTTCTTGTACCAGTGAGCCGATTTCTTTGGATAGCGCTCCTGAGTTTCAAAATCAACATAGAAGAGGCCGTAACGCTTTTCGTAACCATTTGACCAAGAAAAGACATCCATCAGCGACCAGATAAAGTAGCCTTTGACATTGGCTCCATCGGTGATTGCATCTGCAATCACTTCCATATGTTTCTTAACATAATCAATCCGTCCATCATCGTAGACTGTCCCATCCACAAACTCATCTTTGTCTCCGAGACCATTCTCAGTGATGTAGATTTTCTTGTAATTTGGGTAATCTTTCTTCACGCGCATGATTTGATCATACAACCCTTGAGGATAGATAATCCAATCCCAGTCCGTACGTGGGACATAGTCAGGCGCCACTCGACGTCCAACTCCCTTAATCTGATATTTAGAGCTTCCTTTTTCACCTTTTCCATTGTGGATGATTTCCGTCTCTCCGTCAAAGGCTTGCATCCAATCACTCATGTAGTAGTTAATTCCAAGGAAGTCATTCAGGTCTTTTGCAGCTTCTAGCACAGCGAAGTCTTCTTCACGCAGATCTAAACTTCCACCATTGACTGCTAAGATATGGTTGACACCTTCCATTGTTTCCTCGGAATATCGTCCTAGATAAGTCGCATCCAAAATAAATTTATTGTGAATGATATCTTCTAACTCGGCTGCACGGATATCCGCAGGATTTTCAGGATCCAGAGGATACTTAGTAGGCAGGGCATGAACCACACCAATTTCACCTTTATAACCTTTATCTTTATATAGCTTGACTGCACGCGCATGCGATACCATCATATTGTGATGAGATTGGAAGACTTTGGCAAGGTCGTACTGGATACCTGGTGGAAATTTCCCAACCAAATACTGGCCATCTCCTATCGGTCCAATTTCATTAAAGGTCGTCCAATAGTTGACTTCTGGAAATTCTTCAAAACAGAAGGCTGCATAATCCACAAAGTGATCAATGTTTTCTCTATTCAGGAAATCTCCGTTTGAATGAAGTGCTTCTGGCGTGTCAAAGTGATGAAGAGTCACGAAGGGCTCAACATGCCGTTTGTGGCACTCTGCAAATAGATTATGATAGAACTCAACTCCCTTGGCATTGACTTTCCCGTAACCAGTTGGAAAGATACGTGACCAAGCGATTGAAATACGGATACCATTGACACCATACTCTTCTGCTAGTTTGAGGTCAACTGGGTATTTGTGGTAGAAATCACTGGCTGGTTCAGCAGTGTACCAGTAGTTATCTTTGAGGTATTTGTCCCAGGCAACTGGTCCTTTACCATCGGTATTGGTCGCACCTTCTGCTTGATAAGCTGCTGTTGCCCCGCCAAAAATAAAGTCTTTTGGAAGTGTTTTTGTCATTTGATTCACCTTTCAAGAAATAGAAATGAGATGGAGATAGAGTTGGGAGGAGTTCCGCCATCTCACTTCTTTGCTATTTACCTTTTATTCTTCAAACTGCGCTTGAACAAAGGCAAGAGCGCCTTTTCCATCGCGAGTCAATTTAATGTATTGGCCACCTTCTGTCTTGGCAAGTTTGATACCAAGCTTGTCGGTTTCGGCCTTCATGTCTTCAAAGTTTGAAGCTACTTGAGGAGCAAGGATAACCAGGTCAAACTCAGGCAACATTTCACGGTGAGCTCCATAGCCACCAGCTGCTGCTTTAACAGGAACCTTGTACTCCGCAGCTGCCTTGTTTAAAGCATTTGCAAGGAGACCACTTGTACCTCCGCCTGCACAGAGAACGAGAACATTTGTTTCTTCTGTGATTGTGTTTTGCGCCGTTTCTACACCTGCTTTTTCAAGAATAGCATCTGCTTTGGCAGTATTGAAGTTTGCTGCTACTTTTTCTTTCAATTCATCATTGGCTTTACCTGAACGCTCTTCTTCAAGAATTTGTTCATCATAAACCTTGAGGAATGGATAGTAAATTGCTACGTCAACAAGGATTAACAAAGCAGCAAGTACAAATGACAAGAATTGGAAGTTTGTACCGAGAACAATACCGAGCGGACCTGGTGTTGTCCAAGGAAGGTTGGCTGTAAATGAGTTCATGCCAAGCGTCTCAATGAAGAATTTAAAGATCCATACGTTGGCAATTGGCGCAAAGATAAATGGAATAAAGAAAATCGGGTTCAGTACAAGAGGTGCACCAAACAAGATTGGTTCATTTACACCAAAGAATGTTGGAACTACTGAAGCACGTCCGATTGCACGGTTTCGTTTTGATTTGGTCAACCACATGAACATGAATGGAACAACCAGTGTCGCACCAGTACCACCCATGGTAACGATAAACATTTGTGTACCTGAAGTAAGAATCTTGTCTGCATGCATCCCTTGTTGGAGAAGGTTCAAGTTGACTTCGGCATTTGCATAGGTAATAGCTGCGATTGCTGGTTCAACGATAGATGGACCATGGATACCAACAAACCAGAAGAAGGCAAAGGCACCAAAGATAATCGTAATACCTAGATAACCATCCGCAGCTGAGAATAATGGTGCAAAGAATTTACCGATTGATTCTGCTACGCTTGCACCAACAAAATGACGAGCTAGTAAATCAAGAACATATAGAGAAACAACTGAAAGAGTGAATGGAATCACATCTTTAAAAACTTGTGAGATATTGGGTGGAACTTCGTCAGGCATACGAATGGTAACGTTGTTCTTAACACAAACCTTATAGATTGCTACGGTAACAAAGGCAGCAAGGAAGGCTGAAAGCAAACCTTTTGTCCCAAGGAAACCTGTCGCAAAACCACCTTCAATCGGATCAGCTGCCAACATCAACAAACCAACAATTGCTGCCAACAATGTTGACATATAGTTGATTTGATTGGTTTTCTCCATGCTACGGTTAACTGAGTCTGTCAATGACTTAGCTGTTGTACCAGCTACCAAGAGAGCTAGAATCCCCATTGAATAGCTATAAGGTTTCATTAGGAGATTAACAACATCATCAGACCATTTAAAGCCCCATGAGTTAGGAACAAAGGCAATCAAGATAAAGATACTTGAGAAGAGAATGACTGGCATACCAGCAATAAAACCATCACGAATGGCACGAAGATAGATATTCCGAGATAGTTTTTCAAAGAAAGGCTTTCCTTTCTCGATAAAAGCAATTAGTTTGTTCATTACTTAACTCCTCTCTTGTAGAGTTCAATTAAATGGTGCATCAAATCTTTGAGCAAGATAGTTGTCATCAAGTGATCTTGGCCGTGCATCATGGTCACACTATAAGCCAAATCTTCACCAGCTGCCTCCTTGGTCAATAGACTTGTTTGCGCGTGATGAGCCTCGGCGATACAGCCACCAGCTTCCTCAACTAAGCTATCCGCTTTCGCAAAATCACCAGCTTCAGCGGCCTTCAAGGCTTCCAATAGTTTTGATCGAGCATCGCCAGCATAGGCAACAATTTCAAAACCTAACAATGTTACTTCTTCTCTATTCATGATAGAATTCTCCTTATGTATTTTTAATTAAATTTCTATGACAATAAACGTTGGATATGTAGAACTAGATAAACTCGTTCACTTTTATACAAATCAAGACCCGTATGTTGCGTAATCACATCATAGATCTTGGAACCAATCTCGAACGCTTTTGGATAGGATTGTTTAATATGATCTTCCATATCCAGAAGTGATTGGTTATCATCTCTAGATCTGTCTAAATAATCCAAGAAATAATTCAAATGAATCATAAAACGATCATAGAAATGATTATTCTCTTTGGTTCGTTGAATTGCATAACCCTTTAGCACTTCTTCAACATTCCTGAGAATTTCTTTCCTCTTATCAATCGACTCAACCACTTGAACTTCATTCTCCCCTTCGGCATTGATGAAATGATAAGCGATCCGAATAATTTCATCCTCAGGGAAATGATCTGTCAACTTCTGACGATAGATTTCAAAGGCTTCCTTTGCGATTTGAAAAGCGACAGGATACTTAGTGGAAATATCTGGCAGATTACTATCCTTGTACCTTCCTTGTGCTAGAGCTTGGTAAGAGCAGTAAATATGATCTGTCAAGGTTACGTAGAGATACTCTTGAATCGGATAATGATATTTCTTTGATAGCTTATCAATAATCTCATAGGTCACTGTGATAAAATCAAGCGGAACATCTTTGAGGAGAGCCATAAAGTTTTCTCTTGACTCTTCTGTCTTCATCCGAAAGATCTTCTCTACTTGGTTTTCAGAAATTAAATCCCCCTTCTTCTTTCCAAATGTAATCCCCTTACCAATCACAATCACTTCTTCTCCTTTGTCATTTCTGACAAGCGAGACATTGTGATTCATTGGATTTAGAATTCGATACATGGCAACCTCCTTTTGTATCTTAAAGGTATATGAGTACAAAAAATGACCACAAATGAACTAGAAAATCTATCGATTTCTAATCCACCTGTGATCATGCCTAATATTACTTAGTAACACTCACCTTGTATTAACTTGTGATTTAAGTATAGCATAAGTAAGCTTATTTGTAAACCTTTACATTCAACTTTTTTTAAAATTTTTAATTAGATCAATGTTCCTAAGATTAGGAGGAAAACTTATACACGTTCAGTCCATGAAGTCGCTGTTGTTTGAAGAACCTTGTTAAGTTCGTCAATGTTCTCAAATCCAGTTGTACGCAACCACTCACGAGCTGCTGCTTCACCGTCTTTGATGTAGGCTTCAACTGATCCAGCCCAGGTTGCACGGCCGCAAAGAACGCCGTTAAAGTTTGCACCTGATTCGTGGGCAAACACAAGGGTTTCTTGGAAGAGTTTAGCTGATACACCCGCACTCAAGTAGATGTAAGGAAGATTTGTTGCTTCGTCTTG